>CALFBF010000076.1 GCA_937949965.1 uncultured Roseibacillus sp.
CGAGTCCGACCTGTCGCCAAGCGTCAAAGAAAAGGCCAATCGCATTTTTTACCGAATCTGTGAGGCCGAAGCTGCCATCCACAACTCTGAAGTCGATAAAGTCCATCTCCACGAAGTCGGTGGAGTAGACGCCATCGTCGACGTCTGTGGTGCGCTAGCAGGAATGGAAGCTCTCGGGATCGAGCGCATTATCGTCTCCCCCTTCCCCCTCGGTCGCGGCTTCGTCTTCGGAGCTCACGGAGAGATTCCCCTCCCTGCACCTGCCGCGCTCTCCCTCCTGAAAGGTTGCCCCATCACCGGGAGCTCGATTGAGAAAGAACTGGTCACCCCTACTGGGGCCGCCATTCTCTCCGAAGTAGCCGATGGCTACGGTCCCATCCCACCGATGACTTTGGACACCATCGGTTACGGCGCAGGCACCGCCGACTTTAAATACCCAAACGTTCTCCGGCTCATCTTGGGAGAATCCGAACAAGGCGAAGGACTCATCACCGAAACGCTCGTCCAGTTAGAGAGCAATCTCGATGATGAATCCCCCGAAGTCATCGGTCACGTCTCCCGCCTCCTCATGGAACAAGGTGCGCTCGACGTCGCCGTGCTCCCCGCTCAGATGAAAAAAGATCGCCCCGGGGTTCTCATGCAAGTCCTCGCCAAGCCTTCCCACGCTGACAGTCTACAAGCGACCCTGTTGGCAGAAACCTCGACCCTCGGAGTGCGACGGCAAGAAGTGCGGCGCGACTCCCTCCCGCGACGTATCGAAACCGTGAAAACGAAACATGGGGAGATTCGGGTCAAAATCGCGGAAGTCCCCGGCCACGCCGCTAAAGTCATTCCCGAATACGAAGACTGCCGTGCCGCTGCCGAAAAGACCGGCACTCCTCTCCACACCATCTATGAAACCGTGAAACACGACGCCGCACATGCGCTACACCTCCCCCACGATCATGGACACCCTCATGACCATACTCATGACCATGAGCACGGGCACGGACATGACCACGGCCATAGTCATTAAAGAAAAGTTGCTTCGCGGCCGCTTTCTTCTAAAAAGTAAGCCTCCTTTCATAGGTCAATAATCAACACACAATTATGAGTAAAATCGTCCCAACCATCAGCTCGGCCACGGCCGGCCCTCTCGGAGTGCAACACCTCCCTCGCCTCTGGCAAAAAGCCTCCCTCGCCGCAGTGGGAAAACTCCATGACGAGTACCCTGCTGCAGGCGCAGGCTATGACCAGATGGTCCTCGACGCAGTAAAAGTTGATCGCGATTCTTTCCTCAACTTCATCAACTCGCAAAAGCCTAGCTACGTGCAGTGCGAAGAGTGGATCGCAGCAAATGGCACTATCGACGCCGCCGCCATCGAAGCACTCAACAAGGCCGTTGACGGTTACATCCACGACGATGCTACGCGTGCTAGCATCCTCGCCGAAGCTGGTCGTGCTGATGACGGCACCATCAAAGATGCCGTGAATCTCAACAACCTCGACGACTGGGCTCTCTTCCACAAAGGAGAGATCGCCACCCCACCTGCCGGTGGTGGATGAGGCGTCTAATTCTTTCGAAGGAGCAGTGGCAAGTTTGTCACTGCTCCTTTTTTTAGGCCCGTAAGTAAGGCTATTTGAAAACAACTACGAGCCGCGCCCTTTGAAGGTCAACTCCGCAATCCCGCTCTTATCGAGATCGCCTAACCCACGCGCCACCATGTTCTCATACTGAGCACGGGTTGCCTCATTCACGGGAAGATTCAATCCCACTGAAGCGGCAAGATCAGCGGCAATCCCAGAATCCTTGGCCGCATGCTCAGAGGAAAACCAGCACTCATGATCACGATCGACCATGTCATCGCCATCCGTCTCTAACACCCGCGAGTTTGCTCCTGTTTGCGAGAAGACCTCGCGCACCATTGCCAAATCTAAGCCAAGGGCATCGGCTAACCCCAAGCCCTCTGCTAAGGCAGCGGTGTTGATATTCATCACCATATTCACCAAGGACTTCACCTCGGCAGCTTTCCCGATTTCACCGCAGTAACGTAGGTTGACGGAGAGATCTTCGAGCACTTTTTGATTTGAAGTGAAGACGGATTCTTCGCCACCAATCATGAGATAAAGAGTCCCCTCCCGCGCTTGACTAATGCTGGAAGCCATCGCCGCTTCAAGAACCTCCGCACCCACCGCTTTGCCAGCCTGATAGACCTCGCGATGGACACCTGGAGAAAGAGTGGCGCAATTCACAAAAGTCTTTCCAGAGGAATTCTCTAACAAATTACCTTCTCCCAAGAAGATAGCACGCATGGCGTCATCATTAGTCACCACCGTGAAGATAAGGTCAGCAGCAGCGGTCACTTCGGCGAGTGTTTCTGGAGCAACCGTCCCTAGTTCCTCTGCTAAACTAACCGCCGAGCTACGATTAACATCGTAGACCGCAGTGATTTCATATCCGCAATCCAATTTCAGATGGCGAGCCATATTGGCGCCCATACGACCGACACCGACAAATGCTATTTTTTTCATTAAGACTATTTTTTCGGGATTCTTCTACTTCAACTCCGGGAAGAAGGGATTGTGCGCCTTCTCTTCACCCACTGAGGTCACGGGGCCATGCCCGGGGCAGATAATGGTTTCATCAGCGAGGGTGAAGATTTCTTTTCGATTGGTTTCGAGAGCCGCTTGATAGGAAACAATGCCACCTCCCATCGACTGCGCAAAGACCGCGTCTCCAACGATGGCGATTGGTCGCTCCAGCCCCTCAATCACATAGGTCACCGAAGCTGGGGAATGCCCCCAGGTGAGCCGAGTGGAAACACCGAGATGTCCAATCTTGAACTGATCACCTTCTTGGAAACGCACCGCATCTGGCGCGGGTTCTTTCCCCAAAGTATAGGCCGTCACCTTTCCCCAGCGCTTAATCTTGGAAGCGGCCTTGATGTGGTCACCATGAGTGTGGGTGAGGAAGAGCTGCTTCACATCCAACCCAAGTGCTTGCACCAGCGAATAAGCATCGTCGGCATTGGTCCCAGTGTCGAACATAGCAGCCTCCATCGTATCCGGATCCCAGATCAGATAAGAAGCCACAGTGTAATCCTTGTGAGGAGTGATGAACTGGCGAAGACCCTCAATCTCAATTGGAGCCGGTTGCCAACTCTTCTGTGCCCGCTCCACAAGGGAATCGGCATCAAGCCCGAGCGAGGCGGCCACGCGACGAAGAGGAGCTTCGCTAAACTCACCGTCTTCCAGCTTCGCAATCTCCTCCTCAGGAACTTCCGTCAGCGAAGAGAGAAACTCCCGCGACATGTTGGTCCCACGCATCGCTTTGCCCAGAATGTCCTCAAACTCATCTTCCAAGGGTATAGTCGCCATAAAGGCTGAGAAATTAACGGGAGGAGTTCAATTGTCTAGTGGCAGATTGCGAAAGTTG
>CALFBF010000077.1 GCA_937949965.1 uncultured Roseibacillus sp.
CCCGATGTATCTGCTCTACGAGATTTGTATCTGGTTAGCCTATCTGTTAGGCAAACGAGAAGCTGCTCGCGAAAAGGCAGAAGAAGAAGAACGCATGGCTCGCCTACTAGCCGCGCCGAAGGCAACCAGCCGTCCTGAAGAGGATGAAGAAGAAGGGGAGGATCAAGAAGAAGACTACGATTACGACCACGACCATTACCACGACCACGACCACGACCACGACCACGACCACGACCACGATCATTATCACGATGAAGACTATCATTGCGAGGAGCACAGCCATGATCTTGACCCCGACGAACACGGTGATCTCTCTCTCGAAAAAGAAGATGACGACAAGAACTTCATTGGCCCAGACGCAGAAGAAGAAGACCTCTATTCCCAAGCCCCGATCGAACCCGGTGATGGAGAAGAGAATGACGATGAGAACACGGGCTCAAAGCCTGATCCCCAGAAATAACAATGCCAAACGCCCGACAGCGTGAGGCTCCTCGCCAACGGCCCACGGGGTCGCCGGTGATGTATCAGCGCTGGTCGGATTTACTCTTTCTTCACTGGGAGTTCGATCCCGCAACCATTGCCGCAACTCTCCCCTCGGGCCTTCATCTCGACACCTTTCAGGAAAAGGCTTACCTCGGAATTGTTCCCTTTCGGATGCAGGACGTTCGCCCTCGCTTCTTGCCTCCTGTTCCCGGTCTCTCCTCATTCCTTGAACTCAATTTGCGGACCTACGTCTACGACGAACAAGGACGTCCCGGCGTGTGGTTCTACTCCCTCGATGCCAATCAAACCATCGCGGTCGAAATTGCCCGCAAGCTCTTTCACCTCCCCTATCAACACGCTGAAATGAGCTTCGAACAACGGGCTCCAGAACTCACCTTCTGCTCCCAAAGGCGAGGCTCTCATAAACAAGCACGCTTCCGCTACCGTGTCGAAGGTGACATCCAAACGGCTGATAGTGAGAGCTTGGAATTCTTTCTGCTCGAACGTTATCTCCTCTTCTCACAGACCAAGAATGGAATGCTAAAAATTGGGCAAGTTCATCACCGTCCTTACCCTTACCAGGTTGCCCACTGCGACTCTCCTTCTCTGTTGCCCTTCACTTGGAATCGTTTTCCAGCACCAACCACGCCCCCAGTCTCCTCCTTATACAGCTCAGGGGTAGCGGTCGAAATTTTCCCACTACGAGGGCTCGCTTAGGGAGGAATCATCAAAACAAAGACTGTCATTCCCGAGACTTTCCGTCCAAAATCTTA
Source organism: uncultured Roseibacillus sp. (assembly GCA_937949965.1). Lineage (GTDB taxonomy): Bacteria > Verrucomicrobiota > Verrucomicrobiia > Verrucomicrobiales > Akkermansiaceae > Roseibacillus. The sequence continues at coordinate 1,257 of CALFBF010000077.1, forward strand.
CTCTCTGACCGTGACTCATAACCTCGTCTCGACCCAATTCTGCCAACTCGACCAATTCACCGTCGCAGAAGGAACTATTCTGCAATCGCCTCGGATCGCCTACGAGCAGTACGGCGAAATGAACGCGGATCGATCTAACGTTATCCTACTCTTTCACGCCCTCTCTGGCTCTCATCATGCGGCGGGGATTAATGAGGGAATTCCCGGGGTTCCGCACTTCAATGAAGAGCTGCGCGACGGATGGTGGAACGACTTCATCGGACCAGGTAAGGCAATCGATACTGACCGCTTCTGTGTCCTCTCTCCGAACTACCTAGGAGGTTGTTACGGCTCTACCGGTCCGGGCTCAAAAGACCCCACAACCAAACTCCCCTACGGTTCCTCCTTCCCTCGCATCACGGTTGGCGATCAAGCACGCCTTGCTGCTGCACTGTTAGATTCTTTTGAAGTGGAGTCCTTACATGCCATCGTCGGCCCCTCGGTAGGAGGGCTCTGTGCCCTTACCTTTGCGAACCTCTTTCCCCAACGAGTCCGCAAAGTGGTCTCCATTGCCTCTTCATACAAGAACACCATCCTCAACCGGCTCCTTCTCTTCGAGCAAATCCTTGCCATTGAGAATGACCCCTACTTCAACGGGGGGGACTACTATGATTCTGGTAAACCCAATCTCGGGCTCGCGCTCGCCCGCATGATTTCCCACAAAACCTTTGTGCATATCGATGCCTTCGAGCGCCGTGCCAAACGAGAAATAGTGCCCGAAACAGAGATGCTTTCTTGGTGTAAAGTCACCGATCCTTTCCAGTCCTATATGCTGCATCAGGGTAAGAAGTTCACCCAACGATTCGACGCCAATACCTACCTCCGCATTGCCGATATGTGGTCGAGCTACAATGCGCTAGAGGAAGCTCAAGCAGAAGACCCTGCTGCACTCTTTGCCCCTTCTCGCGAAGCAGGTCATCAATTCCTCGTCTTTTCGATCGACTCGGACTTCTGCTTCTACCCCGAAGAACAGGCTGAATTGGTAGCAGACCTCGAACGTTCCCAAGTACCGGTAACTCACCTCACCGTTCATTCAGACAAGGGGCACGATTCTTTCTTACTGGAGCCAGACCTCTACAGCCCACAGCTCAAGTTCCACCTCGAATCCAAATAACATCCACCCCGATGGCAAAATAAGTTGGAAAAGAGCGTGAGCCTGCGTGCTAATCGGGGTATCTCCGAAGCATGAACGAATATCTCTCAAACTTATTTGGCCTCGAAGGAAAAGTAGCAGTTGTCATCGGCGGCACTGGAGAACTTTGTGGTACGATGGCGGAAGGATTGGCTTCAGCAGGAGCAGAAGTCGTCCTCGTTGGTCGGGACGAATCCAAAGCCAACGATCGCTTGGCCAAAATCAAAGCTGCGGGAGGCAAAGGCTACTTCGCCCAAGGCGAAGTCGGAAAACGAGAATCTCTCAATGACCTTCTCGACTCGGTCATCGCGCAATCGGGCCGCGCTGATATTCTCATCAATGGCGCCGGAGTGAATTCACCCACTCCTTTCATTGAAATCACTGATGAGGAATTCCTCCGTATCATTGACACCAACGTCGTGGGTGTCATGCGAGCCTGCCAAATTTTTGGAAACTACTTCCTCTCTCGCGACGTCCCGGGCTCTATCATCAATCTGGGCTCTATCTCAGGATTGAATCCTCTTTCCCGCGTCTTCACCTACTCTGCGTCCAAGGCTGCCGTTCACAATCTCACTCGCAATCTTGCTCGGGAGTGGGCTGACCGCGATATCCGCGTGAACACCCTCGTGCCAGGATTTTTCCCCGCCGAACAGAATCGAAGCGTGCTTGATGAAGTGCGAGTTGCTGAGATCCTTCGCCATACCCCTGCCTCGCGCTTCGGAACTCCACAAGAACTCATCGGAGCTACTCTCTTACTCGCCTCTAACAACGCCGGAAGCTTCCTCACAGGCACCGAACTCATTGTCGACGGTGGATTCCAGTCGATGACAATTTAGAGCTTCACCTTCCCATCAAGGAGAGCAAAGTGACAGCAAAGATGCGCTTTCTCATCCGAGCAGGCAGAGGGGTTGCCCCTACCTACTCTCGCAACACAAGACGTATCGTTCCGTATCGCGACAGTTCATTAGAGTGAGGTTACCGGAGATAACCTTCAGGTTTCCAATCAGGGCGAACTGATCTGCCATGCCTTCGGCTAACTTTTTTTGCTTCTTCCTCCTAACACCTCGCGATGCACGCCTTGCCGTCCAGCTAGCGGTTCCCTCTACCGGGCCCACAGGGGACTTGAACCCCCTAGTCAGTGCGCCCTGCCGGGCGCACACAAAAAAAAGGTGGCCCTTCATGAAGGACCACCAGTAATGGAGAGTAACCCGAGAGCGACTCCTTTACTTGAATTTAATGGAGACCTTCTCCTCCGCTTCGACCTGAAAGCCCTTCACCTCTTTGACCGCGACCGCGAACTCTTCCCGAGTCTCGACCTTGAGCTTCTTCATGACCTCGATACCTCCCTCATTAGTCATCAACTCATCAAAGTTCATGCCCATCAAAGTAATGGTATTGCCATCACGGTAAGTCGCATTAGTGGACTCGATCTCATCTTCGCACACCAGCGAGACATTCACCCTAAGACCCGCCATCATCGGAACCATCATCGCCATCTGCTCCTCGCCAACATCTTCGCCTCCGAAGTCATATTCCTCTTCCGCAGGATTTGGTAATTCAATCGTGAGTTCGCCATCCTCAAAGGAAAAAATCTTCTCTCCCTCTTCCTCAATCTTTTCAATCGGATTGAGCGAAGCGCCGGGGGTAAACTTCACCTCAGCAATATCTGCGAACTTGTAAACCATGACGTAGTTGATGCCGCCGTCTCTTTTCTCCTTTTTGACTTCTACAAATTCGACTCCTTTGCCGTAGACTTTGGCTTTTTCCTTCAAGGATTCTTCGCTGAATTGGGCGAGAGGATCTTCTCCCTCCGCGCCGCCACCCATTTGCATAAGTCCCATCATCTGAGCACCTAGAAAAACATTTTCTGTTAGAGTTCCCGAACCATCTTTTTTTACTGAAATCGTGGTATCAGATTCAAGACAAGAGTTCAGCCCTAAGGAAATGAGAAGAGCACTGATAAAGGTTGTTATTCTTTTTAACATAGCGGCCACACTGAAAACGTTTTCCCCGCTTTCCACAACCACCAAACACCGCTATCGTTCCTCTCGTGAGCGAACTTGCTGTCGAAATCAAAGATCTCGTAAAGGAATTTCCTACCGCGATCAAACGCACTCCTCACCGGGCGGTTGATCAGGTCTCGCTTACCATCGCACCGGGACAAGTCTACGGACTCATTGGACCAAATGGTTCGGGCAAGTCCACCACAATGAAAGCGCTGTTAGGATTACTCGCGCCGACGAGCGGTAGCTGCGAAATTTTTGGGAAAAACTCGCTCAAAACAGATTCTCGTAAAGACGTAGGTTACCTGCCGGAAAATCCCTACTTTTACAAACACCTCACTGGTCGCGAGACCCTAAAATTCTACGGTAAGCTCTGCGGAATGAAAGGGTCCTCCCTCAAGGCTCGGATCGAAGAACTCCTCGAATTGACTTCTCTCGGTGAAGCCGGAGGACGACGGCTAGCGGGATATTCTAAAGGGATGCTGCAGCGGATCGGGCTTGCCCAAGCCCTCATCCAATCACCGCGCCTCCTCATTCTCGACGAACCAACTGCCGGAGTTGATCCCCTCGGCTCGCGACAGATTCGCGACCTTATTCTCAATCTCAAATCACAAGGGATCACCGTCTTCCTCTGCTCGCATCTACTCGAACAGGTGCAAGAAATCTGTGACACCATCGGCATTATCCATCAGGGCAAGATGCTCAAGCAGGGACCGCTCGACAAGCTCGTAGCATTGGAAGATCAGACTGAAGTGATGTTACAAAACGCCTCTCCGCAGCTTCTCGCCAAAATCAAACAACTAGTCACCGCAGACCCCGAGAGCACCTTCCTCAGCTGCTCTCACCCCCGCACCTCGCTCGAACGCCTCTTCCTCGAAGAAACCAAGTAAGATGCCAAGAAGTTATCGTGGCTCGAAAACTTCTTTAACCTTTCCTAAATATTCGTAAAATCCCACTCGATGGCAGGACGAGGACCGGGACGAAAGCAAATCAACCTGAGCGCGCAAAAAAAGCGGGCTCGTCGGGCGCGGAAGAAGCCTCTCAAAAAACGTCCCCCGCTCGGAGAAGCGCTTCGCACTGCTAACCGAGTCGCAAAAGCACGTTCGAATCGCCGTATCAGTGGCCGCAAAAACCTCCGTATGGTGCAGGCTTCGCTCGATATCCCCTTGCCAGAAATTGGCACCATCGACTTTGATCAACCCGAGGAGCATCCCCTCTCTCTCCCCACCCGCATCTTACGCTTTTTCATCGGCCTCCTCCTAGCCATTCCTTGTGCGGTAACCACCATCACCCTCTTTCAGCGAGTCTCGGAGAAAAATTCAGAAACCTCCGAAAGCTTCATCAATCAGTTCTGGCAGACTCCTGCTTTCCTCTTCTTCACCATCGGCTGCAGTCTCTGCACCTGCCTCTTAGTCAGTGGGGTCGCGCGCAAGCTCTGGCTCTATCTCTACGTCCTGGGGCATGAACTCACCCACGTCATCTTCATCTACCTCTCCTTTGGCCGGGTCTCCGGCTTCTCAGTCGGGCTCGACGGCGGCTATGTCGTGACGAATAAATCCAACGTCCTCATCGCCCTCTCGCCCTACTTCATCCCCTTCTGGTCCCTGATCTACCTCCTCGTTCTCATCCCGCTCAACTACTTCATCCCCGGAATTCCTTATTTTCGGGAAGGCCTTTTTCTCATTGTCGGGGCCACCTGGACCTTCCACCTCCTCTTCACCTGTTGGATGATTCCGCGTGACCAACCTGACCTCAAGGAGAACGAAACCTTCTTCTCCCTCATGCTCATTATATTGGCTAATATCATCCTGCTCTCGGCCCTGCTTTGCTTCTCCTCTACTGAACTCGGCTGGCGGGATTTTGTCTACAATTGGTATAACAACTTCCTCGATCTCTTCATCGATCCCATCCTACTCCGTTTTCAGCGCTGACTCTTTTTGAGGAAAAGCCTTTTCGCTCAAGCCTTGACTCTCTGGTCAGGCCGTGGTTAATCCTCGCCTCCTAGCGGCGTCGGTAACGTCGCATTCCACCTCGGATTCCCATGAAAACAGACATTCATCCCGATTATCATCCGGTCGTCTTCCACGACATGACCACCGGCAAGCGCTTCTTTACCCGTTCGACTGTCAAGTCGGACAAGACCGAAGAAATCGACGGCGTCGAGCACTTCGTCATATCCATGGGTATCACCTCGGACTCTCACCCGTTCTTCACTGGTAAGGCTCAGTTCGTCGATACCGAAGGACGCATCGACAAGTTCCAAAAGCGTTTCGGAGCTACTCGCCGGGCCAAAAAGCCCAAGCTCAGTGCTCCTGCGGCCGAAGCACCAGCCGCTACCGAGGAAGGTTAACCCCTCCTCATCCAATCAATCTTTACCAAAAACGGAGTCCAATCGGGCTCCGTTTTTTTGTGGGGCAAGATCAAAAAATTTCATTTCCCCTTAAACACCCACAAAAAAACCTATCCCAATAAAAATAGCTGCAAGAAGAGAACAAACAATCATTCTGAGATAGTGGAAGCGATGCACACCACCACTCATTATATCATCCAGAGAAGGTAGAAAGAGCCCAGATAGGCCAAATAACGTCAGTGCCAGTCCATAAAAAACAATCCCCTCGCCATCAAAATAACTTCCCCTCAGATAGATCTGCCCCTTCACCAGCGCATCTATCCCCCAAAACACAAGATATCCCGGAACAATAACACTTACCACCAAACGGCCAAGAGCCGTCTGAGATAAATCTTTTTTCCAAATACTCATTCCGAATCGAGCTTCAAAGTATTGTCTATCAGCTTATCACGTTCTACTCTCTCTTGCCCTTCGTGATCGTAACTTCCTCATAGGTAACAGGAAACAGAGAACTAAGAAAAAAGTGACAAGTGCTACTCTCCATGAAACATAAAAAAGGTGGCTAGCCAACAGCATCGTCAAAATCGCGATTGGCAAAAGTCGCTCAGAGAGAGGACTCCCCCGAGTCTCCCTAATCCACCAACAAGCATAAGCTACCACCCTGAGTAAGACAAATGTGGTAACCGCAAAGAACCCCGCCGATAACAGACGTATGTCAGGGGAAGATAAATCAAATCTCACCTGCCAGTCCATCTTTCCAATTAAGAAGAAAGCAGTCACAAAGGCGCAGGCAGCAGTAAGAACCGAAGTCAAAAAAGACGGAGCTGCATTCCCGACGTGCGTTAGATGCCGTTTCTTATCCATATCAATATACAGAAAATTATTTTACTCTCTTGAGCTTACTTCTGTTTACCGTCGAATAACAAGTCATTCATCACTCTGATTTCTGTTCGCAAAACGAAGTAGTTTGCCACCTTTCATCAGCTTTGGAGCGCACATTCGTAACCCACTCTCCTCTGCTAATGTGAGGAACTAGATTCACGTTTTGACAGGGAGTAAACCTATTAGCTTCCAAGCTGTTTTGTGACGAATTTCTATCTCAACCGGCCAGTGATAGTAGAACTGAACCGCTAGTCAATATGCCCTCTCCGGGTGCACATCGAGTAGGCGGCCGTGTCGCCCCCGCCACCTCTCACACCACCGGGCATACGGTTCCTTACCACGGCGGTTCATCAGAATGAGGTCTGCTCATGGATGTGCATTCTTTCTTGCAGATTCACTACTCCCAAGTAGTCGAAGTCTTTCTTCTTCAGCGCTCTGTTGATGTGACTCGCTCCCCTATTCCACCACGCTCCTCGCCCATTGTAGGTGCTTGTGGAGGCGGTTTCTTCGCTGAGTCCCTTTCCCATCAGTTTCTTCCGTCTCGTTCTTGGCTCCTTCCACTCTCGCCAGAGGAT
>CALFBF010000078.1 GCA_937949965.1 uncultured Roseibacillus sp.
CAAGAAGTCATCTGAGCTCATCGCGAAGCGGGTTCGAACGCCCTCTTTTCGTGTGCACAGAATTGGCTTCATCCAGGATTTCGACAGAGAACTTTTGTTCTCTGCGTTTCGTTTTAATTACGAGATGGTTATCCGTCGCGAGTTTACAAATAACTTTTGTTTTTTGGAGGCGCTTTTTGAGGACGTGTAAAGTTTTCCTCGTTTTCTTTACGTTTTTATTTTGATGTGTATAGAACTTCACAAATTTTATGCACCTAGGTTCTCCGTCTTCGCTGAGAGAGTTTGATTTTTCTCAGTTTGAAACTCCTGCTGTTTTTAAAGCCTTGAATAAGGCTAGCCGCACTTTGGCTGAATTGAAGGGAATCGCGGAGACGATCCCGAACCAAGCGATTCTCATTAACACACTTACTCTTCAGGAGGCGGAGGTTAGCTCAGAGATCGAGAATATAGTAACGACTCAAGACGAGCTTTTTCGCGGAGATGCCTCTCCTGATAGTCAGCTAGATCCTGCTGCCAAAGAGGTGCTCTATTACCGCGAGGCTTTGGCCGAAGGGTTTAGCTCTGTGAAAGAAACTCGGCTTCTCACCAATTCTCAAATTCTTACTATTCAGGCCTGCCTCGAGAAAAATAGAGCAGGCTTTCGTCGTGTTCCTGGCACTACGCTTAAAGATCATCGTGGAAAGGTCGTCTACACTCCGCCACAAAGTGCGAGTGAGATTGACCACATGATGTCTGAGTTGGAGAAATTCATTCATTTACCACCCGAACAAGATCCTGATCCCTTGATTCGAATGGCCCTGATTCATCATCAGTTTGAGAGTATTCATCCCTTTTACGATGGCAATGGACGAACCGGACGTATTCTGAATGTGCTTTATCTCGTCAAGGAAGGGCTGCTTAATATTCCTGTTCTGTATTTGAGCCGTTCGCTCTTAGAGACTAAGGTTGATTACTATCGACTTTTGCAAGAAGTGCGAGAGAAGCAGAACTGGGAAGAGTGGATTATTTATATGTTAGAAGCCGTGGCTGATAGTAGTGCCCGCACTATTGAGATTATTCGGGTTATTCGTAGCGCGGTTCTTGAGATGAAGCACCGTATTCGAGAAGCGTTTCCCTTCTACTCCCAAGATTTGGTCAATATTCTCTTCACTCACCCTTACACCAAAATCAGTTTTCTAGTGGAAGGGCTAGGTGTCTCACGGATTACGGCGGCAAAGTATTTGGACGCTTTGGCTGACAAAGAGCTTTTAGAAAAACGTAAAATTGGTCGTTCGAACTACTATCTGAATAGTTCTCTAATCCGTGCTTTAGCCTCGGATTAGCTCGTTCTGAGACAGGCGTCTTTGTTACTCGGTTGGGGTTGTTGCATAGTGACTTTATGCCGTGAGTGCCATTCGGTGATGCTTCAACACGGATGGCAGGGAAAGTTAGTGCGTGGCGATGGCGTTTTTTCGTATCCTTAGGGTTCGTGTTCCGCACTTGGACAGCTCGGATTGTGCTTGCCGCCCTCACTTTGGAGGTGGGGCTTATTTTTAGTCTCTATTCGGGAGATTTTGCGCTTCTTCGTCGCAGTGAGGAAGGGTTGTTCCGCTCTCTGCTCTCGTGGGCGCAGCAGCTTGATCCGAATCAGGTGATTTTGGAAACGAGCGCGGATGGCCGTGGCTGGGATCTGCGGCAGTTAGAGACGAGTGAGAAGGCGGACTCGTGGGATCTGGTGGAGGTGCCTCAGGCTCGGGAGCTTTTTGACGAAGCAGAGCCGAAACCCTCTGAGTATGCCGTCTTGTTGGCCAAGTTGCATCAGGCGGGAGCACGGGAGGTCGCTTTTTCGAAACCGCTTACTTGGGAGTCTGCGGCGGAGCTGGAGCTGCGGGCGTTAGATAGTTCGTTGCGACCTTTTCGCGAGGTCTTGTTGCCGATTGATCTGCAAGAGGTGCCGGAGCCAAAGCCACCGGAGTATTTAGAGAATTCGCTCCTCGCAAAAGACGCTCTGGTCGGGGTCGCCTCTGGTCTGCCGGTGATGAACCAAGTTGCGGTCCCTCCCTCGGTAACAGCTCATCCGGGAATTCAGTTTGCGTTTCCCGATTTTGGCGGGCGCGATCTGCAATACCGGGTGCCGGGGCGACTGCCAGTGCTCACTCGTTGGGAAGGCGGTTTTCTTCCTTCGTGGTCGCTGAGCTTGGCGATGCGGATGGAGGGAGTGCCACTCGATGAGTTACAGATTATCCCGGGTCGTTATTTGCGTTTGGGAGAGAATGGACCGGTCGTTCCACTTGATGATTTTGGACGTGCCAAAGTGATGCAGAGTGAGGGGCTCGAGCGGGAATTGATCTCAGCGACAGCGCTCTTTACCACGGAAGAGGAAGAGCCGTTGCAACTATCGGAGGGTGTTGTGTTGGTTGATACGACGAACCAGCAAGGGATCAAAAGTCGTCGTCTCGTGGCCGAGGCATTTAGCCTCTTGCGGTTCCCAAGGCCAAGTGAAGCTAAGTTTTTTGAGAGGTTGGGACTGGGTTGGGAGGTCTTGCTTTATTTCCAGATCGTTTTGATGGCCTTTGTGGCCCTCTATTTGAAACCTTTTTCTCAACTTATTGTGTTGACTGTTTTGTGCATCGGTTTGTTCGCTTTTGTGTTGGGTCTCTTGAATTTACGTGAACTCTGGACTCCCATTCTTCCTTTGATCGTTGCGATGACGGTATCGTGGTGTCTAGTGGGTTATTTGCAGCAGATTGCGCATCCATTGCGGGATCGGAAGCGCCGCAAAAAGCGGGCATAATTCCATTTGCTCTCTGAGGCGGGAACTGTTGGAGTGGTGATATGAAAGCGGTCCAAATTCTAACTGGTATAGTTGCGTTCACTTCTTCTTCCTTCGGGGAGCAAGTATACATTGCAGCGGGTTCTGCCGGGATTCGGATTGCGGAACTAGATGAGGAGAAGGGCACTCTGAGCCCTCTTAATGAAGCTGTCAGTCTCCCTGGCGCAGGCTTCTTAGCGCTTCATCCGACGAAGCCTGTTCTCTATGCGACCTGTTACACCCAGGGTGAAAAAGGGAAAAATGGTGCCATTGGTGCTTTGCAGATTTTGGAGGACGGCACTTTGGATGTTCTCAATCGCTCACTGACTGAGAGCAGAGGGGCGTGTCACGTCTCGGTTGATGCCACGGGTCAGGTTGTCTTTGCTTCCAACTATAGCAGTGGCTCGGTGGTGTCTTACCAAGCAAAGAAGGATGGCTCCTTATCTGAGCCGGTCTCGGTGATTCAGCACGAGGGTTCTAGTATTTTGCCGGGGCGTCAGGATGCGCCACATGCTCATTACTTAGCAGCGGGCCCGGAGAATAAGTTCGCCTATGCCCCGGACCTCGGTCTCGACCAGGTTGTTATTTATGATTTCGACACCGAGACTGCGAAGCTGGTTTCCGTAGGTGCTGGTAAAGTAGCTCCCGGTGGCGGGCCTCGTCACATGAAGTTCTCGGCGGATGGGCGCTTCGCCTATGTTCTTAATGAACTCAACGTAACTGTTACTATCTTCACCGTAAATAGCGAAGATGGATCGCTCGCCGAACATCAGACGCTCTCTGCGGTTCCGGAGGGGACGGATAAGGAGGAACTGAGCTGTGCCGAGATTGTGGTCCATCCAAGCGGAAAGTTCGTTTATACTTCTCAGCGAGATTTGAGAACGAGAGAAAAGGGGAGTCCTATTGCGCGGAATAGTCTCTCGGTCTATAAGCTTGTTAGTGAGGGGAAGTTAGAACGTATCCAGACTGTTTCGGCAGGGGTGCGGATTCCGCGAAACTTTAATCTCAGCTCAAGTGGAAAATGGCTTTTGGCAGGTGGCCAGTTTTCTTCAGACGTGCAGGTTTTTGCGGTTGATGAAGAGACTGGTCAACTAACCGCTAAGGGTGATCCTGTTGCGTGTCCGGGCCGTCCCACTTGCTTCGTCTTCCGTGGGGAATAAGGAATGAGGTGGAATGGGAAGTTCTCAATGGGCGTTTTTTGAGAAGGGGAGAAATGTGCTCTGAGTTGTAGTTGTGGTTCAGTCAAGATTCCTACGTGGTCTGATGAGGAGGAAAAAAGGACGGGGAGGCATTTTTCCTGAAACCCCACAGGTCTTTCAGCGGATGTTCTTGTGTAAGAATTCATCTTCTTGAAAGAACTCACTGCAGTTTCTGGTCCCGGAAGATGTCTTACCCTCATAAGACATGAAAACAACAATATGCTCTCAGCCGATTTTTTCGGAGAGGAAGTGCCTGACTCCCAGCTCGTTTCTATTCTCGAAAGTCCGCCAGCTAGTTATCCTACCCATTTGTGTTGCGAGTCTCTCGGCGCAGACTGTTGTTCCTTCTGGGACAACGACTACCGAATCCCAGTCGGGTGGTGAGGAATTACAGGTAGCTACTGGAACAACGGTAAATGTGAACGGCTCTCCTGCGATTCTCTTGAATGATAGTGGTGCGACTCTGACTAATGCGGGAGCGCTTACGACACAGGGTGTCACCCAGACGGTAGAATCTGCAGCAAACAATACTACCATCAATAACCAAGCAGGTGGGACTATTCGGGGTGCGTCCCGAGCGGTCGACATTACTTCCGGTAATGGTGCGACTATCAATAATGCTGCTGGAGCAGTGATTGAGGGAACCGGTAATCAGCGCAACGGAACGTTCTATGCTGATGGCGATACTAATGATGTCACCTTGAATAATGCAGGCCGTATTGATGCAGGAGTAGGGAACGAAGGTTCTGGTGCTGGTTTCGAAATCGACTCCGGAGGAAATACTTTCGAGGTCGATAATACGGGAACGATCCAAGGCCGAGGAAATGCTTCTGCAGCGACTAATGGAGCAGGGGATGGCATTCGTATTGGTAATGTCGGCAACATTGGAACGGCGAGAGCAGAGATCACAAACTCAGGCACAATTGCTTCCGAAGGAGCGAACGGCACCGTGGGTGGAGTTCGGTTTGTGAACGGTATTTCTTTCGAGGGAACACTGGATAACTCGGGCACCATATCGGGCACGCAGAACGGAGTTTACTTTGGTAATGCCGTTGCAGGCGAAGGCGCGGATCACAGCAATGGAGTGGTGAACAACTCGGGGACCATTTCTTCAGGTAGCCGAGCTTTTAATCTCGATGGCACCGGTCTAACAGTTAATAACAGCGGTAACATCGTAGGCACTGGGAATCAGCGTAACGGCACATTCTATGCGGATGGTACTGCGCAAGACTTCACTGTAAATAATCAAGAAGGAGGCTTGATTGATGCAGGAGCAGGTAACGAAGGCTCTGGTCTCGGAGTAGAGATTGGTGCGGACGGTAACACCTTCACGATTGACAATACCGGGACCATTCAAGGCCGAGGAAATGCTTCTGCAGCGACTAATGGCGCAGGGGATGGCATTCGTATTGGTAATGTCGGCAACATTGGAACGGCGAGAGCA
>CALFBF010000079.1 GCA_937949965.1 uncultured Roseibacillus sp.
GCTCACCTGCATCTTGCCGTCAGGAAGAATAGTGAGGACATCATCCATGCGTGAACACTTGGCAATAACTTCCTCTTTTTTCAGTCCCCAACCTGCGAAACCATTTTTACGATCGAGGTAGAGGACTTCCGTTATCGCGACCACTTGAGTCCGGTTCACGGCAGCCAATTCGACCAGCTCGGTCTTTCGCTCACGGCCTTTTCCATATTTTTTCTTGAGAGTCTCAAAGTAACGAACGGCATAGCGGGTCAAATTACGGAGATTCTTTTCGACCTCTTCGATTTCGCCTTCATAGCCCTTAATCTCCTCATCGGCTCTGAAGGTATCGTATTTAGAAATCCGCTTAATCTTAATCTCCGTTAGACGAATGATATCGTCGCGAGTCACCTCGCGTTGGAGCAGTTTTTTAAAGGGATCTAACCCTTTGTCGATGGCCTCGATAACCGCTTCCCAAGTGGTGCATTCCTCGATGTCGCGGTAGATTCGGTTTTCGATAAAAATCTTCTCTAAGGAACTAAAGTGCCACTTTTCTTGCAGTTCTCCGAGACGAATTTGGAGCTCTAGCTCCAAGAGATCTTTGGTCTGGAACGCACAGGACTTGAGAATCTCGGAAACACCAATAAAGGCGGGTTTCTCATCCCGAATCACACAGGCATTGGGAGAAATTGAAACTTCGCAATCGGTGAAGGCGAAGAGGGCATCACGCGCATTCTCAGCATCGATACCGGCAGGAAGGGTTACTACGATGTCTGCCGTAGCAGCGGTGTAATCTTCCACCTTTGAGACCTTAATCTTCCCCTTCTCGTTCGCCGCAACAATGGATTCGGCCAGTCCCTTAGTGGTGGTTCCAAAAGGAATCTCGGTGATTCGTAGCTGACGTGCCTTTTCAATAGCGATCTTGGCTCGCACCCGGAGTCTTCCCCCGCGTAATCCGTCGCGGTAATCACTGGCATCAAGAATCCCTCCGGTGGGGAAATCAGGTAACAGTTCAAAAGGCTGTTTCCGCAGAGTTGCGATACAAGCATCAATGAGCTCGATAAAGTTGTGTGGAAGAATCTTACATGCCAACCCGACTGCGATGCCCTCTGCTCCTTGCGCAAGCAGAAGCGGAAACTTCATCGGCAAGGTGACGGGCTCTTGATTCCGGGTATCATAGCTCGCGGTCCATTCCGTCGTCTTCGGATTGAAGGCTACCTCGAGTGCGAAAGGAGTAAGCCGAGCTTCAATATAACGAGCTGCGGCAGCGGGATCACCTGTCAGAATATTTCCCCAGTTTCCTTGAGTATCGATGAGCAAATCCTTCTGACCTAGCCCCACCATGGCGTCCTTAATCGCAGAATCTCCATGAGGATGATACTTGGTGGTATCTCCCACTATATTCGCAACCTTCGTATAACGACCATCCTCCATCTGTCGCATGGAGTGGAGAATTCTCCGTTGCACAGGCTTGAGACCATCTTTGAGGTGAGGAACCGCACGCTCGAGGATGACGTAACTGGAATAAAGGACAAAGTAGTCCTTATACATATCCCCGAGACTCACGTGCTCATGACTTCTGTCTTCTTCGACACTCATAAATTAAGTTGCAGGAGAGGATCTTTAAGACCTCCTAAAATCACCGCAAGCCTTAGCAGAGTTCTATTTCTGCCTCTTCCAAACTCTCTTACTAAGCTTTCTCGTCCTTACCTCAAATTTCCTCTTTCCGTGCTGCTGATTTTGACCGACATTCTACTTATTCAATCACGTGATCTTATGAAAATTCTAACGACTTCTCTACTACTAGCACTCTCCTCACCTGCCTGGGCTGACATCATCACTCTCAAAGATGGTTCTAAGCTGAACGCCACCATTCTCAGTAAAACTCTCGAAGAGTACGAATTGGAGGTCAACATCACCAACTCAATCAAAGAGCGCCGAACCGTAAAACGATCTGATGTAGCCGACATCGAACACGTCAATAAGATCAAAATGATGTATGAGAAAGAGATCGTCCCCTTGCTCCCTGTTCCTCCCTACAGCCCTGCGAGCGAATACGAAGAGCGCTTGACCAAGATCAAAGGGTTTGTCTCGGAGCACAAAGACACTGCTTCCGGCCGGAGAGCGGCTAAAATGTTAGAAACACTGATGGAAGAGCACGCCTTCATTAAAGAAGGTGGGCTGAAGACTGATCTCTCTGATTCCGGTAAAATCTCAGCCGATCAGAAAGCAGAAAACGCCCTAGAAATCGATGCTCAGATTTCTGCTAACAGCTTCAAAAAACTGGTGGAGACTCGCTCCTACCTCGCAGCGCTCCGACAATATGATGAACTCGAGAGGAGCTTTTTTGGCACACAAGCCCATCGAGACTCGGTAGATCTAATGCGTCGTCTGGTCAGCAGCTACGGCAGCCTCCTCCAACGTCAACTTGATCTTCTCGATCAAAATTCGGCTTCTTCTGATCGTCTGCCCGAAAACCAGAAAAAGCTCCAAATGCAAGCGAAAGAACAGCGCATGATCGCCTTTGAGGAACTGCACGAAAAAGAAGAGTCCAAAGGCATTAGCTGGTTGAGTATCGATACTAAGAACCCACAATCTCTCGAAAACATGATCATTACTCTGGAGGAAGAAACAGAACGATTAGACGAAGTGGAGAGCGATTTACGAGAGTTACCTGAAGCGGGAGACCTCTATCGTCGCGGCTGGATTGTATCTGGAGAGAAAAATCAGGAAGCGCTAGAAGAGATTCTCGATCAAATGGATCAATTAGGTCTTGCTGAATCCTACCTCAATGCTCTTGTCGACCGCTTCGATCCTACAATCAACCAACCCCCATCCGAAGAAATGTCTGAGGAGGAGATGATGGAGAAAAAGAAAATGATGGAAGAGGAAGGAATGACCAAAGAGGAGATGATGGAGAAAGAAAAGATGGAAAAAGAACAGATGGAGGATAAGTAGGTCCCGTCATCTCACGACACTACCCATGCGCACTGCCACGATTAGCCGCGAAACTGCGGAAACTAAAATAGAGCTGTCCTTGGACCTTGATGGAACAGGAGTCAGCACGGTTCAGACGGGACATCCCTTCTTTGACCACATGTTGACGCTCTTCTCCAAGCATTCCCTCATCAATCTCGAAGTATCTGTAGACGGAGACATTGAGGTCGATGCCCACCACACGGTGGAAGATACCGGGATTGTCTTGGGCGATGCTATCCGCGAGGCTCTCGGTGACAAGGCTGGCATTCAGCGCTATGGGCAGGCTTACGTGCCAATGGACGAGACTCTTGCCAGAGTGGTTGTTGACCTCAGCAACCGCCCTTATCTCGCCTTTAATCCTCCTGCAGAAACAGCTTCTGCACCCAACTTGCCTTTTACTTTGGTTGAAGAATTTTTCCGCGCCGTGGCTTCTAACTTAAGAGCCAACATCCATGTCGATCTCTTGGCAGGTCGGGACGGGCACCACATTGCAGAAGCGATCTTCAAGGCCCTCGCCCGTTCATTACGTGGTGCTGTTGCCATTGATCCCCGTCAAGAAGGCGCGATTCCCAGCACCAAGGCCATTCTATAATTAGGAGCAATGGAACTCGGTGTCATTGATTACGGCGGGGGGAATCTCCGCTCGCTTTTACGCGCGCTTCAATTCCTTGGAGTAGAGCCGCGGACGGTTTCTCAGCCTGAACACTTTGAGGGGCTGACGCATCTCACTTTCCCCGGACAAGGTTCCTTTGGGGATTCCATGCGTAACATGGAAGAGCGGGATCTCGTCGAGCCCCTGCAAGATTGGCTGCGTGCGGATCATCCTTTCTTTGGGATTTGTATTGGTTATCAACTTCTTTTTGAATCCTCGGAAGAGTCCCCTGGCGTTTCAGGCTTAGGAATCTTGGAAGGCGAAGTTCGCCGTTTTCCGTCTGGTCGTGATCTGAAGATTCCTCACATGGGATGGAATACCGCTTTACCCACTGATTCTACGCATCCGATATGGAAAGACTTTGCGAAAGATCCCTACTTCTATTTCGTGCACTCATTCTTTCCGCAACCAAAAGAAGAGCAGATCATTGGTTCTAGAACCAATTACGGAGTAGACTTTGCCTCTGCAGTGCAGCGAGGCAATCTCTTTGCCACTCAGTTTCACCCCGAAAAAAGCCAACATACCGGACTTCGACTCTTACAGAACTTCTTAGAAATCCCCGTTGATATTCCTGCCTGAGCAGCTACTGAAAATTCTTCAAAACACAGGTCAGTCGATGACCCATCTTTGAATCTACATGGGTGCGAACTGAATCAATAAGGCTCTTTTAGCACTCTACACTTAACGCAACTTCCCTTACTCTTATAGCCCGAGATGACTTACGACGAGCTTAATGCTTACTACCAACTCCCTCTTTTCGATCTTCTCAAGAAGTCCCGCGAGGTTCACGAGGCCAACTGGCCGGAGAATGAGGTTCAGCTTTGTACCCTTCTCTCTATCAAGACCGGAGGATGCTCTGAGGACTGTTCTTACTGTGCGCAATCAGCTCGTCATAAGTCTGGTGTCGACGCTGACCGGTTAATGGAATGTGACGACGTGATGGCACGAGCACGTGCCGCCAAGGAGAATGGTTCCACCCGTTTTTGTATGGGCGCGGCATGGCGCGGAGTTCGTAGTGGGACGAAACGCTTTGAACAAGTCCTCGATATTGTGCGAAATGTCTCAGACCTCGGAATGGAAGTCTGCGTCACCCTTGGCCAGCTCGGCCCCGAGGAAGCGGCCGCTCTGAAAGAGGCAGGAGTCACTGCCTATAATCACAATATTGATACTTCTCCTGAGTTTTATCCCGAGATTGTCACCACGCATACTTTCGACGATCGTCTTGCTACTATTCGCAATGTGCAAGACGCAGGGATGTCGGTTTGCTGTGGCGGCATTTTAGGACTAGGGGAAACGACAGAAGATCGGCTTAAGATGATTGAAGTCATCTCCTCCTTCAACCCTCCGCCAGAATCCATTCCCATCAACAAACTCATGCCCATGCCTGGCACTCCTTTGGCCGAAAGCAATGGAGTCGACGTCTTCGAACTCGTCCGCATGATCGCACTCACTCGTATTGCAGTGCCGCAAGGAAAAGTCAGACTCTCTGCCGGTCGCACCGCTCTCTCAGAAGAAGCACAAGCTCTCTGCTTCTTTGCAGGGGCAAACTCCATCTTCTATGGAGACAAACTGCTCACGGCGGCTAACCCTGCTGTGGAAAAGGATTTGAACCTCATTTCACGATTGGGACTCTCCACTCAAGAACCCAACCGCGAACAGTCCCCCCCAACGGCTAAGACGGATCAACCACTGCAACCGGCCCTTGCCTCAGACTGAGCCCTCCTTCTTGCTCAGCCTCTTATGAAGACCCTCATCGTCTCTGTTCCTGCGCAAGAGGTCAGACTTTATGATAATGGTGAACCCGTAAACTCTTGGCCAGCTTCTACCTCGCAGTTTGGTCTCGGAACCGAAGAAGGCTCTAACAAGACTCCGTTAGGAAAATTTCGTATTTGCGAAAAATACGGCGGCAGAGCCCGGGAAGGAACTATTTTCAAAGGCCGAAAAGCGTCGGGTCACTGGAGTTCTTCCGATGAAGTCGATTCCGATCTGGTTCTCACTCGGATTCTTCGTTTAGAAGGTATTTCATCGGAAGTGACGAATACTTACCTTCGTTATATCTACTTCCACGGCACCAACCAAGAAAACCTGATTGGGCACCCCTCTTCCCACGGCTGTATCCGACTTCGAAACTCCGATATCACTACCTTATACTCTCTAGTTTCGGTTGGAACTCTTGTCGAAATTAGAAACACCTCCTTTTCATGAAAAAATTCCTCTTTTTAGACTGTGACTCAACGATTTGCGCTATTGAAGGCGTAGATGAGCTAGCAGCCCTTAAGGGCACCCAAACAGAAGCTGACGTGATCGCTTTAACGAACCAAGCGATGGATGGCACAGTCCCAATTCATGAGATCTTCGCACGTCGATTGGATCTTATCTGCCCCACCCGAGCGATGTGCAAGCAGGTCGGTGAAATGTATATCGCAAAACTGTCTCCCAACGTCGAATCTACCCTTGTTGAACTTAGAGCCGAAGGGTGGCAACCCATCATTATTTCTGGCGGGTTTACGCAAGTGATTGAGCCAGTGGCTCAGTACTTAGATATTACCGAAATCTTTGCCGTTGATCTTCAATTTGATGAAAACGGGGATTACCTAGGCTTTAATGAGTCCGCCCCCACGGCCAGAAACGGAGGCAAACCGGACCTCATTACCACTTTTTTACAAGATAAAGGTCCCTGCCAAACAATTATGATGGGTGATGGGGTATCCGATTTAGAGACCCAAGAGTTAGTAGATTTATTCATTGGGTTCGGAGGTGTTGTCATTCGGGATCGGGTTAAAAAAGAAGCTTCTGCTTTCATTCATAACTTCGAAGAGCTACCCCAAACGATCAAACAGCATTTCTAGTTTCACTTTTTTTCTAAAAAAAAGATATCATTTTTTCTTGCGCTTACATTCAAACAAGCGTTTGTTCCCCCTCCAAACATACGGCTATGGCTAAAAAGAAAATGACTAAAGGAAAGCGCTACACTACAGAAGAGAAACAAGAAGTCCTTGATTTCGTTGCTTCTGTTGATTCCGAAAAAGGTCGTGGTGGAGTTGCGGCTGCACAGCGCAAGTTCGGCATTACTGCCCTCACCATCACTAACTGGAAGAACAAAGCAGAAGGCGGTTCTCCATCAGGAGCTAGTAAGAGTAGTGCTTCCAGAGGAGCTACTGCTCAATCACGCGTTCTCCACCGTCTTGGTGAAATCCTCGACCTCGTAGCTACTAAGGAAGCTGAGATCGCCGCACTCAATAAAGAATACGCTAAGTTGAAGAAGAAAGTCTAACTTTCTCTCTTCACAGAATAAATTTACAAAACAGGCAGTCCTTCACAGGCTGCCTGTTTTAGTTTGTAGACATTACCAAATTATCACACCTCGGCAGTATCTACATCTGCTCGTAGGTTCTCGATAATGAAGCCCTGACGATCGGGAGTGTTTTTACCCATGTAAAAGGTCAGCATTTCTTTGAGGCTCTTCCCCTCTTCCATCAATACCGGATCGAGACGCATATCAGGCCCAATCATAAAGCCAAATTCATCCGGAGAGATTTCACCTAAACCTTTAAAGCGAGTGACTTCTGCAGTTTTACCTAGCTCTGTTAGAGCTACGTCCTTTTCACTCTCATCATAACAGTAATGTGTCTTCTTCTTATTACGAACGCGGAAAAGAGGCGTCTCAAGAATTGATAAATGCCCTTCTCGAATCAACTCGGGGAAGAACTGAAGAATAAAGGTCAAAAGTAGCAACCGGATATGCATGCCATCAACATCGGCATCGGTCGCAATGACCACTTTGTTATAACGCAGTCCATCGAGACCATCTTCGATGTTAAGGGCCGCTTGCAAGAGAGCGAACTCTTCATTCTCATACACAATCTTGCGGCTCAGCCCAAAGGTATTCAGAGGCTTACCTCGTAGGGAGAAAACAGCCTGAGTTTCCACATCACGACACTTGGTAATAGAACCGCTGGCACTATCACCCTCGGTGATAAAGATCGTCGTTTCTTCGCGCCGCTTATGTTTGGTATCAAAGTGCGCTTTGCAATCGCGCAGCTTCTTATTATGAAGCTTTGCTTGCTTAGCACGGTCTCGGGCTAATTTCTTCACCCCCTTCAACTCCTTACGCTCCCGCTCGGCTTGCAGAATCCGTTTCTGCAGTTCCTCCGCTACGGCAGTGTTCTTGTGTAAGTAGTTGTCCAGCTCCTCCTTTAGAAAATTCCCGATGAAAGTTCGCACCGTTTCTCCCTCGGGAGCCATGTGGGTGCTTCCGAGCTTGGTCTTGGTCTGGCTCTCAAAGACGGGTTCCTCAACGCGCACACTGATGGCAGCCTCGATGCCGGAGCGAATATCAGCTGGGTCCCATTGCTTTTTGTAAAACTCGCGAACGGTCTTCACCAAAGCTTCCCGAAAAGCAGCTAAATGAGTTCCCCCTTGCGTAGTGTGCTGTCCGTTGACAAAAGAATAATACTCTTCCCCTCCACCTAAGGTATGAGTGAAGACAACATCGATATCATGACCTTTCAGCACAATGGGCTCGTAGAGAGGAGTCTCGTCCATCTCCTCTTTCAAGAGGTCCAAGAGACCGTGCTTTGACTTATATTTCTTGCCATTGAAAACGAGGCATAAGCCAGGATTCAAAAAGGAATAGTAACGGCACATCCGCTCTACATAGGCATCACGCCATTTCACACGCTTAGGAAAAATGCTGGTATCAACCTCGAAGGACAGACGCGTTCCGCCATCCCCTTTATCCGCCTTGGGGCGCTTCATCTCCTCGATGACTTCTCCTTTCGAGAACTCAATGGCCTTAGTCTTTCCATCTCGCCAGGCCTGAATCTCGAAAAATCCGCTGAGCGCATTCACGGCCTTAATCCCGACTCCATTCAGTCCCACTGACTTCTTAAAGGCCTCGGAATCATACTTGGCACCGGTATTGATTTGCGCCGCACAGTCGTAGAGCTTCCCGAGCGGAATCCCGCGTCCGTAATCACGCACCTCTACGCGACCACCTTCATCAATAGCGATGTGGATCTCTTTTCCGTGCCCCATCACGTATTCATCAATGGCATTGTCGATGACTTCCTTGAGGAGGATGTAGATGCCATCGTCCTGCGAAGAACCATCGCCTAATTTACCAATATACATCCCCGGGCGCAGCCGGATGTGCTCGCGCCAGTCTAGGGACTTGATGTCGTCTTCGGTGTAACTCGCCATTTCGTTAAGCTGTCTTAACCAGCGCCTCTAGCGACCGTCAACGCTTCGTCGAGCCATGTTGGGCTTGTCTCAGTCTCTTTGTTACGAATTCGTCACCCTTCCGCAGCACCTTCTCACTCCCCACCGTTCTCATTTTATGCCTATACCCAGACGTGCCAGAAAATTCAGGAAAGATTCTGATTGTGGAAGATGAGCGAGACGTTGCCGACCTCATTGGCTTTAATCTCGAGCGGGCCGGGTACGAAGTCATCTTGGCTCACGACGGTCTTACCGGACAGGATGCGGCCCTTCGCGAGAGACCTGACTTGGTGATTCTCGATCTCATGCTGCCGGGCAAAGATGGCTACTCCGTCTTCAAGGAACTGAGGAGAGATAGTCGCACCGCACACACCCCAGTCCTCATGCTAACAGCGCGCGCCCAGACCGAGGACCGAATCAAAGGGCTGGAATCAGGAGCAGACGATTACCTGACCAAACCCTTCTCACCCAAGGAGCTCGTTCTCAGAGTCAACGCCATCATGCGCCGGGTAGAGCCCGTTCCTGGTGCCGTCGAGGTCACCGTGGGCCCCTTCCGGCTCGATAAGAACAATATGAACTTTTACCTCTCGGATGAACGGATCGACCTGACCTCCACCGAGTTCAAGCTCCTCCTCTTCCTCGTCGAGCGACCCGATACGGCCCTCGATCGCAACGACATCCTCCGCACGGTCTGGGGATATTCCGACGAGGTCCACAGCCGGACGCTCGATACCCACATGAAGCGGCTCCGCAATAAGCTGGGAGAATCCTCCAATCTGGTGGAAACAGTCAGAGGAATCGGTTACCGTCTCAACGTCTCTTAGATGCTCGAAATCATCGCCATTGGAGGAAGCCTCCTCGCAGTACTCTTCATCGTCCTTTGGGCTCGTGAACGCCGGCAGCGGATCGCGAACCTCAAGCAAATGGGAATCCGCCTCAAAAAGCATAAGAGTCGCTTACGTAAAGAACGCGATCATCTCCTAGATGCCCTCAATGATGCCTTCCTACTCGTCGATCCCTCCGGGCGTATTCTCTTTGCGAATGAACCTACTACCGAGCTCGTAGCAGGGCGCTTGGTTAAGGACCGTCACCTCAAAGAAGTCTTTCTCGATGAACGTATCACCCGCGCTATGGAAAAGGCCCTCACTACCGGCCGAGGGGTGAGTGAACAAATCGTACTACCCCCACACGCCGCTCCGGGAGGAGTTGCTGATCAACGTGGGGAAACAGCCTGGATCATTGATGCCGCTCCCCTGGATCGGAACACGGAAAAACCAATTACTCGTATCGTCATCCGAGACATCACCGCCGAACACCAAGCAGAACAAGTCCGGAAAGATTTCGTGGCAAATGCCTCCCACGAACTGCGCACCCCTCTCTCCATCATCAATGGTTATTTAGAAAACATGGTCGAGGGCGAGATCGAGGACCCCGAGTTCCGACAGCGGTCCCTTCTCGTGATGCAGAAGCACGGCAAACGGATCGCGCGCATCGTGGAAGACATGCTAGTCATCTCACGATTGGAATCTGGCGAAGCCGCCACCATCAACCCCGCCCCCTTTAAGTTCCAAAATTGCGCACAAGACGTCGTTAATCGACTAGAAGCCTTAATCTCGCGCCAAGAGGCCTCCGTCCAATTCGCAATCCCTGACCCAACTCTCACCTTGATTGGGGATCGCTTTTATTGGACTCAAGTCTTCTTCAATCTAGTGGAAAACGCCCTCAAGCAAAATCCCAAGCAATCTCTTCAGTTAGAAATCGGTGGGAAGGTCAACGCAGACGAAGGGGGAGACATTTCTCTCTGGGTCAAAGACGATGGCGTTGGGATTCCCAGTAACGATTTACCCTTCGTCTTCAAACGATTCTACCGCGTCGAGAAGCACCACAATCAGGACTCTATCAAAGGGACCGGGCTCGGGCTCTCCATCGTGAAGCGAGCAGTGGAAGCTCATCGGGGGCAGATTTCGGTCTCCTCTGTCCCGGGACAGCACACCACTTTCGCGATCACTCTCCCGCCTGAACTTGCGGTCGGGCCTGACAAGAATTAAGCCGAGCACCGCTCCCGCGGTAACCAATGGCAAAGACGAGGAGAGAGAGGAAACAAAGCCCGCTCAATACGGACCAAAACCCGTTCCACCCCATTCCTCCCTCAGCCATACACCATCGGAACAATCCTCCCGCAAAGAAGATTCCGATGATAGAAGCGACCCCTGTCGTCCACACTGTCAGCAGGGCCTGGGCTTGGCTACGCATTGCGGTATCGACTCGCTTATCGACGAACAACCGGCCTGCTTCGAAGAACAGCGTCCAGCAAATCCCATGCATCAGCATCCCCGCAATCATCCAGTGGAGGTGACCACCGGAGTAAGCAGGCAAGAGGTAAAAGAGATAGCGCAAGAATCCTGCGGAGAGCGCGATGACAAAGATCCACTTCAGCCGCAGCTTACGAAAAATCAGCCCCATCAAAAGCATCGCTACAATCTCAGTCACTTGCCCAAAGGACAACAGGGTCGCCACGTTCTCGACTCCCAACGACTTCAAGAACTTCGCACTATACGGGTAGTAAGCGGCGAGAGGGATCGAGAAGAGAAAGGCAGTGAGAAAATACACTCCAGTATCTCGGTCTCGCAAAACCCGAAAGGCGCGTAAGCCGAGACTATCTAACAAGTCACGACTGGGGAGGCCACTGGGAGGAGTGGCAGGGAGCAAGAAACAACATCCCGCCGCCATCCATCCGAGCGATGAAGCCACCAAACCAGTGAGAGGTGACTGATCCAGCGAAAGCCAACTAATCGACCACCCTGCGGCCATCCAACCCACCGTCCCCCACACCCGCACCCGACCAAACTGACGCTCCGGCGAGGACAGATGCGTCAAGGTGATCGACATCAACAAGGACCACGAAGGAGCCCCGAGGAGAGCCTTTGCAACGAGAAAGAAAAGAAACCAAGCTTCCGAATCCCCTCGCCCGAGGAACCAAAAGGCCAAGGCAGTGCAGGTGGCATTCATCGCCATCACCCCCGCCAAAACGCGCTCGGCATTGATCCGCTGATCTGCGAGGGCTCCTAGGAAAAGCGGCGAGACAATCGCCCCGAGGGAAGGAATGACAAAGGCCCAATCCGTGAGATGAGCCCAGCCCTTGGCCTCCAAAACAATGGAAAGCACCGGTACCCAACTCCCCGGCATGGCGGCTAACAAGAAAAAGACGAGCGAGATCCGCCACTGGATTGAGCGCTGCGACACAGGCGCAGCCTAGAGCGCCAAACGGCTCTTCCCAAGCCTCCTTTCCTAAAAGTAAGACCTCCGCAGCGACCTCAAAAACTCCTCAATCACGCCCGTTCTCCGTAAACCTTTTAAAATCAACCAAAACGAATTCAGGACTCATTCAGAATTCATTTTACTAAACTTTTCCTAGCTTTCTTTTCTAAAAAAAAGCCTCCAAATGATGATTGGACACCCTTGCCAATATCAAAGTTTTCATCCTCGATTTGCTCAAAATAACTGCACCATAAAACTGTCAAGATATTTCACAAAGCCTGAATGTAAAACCGCTCATCCTCCATTTGACAACGATCTTCAAAGCCACAAACCGCGACAACTCTTTCAGTCTCCTTAAACACCCTGCAAAGCCTTATTTTAAAAGGATTCCAGCTTCTACAAAAAATCAATTAAAGCTAATATTTTTGGCGATTTCGGCTCCTTGACCACCCTTAGTCTTTGTGCAAAAAAATTTTCGTGCAGCTTCCAATTTCACAGTCCACATCTTTGAAGCAGGGTGACCTCATGGTCGCAGATCCTTCCCTCCGAGACAGCATTTTTCACAAGTCTGTTGTCCTTCTCGCCCAGCACTCGACTGCGGAGGGAGCTTTCGGACTCATTCTCAATCAACCTTCCGAATACACGGTGGGAGACATGCTCAAGGACGAGTCTCTTTCCCCTCTTGCACGTATCCCAGTCTTCGTCGGCGGTCCGGTTGCACGCGAGCACCTCACCTTCGTCGTTTTCTCCCTTTCGGAGAACAATCAGCTCGAATACTCGATCCGGATTTCGGCCGAAGAGGCCATTGAGCGCAGCCAACAATCCGGCGTGCTGGTGCGAGCTTTTTCAGGCTATGCGGGATGGAATCCCGGCCAACTGGAAGAAGAACTCGATCGCAATTCTTGGGTCACTTCCCCTGCTCCCACTGACTTCTTAGGCAAAACACACGACGTCAGTCTCTGGGGCGATACTTTGAAGAGCCTTTCCCCCTTCCACCGCCTCCTCTCCCTCTGCCCAACCGACCCTTGGTTGAATTAGCTTGGGCCCATGGAGTAGATGGTTGTATTTGAGTTCCTACTGTTAGCCTATAAAATGCGCGACTATAACGAACTCATCACCGATCTGGACGATTGGGAGTCTCACAACAGTTGCGAAATCGGCCCAGACGGATGGCTTACAGGCATGGGCTCATTCAATCTGGCTGTGGCCTTCTCTTCACTGTTCTGGCCAGAATTCGTTACTCATGATGATTGCGTATTCATGGCCCCTTTTAGGGATCAGGACGCCCAGAATTATCAACGTCTTCCGACTGGGTGCGATGATGACAAGACGAGAACGGAAGTGACTCTTAATCACCAACATCTCCTCGATCTTTTCACGAACGAAGAAGCAAAGCCGACTAGAGAGCAGGTCATTTACCTAGGAAGAATCTTGAAGGATATGTGGCAGCTGAAGCTTAATCGAGACTTCCCTGACCGAAGGATGGTAGTATCGTTTCCAGAAGACTACTCGGACGACTTGATAGATTACGAGATCACCTTCTGGCAAGAGCGTGCATCAAACTTAGGCTAACAAAGCGTGGGTGGACAACCCGCTACCCCGCCGCGAGTCGGAGATTGAACCATGACTAGAATCCTTTACCTTGAATCGAAGTGGCGCTCCCGGTAGCGGGTGCCACCACTTCAACGTCAGCCTGAAAGATGAGCCTAGAAATACACCATCTAGTGATTGGCTTATCGGTGGCAAGCATGGTTTTCTTTCTTTTGGGAAGACGTTCGATGAAGAATGACCTCGAATATGAAAAGAAGCGCCGAGAGGACACCCAGAAAACCTCACAAGAAAAAAGCGCTCAAATACGGGAACTTGAGAAGGAAATTGGAATAGCTCAGAGACCAGTAAAGGAACTGCGCCAGAAGTGTAAACAGTTGGAGAGAATTATCAACGAGGCCGTCGAAGACTGGCAGCAACAAGGTGCTCTTTTGCCTACACTTCGAGAATGGAGTGCCCGTATTCAGGAAGAATATGATGAGGCCGTAGTAAACAACCTTAAGAATCGGCGACCACCTGCAGTCAAAGCATCAGAGCAAGTCAAAGAGGCTAGGCAGTTGGCGCGGAATTATAAAATGGAGGTGGAACGTCTTAGACCTCAACTTGCTCTCTACGAGGGTTTAGCGCCATGGATATTAGAATATTCTGACCACTCGCTTGAAGAGTTGCTTGAGGGTATTAAGGAGGAGCGGGAATTAGAGAAGGTTTACGGGACCGTTCGGGACCCGGTCGCAATCTTTGTCCCGCGTTCAGAATGGAAGTCTCTTTCTGAATCACAGCGCAACCAATTGGCCCTAGACCGCTATTGGAGAGGTGATCGAAGAAGGACGTCATGGACGGCTGGAATACAGTATGAACGATTTATTGGACATCGATATGAAGCCAAGGGATACAAGGTCGAATACTATGGTGCCATCAACGGCGTTGATGATCTCGGAATTGATCTGATTTGCCGACGTGACGATGAGGTTAGAATTGTCCAGTGTAAGCGCCTTTCTGTGAAAAAGGGGATTCCAGTTCGAGAAAACGTTATTGCTCAAATTTATGGCGCGGCACGATTTTACCAGATGGATTCCGAGGTTAAGAGTGTGATACCAGTGTTATACACCACATTTGAGTGCTCGAAGACGGCGAGGCTGTTCGGTAAGTATCTTGGTGTAAGAATCTTTGAGGGAGTGCCATTTCAGTCCTATCCCTCCATTAAGTGTAATATTTCACGACATGACGGCGCGAGAATTTATCATTTACCGTTTGATCAACAATATGATCGAACCGAGATAGGAGACGTTGAAGGAGAGTTTTACGCAACAACGGTGCAGGAAGCTGAGGAAGCTGGTTTTAGGAGGGCCTACCGTTGGATCTCCGGGGGCTAACAATGCGCAGCACCACAAATCCGACCGCGCTGGCGAGTCGGAGGTTGACTGGAGGAGGTGAAGTAGTAGAACTAACGAAAGCGCGTTAATTCGGTCGGATGGGGTATGCTTAAACGTTCTCTTGAAGTAAACTAATGCCTCTCGCCTACATTGCATTGAGATTCCGATTCCAAGCTATTTGACATCTCGAAGAGCCTGTCAATCTACAAATCCTCGTCTGAAAAAGCTAAGCAAAGGAGAACAAAGCGTCACTCCCAATCCATAACTCGTTTTTGAGTTCTCTGGGGGTTCGTATGCAACTTTGTGAGTAAATTCCTGTTTCGACAGATTCAGGCAAGTGATGGTTTATTTTCTCTTGTTCGCAATAGCAGGTGCTCTCTAGCGACCTCAGCCTCATTCTTGCCCCAATCAACCGACTCATCTAGCCCAAACAAAGACTCTCATCACGACAGACCTTTTTCTGTTCCTTCGCGAGGCGCTTCTATTTACTCACGGGAGCCTTGACCATTCCTTTCAAGTTCGTTGTTCCGGCCCTCATCTTGACCCCTTTGTTGATCTGGGTCTTGGGGACTCGTAAGCACGACTTTATGACTCCGCGGGTCATTCCTGCGAATGAACTGCGCCCCGACTTCGCTTCCCCGGTCGATAGTGGCGTTCGCGCTTTGGTGAATGAAGGCCTCACTCCACCGAAGACGCCCGAAGTCCCTGCTCTCGCTCAAATCCCCTTCGGAGATCTCCTCATTTCTCCCGGGCTCGGTGAGTATCAAGAAAAAGCTCAACTTGGAGCGCTGCCACTTGAGGATCTCGGCCAACGTCTCCAGAACGCAGGTCATATCCAGCGAGCAGCGCTGGCCTACGAACGAGTGCTCGACAGCACTCCTGCCGGCACCCCTATCCAGGAAAAGGTCACCCAAACCCTTGCCAATCTGAAGGTCGTCCTTCCGCCATGGAATGCCGATCCCTCAACTGCGATTCCGTTACAGATTCATATCAACACCGCCCGCACGCCGGAAACTCTCACCGGAGCGATCACCACTCTAACAGAACTCATCTCGGTCGGGAGTGGGCAGCTCTGCCAGCCGAGCTTCCACATCCAAAGTGCTCCTCAACCAAAACACGAACTCCCCTCTCTTCCCCTAGCAATCTGGATGACTCTTCCCGAAGAAGACCCCGAGAAACCCTCCCTCGAAGTAGTCACCTTGGCCCCAGACTCGGACGACAACTTGGATGCCGAGCTCACCACTGCGGTCTATCGCCTATTGGCACGTCGCATCTCGGCTATCGGAAACCTGACACCTCTCCCAGACCTCACTGAGAGCAATGACTCAGAGCAAGCCGTGGTCAACCGCATCACCCGCTTAGCCTGGCAACAAATTCTAACAACTCCTTTTCAATCACTACAAGCGGGGCCTCCAATTCTCGTGCCAGAAGAAGAACCCGAGAACGCATCTGAGAACACAACCGAAGAGGAATCGGAGAGCGAACCCACTGAACCTAGTTCTCCTTCCGAGTGAGCAGACAAAGGCTCATCTCTTTTTTCCTAAAGACGGCATCGGCAAGCTGCGTTACAGTCCCTTGATGCCAATTCGCGGAATACAAATTGCCTTCCTGTCCCTATACGCCTCACTGGCTCTT
This sequence comes from uncultured Roseibacillus sp., assembly GCA_937949965.1. GTDB lineage: Bacteria > Verrucomicrobiota > Verrucomicrobiia > Verrucomicrobiales > Akkermansiaceae > Roseibacillus. Next base: position 16,642 of record CALFBF010000079.1, read on the forward strand.
GCCGAAGAGGTGACCGAAAAGCCTGCCGTAAAGGACTTGGGAAATGGCGAGTATTCGTTGGGCCAGGTTTTCTTCCATGAGGACACTCGCAGAATTTCCTTCCCGGCCGAAGTGAATCAAAACGAAGGGGTTCTCGAATTCGCCATTTGCCATGAGAAAGGTAAAAT
>CALFBF010000080.1 GCA_937949965.1 uncultured Roseibacillus sp.
AACGGTCTTATCCTAGTGACAGGTTCCGTAGGTTCGGGAAAGTCAACTTCGCTCGCTTCTCTGGTGAACTTCATTAACCAAGATCGCGAAGACCACATCCTCACGCTGGAAGATCCCATTGAGTACGTCTTCGAGTCTAAAGGTTGCCACGTCAACCAACGAGAGGTCCACTCTCATACCGAATCCTTCAGTCGAGCTCTTCGTGGCGCTCTGCGTCAAGACCCTGATGTCATTATGGTGGGAGAGATGCGTGACCTAGAGACCATTCAGCTCGCGCTTACCGCAGCAGAGACGGGTCACCTCGTTCTCGCTACCCTCCACACTGGTAATGCTCCGCGAACGCTGGACCGAGTGCTCGATGTCTTCCCAACCGACCAACGGGATCAGATTCGGGTGATGGTTTCCGAATCCTTACGAGGCATCATCTCACAGCAGTTAGTGCCCAAGATCGATGGTTCAGGACGAGCCTTAGCTCTCGAACTCCTCGTCAATACCGCAGCAGTTGGGGCAACCATTCGCGATGGTAAAACCTTCATGCTACCCGGCATCATGCAAACCGGTAAGAATGTCGGTATGATCACGATGGATGAGTCCCTGCGTAATCTCTACGCCCAAGGCATCATCTCCCAGGAAGAAACCCTCTATCGCAGTGAGGACAAACCTCAAATGCGCGCCTTCTTCGAGTCCTAGGCCCCACCCTTTTCTAGTAACCTTTCAACGTATTTTCCCATGGCTGACATTGATCGTCTTTTCAAATATCTCGTCGAGAGCAAAGGCTCCGACCTCCACCTCACCGAAGGCCAACCGCCCAAGGTCCGTGTCCACGGTGGCGTCTCCGCCATCCCCGGTGAGCCCGTGCTCGAAGGAGAAACCTTCAAACAAATGCTCGCCGAAATCTGCGAGCCCTCCGCCTTCGAGACTTACCTCGCTGGTGGCGATCTCGACTTTGCTTACGAGATGGATGAAGTCTCGCGCTTCCGGTGCAACTACCTCCGACAACAGCACGGATTGGGTGCCGTCTTCCGACTCATCCCCACCGAGATCGCCTCTTTGGAGGATCTGAATCTTCCGGCAGTTATCAAGGAGTTCGGACATATGCGCTCTGGTCTCGTCCTCGTGACTGGCCCGACGGGTTCGGGCAAGTCCACTACTCTCGCCGCTCTTCTCGACTATATTAATAGTAATTATAGTCGTCACATCATTACAGTGGAAGAGCCCATCGAGTTCGTCCACCGCAATAAGGAGTCCATCATTACCCAGCGGGAGGTGCCTATCCAAGCCCCAAGCTTCGCCGACGGTCTCCGTGCTGCGATGCGTCAGGATGCGGACATCGTTCTTGTTGGTGAGATGCGTGATCTGGAGACTATTTCCTTGGCCCTCACTGCAGCAGAGACCGGGCTCTTAGTTTTCGGAACTCTGCACACCAACAACGCCCGCAAGACCATCGACCGGGTCGTGGATGTATTCCCTTCCGATCAGCAGTCCCAAGTCCGGACCATGCTCGCCGCTTCCCTGAAAGGGATTGTAGCCCAACTCCTCTGTAAGCGAGTGGACAAGCCTGGACGGACGGCAGTGAACGAGATCATGTTCACCAACTCTGCAGTAGCGGCCATCATTCGGGAAGGCGCGACTCAGAAGCTCTACGACGTCATCACCCAAGGTAAGGCTGAAGGGATGCAGTTCATGGACGAAGCAATTTGGGAGAAACTGCAAGCAGGTATGATTGCTCCCGAGGAAGCTTACATGAAGGCTATCGACAAGACTCGCTTCAAGAGATTCCTCCCCGCTGAGTCCGCCTCTCTAGGGGTGGCCACTGGTGAGAGCCAGTAAACCTCTCCTAAGAAGAGAACATAATCACTCGTTTCTACACGTGAAGCGAGTTCATGATCTCATTTTGAGATCATTTGCTTTGTTTAACTTTCATTTACTACGTGTTTATTCTCCTCGGGCGCATAAAAAAATCTCCGCGAGTCTCTCGACTCGCAGAGTTAACAAAATAAGCTTTTTGAAAGATTTAACGACGGCGACGGAACAATCCCAAGGCACTTAAGCCAGCAAGGATACCAACCGAGGGCTCAGGAACGGATAGGAATGAGGCATTAAAGGTATCATTAGCAGTTCCGTTAGAAGTCCAAAGAGCTTGACCCTCGACTAAGGAATCGGCCCCAATATCAGCAAGCGTTGCATCGGTAATCACAAAGGTATCAAGAGAAGAATCTGCTGTAAGTTCGGTCACGTTTCCAGTCGTTCCTCCCGTAATATGTCTTGTTCCAAAAAACAGATTACCAAAAACGAAACCAAAAACGGTATCGGTTACAGTCGCCCCTGCTGTCGTGGCCAAGCCCGTAGTAGCGGCAAATCCAGCTCCAGCCTCAAGAAACATAACAGGACCACCACTGGTTACTTGCGAGCTGCCAATTGTAGCTCCAGCACCTCCTCCCGGAGTCGTAGTCGTAACCAATGGAGCTCCTGTGAGATCAATTGAGCCTGAAAAAGTTACTCGCACATCATCTCCTTCTTCCACAAAGTGAACGGTAATAGAAGAGTGTGCGGACTGAGCCAGAGCGAAAGATACTAAAGATAACAGAACCTTCTTGGAAAAAGGCTTCCAGTGGTGAAATGATATTTTTTTCATATTATATTTTTGAGTTATTCAAGTCTTAATGATTTGAACAAAATTGGAATCGTCACATCACTTGAATTCGTCCGGTCTCAGATCGCAGCAAAAGCACCAAACTTAGTAATACGGTTCTCCGAAAACCAACGACGTCGATGTAACTGACGCCACCCTGAATCATCCCGAACAATTGCTTACGAGATAACCTCGCACGCTCAATTAAACACGATAAAGCACCACCAATTAAAGGTGAACCAATTGTCAAACTGCAACGGGATAAAGACAACATGGACTTAGACACACAATGATTGACATAAGTAATCCAAAGTCAATACATTTAATTTATTTTTGAAATTAAAACAATTAAGAAAATCCAAATATTATACTTATATTGATCTTATATTGATCTTATTTCTTCGATTGTTTTTAAGCAAAAAGGCCGTTCAAATCACCAAAGTAACGGGCCTCCCACACAACACCTACTCCTCCCCCTACTCCCCGTGCTGAACGCGGCGGCGGATGAGGTCGAGGGTGTATTGACTGACTTGCTGTTTGAAGGAACGCCGCTCGCGGGGATGGCATTGCCTACTGACCACAGGGTCGTGCCCTTTTTGAGCGAGACCGATGAAGACAGTTCCGACGGGCTTCTCTTCGCTACCTCCACTGGGACCAGCGATTCCAGTGACCGCGACGGCGAGATCTGAGCCACTTGTTTCGAGAGCACCAAGGGCCATTTCTCGGCAGACCTCTTCGCTCACCGCACCGTGGCTCGCTAAGGTCTCTTCTTTGACCCCTAGCATCTGCTCCTTGGCCTCATTGGCATAGCTGACGAAGCCATGAGTCAGAACCGCACTTGCACCCGCAATATCAGTAATGCGACTAGCGATGAGGCCTCCGGTGCAGCTCTCGGCGGTGGCGAGGGTCAGATTATGAGCGGTGAGTTCGCGCACCACCACTTCCTCCAAACTCGCACCGTCGTCACTGACATAGAACTTCCCAAAATGCTTAAGAGCCAAGGCTCGTGCAGCGGCGATAATCTCGTC
>CALFBF010000081.1 GCA_937949965.1 uncultured Roseibacillus sp.
CCTCGCCACACAGAAACCGCCATCAGTTGCCTCGATTACTTCCCAACCTTTATGGACCTCGCAGGTATCGATTACGAAGGGACACTCGACGGTCATTCCTTAGTGAAACTCTTCACCGACGAGCCCAAGTCGTTGGAAGAACGAGCCCTATTTTGGCATGTTGCTAGCCGCAATGTCCACGGACCCTGCTCCGTCATTCGCAAGGATGATTATAAACTCATCCAATACCACATGGACGGGAAGCTAGAACTCTACCATCTCGCCAGTGATGAGGCTGAGAAGAAAAACCTCAGCGAGGAAAAACCAGAACTTACTGCCAAGCTTCTCAGCGAATTGACCGCTTGGCGCAAGGAGCATAAAGCGCCCCTCCCTCCCGGTTCTGTTCTCTAAAATCAAATGATGGGACCGCTTTACAGATTTCGTGACACCGAACATTTGAAGCAACTACTCGACGCGATTCATCAATCGGGAATTACCATCTCAAAGCGTGATCCAACAAACATCTTAGACGCTTATTGGTTTCGAAAAGGGCTTGGCAAAGTTCATGGTTCGATCGGCACAGAAGAATGGGAATCGGTGATATATCTCGCATACGGTCACACCTTCAACCCCTTATGTTGGTTTTTTGATGCCGTTCTATTAAAAAAAATCGAAACCATATTCTTGTCTACAAATTCGGAGCGAATTCACTTTCCTACAGTCGAAATTGAAGCCGCTAAAAATAAAGAATAAATCAGCCGCTCTCATCAATTCTCTCACTCTTCTTCTGACAGGAAAACTAGAAACCTTCCCCCCTCGGCGGTTGACCCCAGTGGTAGCTGACGCTAGGTAGGAGGGGTGAAAGATGCAATCACGGTCTCAGTAACAGGTGCGGCAGGGCAAATCGGGTATGCTTTGTTATTTCGAATCGCCAGCGGTGCCATGTTTGGGCCCGACCAACCGGTTAAACTCCGCCTTATCGAGATTGAGCCTGGGATGGCAGCTCTCGAAGGCGTCATTATGGAGCTCGAAGACTGTGCTTTCCCTCTCCTGCAAGGCGTGCACGGCACCTCTGACCTCGAAGACGGTTTCACCGGCACTAACTGGTCTCTCCTCGTTGGTTCTGTCCCTCGCAAAGACGGTATGGAGCGTAACGATCTCCTCGGCATCAACGGCAAGATCTTCACCGGACAAGGTCAAGCCATCGCCAAAGCGGCGGCAAGTAATGTGCGTACCCTCGTAGTGGGCAACCCCTGCAATACCAACGCCCTCATCGCGATGAGCAATGCCGCCGGTGTTCCTGCTGAGCAATTCTTTGCGATGACTCGCCTCGACGAAAACCGCGCCAAGAGCCAACTCGCAGCCAAAGCCGGCGTCCACTCTAGCGACGTGACCAATCTCTGCATCTGGGGCAACCACTCCGCGACCCAGTATCCCGACTTCACCAATGCTCGCATCAAAGGACAACTTGTTAGCGAGGTGATCAGCGACCAAGCGTGGCTGCAAGGAGAGTTCATCTCCACCGTGCAGAAGCGTGGTGCAGCCATCATCAAGGCCCGTGGACTCAGCTCCGCAGCCTCAGCGGCCAACGCAGTCGTCGATACCGTCGTAAGCTTGAGTAACGAAACCCCTGCGGGCGACTGGCACTCGGTCGCAGTAGCGAGTTCTGGCGCCTACGGCATCGAGCCCGGACTCATGGCCTCTATGCCCATCCGAACCGAAGCCGACGGCTCATGGAGCGTCGTGGAAGGCGTTCCTGTCGATGAGTTCTCACAAGGAAAGATCGACGCCACCATCAACGAGCTCCGGGAAGAGCGCGAGGCGGTGAAGCATCTCATCCCAGCCTAAATTTTTAGGGACTTTTTAATGAACGACTCTCTCACTATCGCGGACCGCGAATTCGGTTCGCGACTCATGCTGGGCACCGGTAAGTTCGGCTCTCCCGCCGCGATGAAAAGCGCCCTCGAAGTCAGCGGAACCGAAATCGTGACCGTGGCGCTACGACGGGCCAATCTCTCAGGAGAAAAGGATCCCTTCGCCGATATCCTCGAACACGTTGATCCCAAGAAATACCTCATCCTCGCCAATACTAGTGGCGCGATGAATGCGGAAGAAGCAGTTCGCCTCGCGAAACTCGCGGAAGCGGCCGGACTACCCAAGTGGATCAAACTAGAGATCCATCCCGATCCCAATTACCTCCTCCCTGATCCCATTGAGACCCTGAAGGCAGCAGAAATCCTCGTCAAAGATGGCTTCACCGTCCTCCCCTATATCAATGCCGATCCAGTATTGGCCAAGCGCTTGCAAGAAGTGGGCACCGCCACCGTGATGCCATTGGGTGCTCCCATTGGTTCCAATCGTGGAATCGCGACCCGAGATCAGATTCGCATCATCGTCGAGCAAGCTACGATTCCAGTAGTAGTTGACGCCGGCATCGGAGCACCCAGCCATGCCGCCGAAGCGATGGAACTAGGAGCAGATGCCGTGCTCGTCAACACCGCCATCGCAGTCGCAAGCGACCCCTCCGAGATGGGCCGCGCCTTTGCTCTTGCCACCGAGGCAGGCCGGACGGCTTACCGTCTCGGACTCCCCGAACAATCAGTAAGCGCAGATGCCACGAGCCCTCTAACTGGCTTCCTGCAAGGATAAACGAGGCGAAACGGTGAGGACACGCTGCCTCCAGCTCTCTCTTGCCTCTTTGGAGAAATTAGCTTTCATTAAGGGCGTCTATGAAACCTCTTACTTACCTATTTTCACTCTTGTGTTTAGTATCCTGCCTCGACGCTGAGGACAAAAAGGCTGAAGCTGCTTCCGGCGACAAAGCGGCTCACCCAGCCATGAAGGATCCCTCTAAGGCCACTGAGAAAGCTCCCGATAAATTCGTAGCCGCTTTCGAAACCACCAAAGGAAGCTTCGAAATCACAGTCCACCGCGAATGGTCCCCGCTCGGAGCCGACCGTTTCTATAATTTGGTGAAAATCGGTTACTTCCAAGACATCGCCTTCTTCCGTGCGGTCGAGGGATTCATGGTTCAGTTTGGCATCCACGGTGATCCTGCAGTAAACAAGGTCTGGCAAAGCGCGAACATCAAGGACGACGGCAAAGCGGTTGTTTCCAATGAGCCTGGTCGTGTTACTTTCGCCAAGACAGGTTTACCGAACTCTCGTTCGGTGCAATTCTTCATCAACTACAAGCATAACGGCTTCCTCGACAACCAAGGTTTCACTCCCTTTGGCGAAGTAACCAAGGGCATGGACATCGTGAATGGCCTCCAGAAGAAATACGGTGAAAGCCCTTCTCACGCACAGGGTGCGATTCAGTCACAAGGTAATGCTTTCCTGAAGAGCAAATTCCCAGACCTCGACTACATCAAGTCTGCGAGCATTAAATAATTCGTCGCTCGTACGATTATTTTTATCAGAAGGCGGGCTTCCACCCGCCTTTTCCCTTTTCTATTCCCTCTCTCTTTCTCTGTCAGATGACCTACCTCTATCCTCTCTTCGCCTTCTTTATCGCGGCGACTCCCTTTGGCCTCATCATCGGCAAAATGGTGAAAGGTATTGATATTCGCGAGCATGGCTCCGGCAATATCGGCACTACCAATGTCTTCCGTGTGTTAGGAAAAGGCCCTGGCATCATTTGTCTTCTGTTAGATATCCTTAAGGGTTTTCTACCTGTAGTTCTGGCGATGAATCTCCTCCGCTTTGGGGATCGCGCGCCCATGGTACCTCTCGCTTTCTTGGACTCTGCGGCCACCGTACTACCTGCTTCTCAGCAACTCTTTGTGCAGCTCATTCACGTCTTCACCGCGCTCTGTGCGATCTTAGGTCACAACTTTTCCCCTTGGTTAGGCTTTAAGGGCGGGAAAGGGATCGCGACCTCGTTAGGAGTGCTCATCGCCCTTATGCCTGTGGGTGCGCTGATCGTCTTTCTCCTCTTTCTCATCGTCTTCCTCATCAGTCGTTACGTCTCCTTAGCCTCCATCATCACTGCGGCAGCTCTCCCCCTCCTCACTTTATGGGGCTCTTGGCACCATGGTCGTATTCAAGATGGCACTTGGAATGTTCCTCTCTTCGTCTTCACCCTCATCATTGGCATCCTCGCAATCTGGAAACACCGCTCTAACATTCAACGTCTCCGCGCGGGAACCGAGAATCGCTTTTCGCGTAAAAAATAATGCTCGTCTCCGAATCAAGCAACCCTCTTTCTCTTTAACGATCATGAAAACCTGCATCATCGGCGCTGGCTCTTGGGGAACAGCTCTCGGAATCCTCGCTTCTTCTAACAAGCATGAAGTCACTCTTCTAACAAGAGAGGAACAACAGGCCGAAACGCTCAACACCAAGCGCGAAAACGAACGTTACCTCCCCGGTGTTCCCCTGCCCGAATTACTCACTGCCAACACGAAGACTACGGAAGCTCTCCCCACGGCCGAGCTCGTTCTCTTCGTTATCCCCACTGCTCACTTTCGGCAAACGGCAGCGGACTGCCTCCCTCACATCACGCCCGGCACCATTCTCCTCTCCTGCTCCAAAGGGATTGAGCGTGGAACGGGTAAGCGGATGTCGCAGATTTTATCCGAACTCTATCCTTCTCATCCCATCGCCGTTCTCTCCGGCCCGAACCACGCGGAAGAAATTGCACAAGGTCTCCCCGCGTGTGCGGTAATCGGAGCTTCGCAAGAACAGCTCGCCAATCAACTGCAAGTCCAGTTCAGCACCCCCACCTTTCGAACTTACACCTCAACTGACGTCGCAGGAATCGAATTAGGGGGAGCGATCAAGAACGTCTACGCCCTCGCTGCCGGAATCGCCGCTGGGCTCAAGCTAGGCGACAACGCCCTCGCTGCCCTCACCACCCGTTCCTTGGCAGAGATGACTCGGCTCGGAGTCCAGCTTGGAGGTCAGGCCGAAACCTTCGCCGGACTATCTGGAGTGGGAGATCTTATTGCGACCTGCTTCTCCACTCATTCGCGCAACCATCAAATCGGGCTCGCCCTCGCTGCGGGTCAAACCGCTAGCGAAGCAGAAACCAATCTCGGAATGGTTGCCGAAGGAGTACCTAACACACGTTCTGTTTACGAGAAAGCGCAGCAAATCGATACCCGCACCCCCATCCTCGACGCCATGTATGCCATCCTCTACCAAAACCAAGCTGCCGCCGAAGTCCTCCATCGCCTTCTCACCCGCGATCCACGCTCCGAAGTCGATTAATTCACGCTACTTCAAGCCGAAGCGAACACGAGCCCGACAGCGTCACCCAAAAGAAGTTTGCCTACGCACCTTCGGCGCTCGTCCTCTTTCTCAACACTCCTAACCCCCAGCCAAGGTTGGGGGCTAAATGCCGATACTCCTTCGGAGTTTTCCCGCACCTCAGCGCCAAAGGAACCCCACCGTAAACCACACATTCCCGCACCCCAGACACATCCCTCCAACAACCCCTCATTCTCGCAACCTGAAAAACTGAAAAACTGAAAAACTGAAAAACTGCCAACTGCCAACTGTAAAACACCCCAATTCACAGGTTAATTCTTGCTAAACCCGAACACCCCGTTTACCAACCCCGCCCCGTCGTGAGTCAGCAGCTGAAAATCGCCCTGCCTAAGGGTTCACTCCAAGCCCCAACCCTCTCCCTCTTGGAGAAGGCTGGCTACAATATCTATTCTTCCGATCGTGGTCTCCGTCCGTCTTCTGACGATTCAGACCTCGATATCTACATGATTCGGGCACAGGAGATTGGCCGCTACATCGACCAAGGTTTTGTCGATTGTGGCATCACCGGTTTTGACTGGGTCTACGAGAACAAGGCCGATCTCGAAGATTTAGCGGAGTTGCCTTACTCACGAGCCTCAACACGACCCACTCGCTGGGTTCTAGTGGTCCCCGAAAGCTCCCCCATCAAGACCGTACAGGACTTGGAAGGCAAACGTATCGCCACTGAAGGGGTCGGTATTACTGAGCGCTATCTCGCCGAAAAAGGAGTAACTGCTAACCTCGAATTCTCTTGGGGTGCAACCGAAGTCAAAGTCCCTGACCTCGTCGATGCTATTGTCGACGTCACCGAAACTGGCTCTTCTCTCCGCGCCAACAAGCTGCGCATTGTCGACGAGCTACTACAATCTTTCCCACACTTTTACGCCAACAAAGACGCTTACGATGATTCTTGGAAAAAAGAAAAAATGAATCGTATCGTCTTGATGCTCAAGGGAGCGCTCGAAGCTCGCGACAAAGTAGGTCTCAAGCTCAATCTCCCCAAAGAATCTCTCGATAAGGTATTGGAAATTCTTCCTTCTCTCCGCCGCCCGACGGTTTCTCCGCTTGCGGATGGCGACTGGGTAGCCGTTGAAACCGTCATTTGCGACTCCATCGCACGCCAAATCATCCCTGACTTGAAAGTCCTGGGAGCGGAAGGTATCATCGAATTTCCTCTCAATAAGATCGTCCCTTAATCCACTCTTAAGAAACTAAGAACCCGAACTACTAAAATCAACCATGGGCTCATTAAAGAAACGCCGGAAAACGAAAATCAATAAGCATAAGCGGAAGAAGCGTATGCGCGCGAATCGCCACAAGAAGCGTCTTCGCTACAAGTCCTAGTTTTCGTCGGTAGCCACCGCGCTACCTACTGGACTCCGCAGTTTTCCTGCTAAAAGAGAAACATCTTACAAGGCGCCCTTCGAGGCGTCTTTTTTCGTGGAATGAAGCCTATGAAGAGAGAAGTTATGTAGATTCAAATTCCCGAACAAAAGTGAAAGATGCTCACTGCAAAGAGTCATCACCAGCAAAGGCATTTCTTCGTGAGATTCGCCAGCTCTCCAGGGTCCCTTCAGAACACAGATTTTAACTCATCTACCACCCCAGACTCAAGTCTGAGGCTTTGTTCCTTCGTCCTGTTGGGACGTTTTGTTGCTCCGCTAATCCCTCACTCCGGTTCTGTTTCTGCGTTTCACAGGAAACTCCTTGATGCAGAAAACCTAACCCTGCAACAACAGCTAAGAGCAAGGCTTCGGTTTCAAAGAATATCGAATCAGGGACACAATTTGATACCTTTCGCAAAAAAAGATAAACAGATTGAGTCCTTTCCCATTCAGAACAAGGATTTGCGAATGCTCTTCTTCTCTCGGTTCGCGGTTCTCCTAAGCACGGTCCTCTCCATTCTAGCGGAACCGATTGCGACGGAACAAGTGGAGGTCATGCTGGAAAAGATTCGGAAGAAACAGGAACTGCCCGCACTGGGTGCTATCACCATTGTAGACGGTGAGATCAAGGCGATGGGCGCAGTCGGTTTACGGAAATTCGGAGGACATGAAGAAGTCACCATTGACGACAAATGGCACATTGGCTCCTGCACCAAATCAATGACCGCCACCCTGGCCGCCACCTTCGTCGAAGAAGGAAAACTGAAATGGGAAACGACTATCGACGAAATCCTAAGGCACAAAATCAAGATGCGTGCCGAATACCAAAAGGTAACTCTCAAGATGCTGCTCACGAACCGGAGTGGAATCCCTGGAGCCCCGTCCGCGACCGCTTGGACCGAAGCATGGCAAAACTCCGGCAAACGAAAGATTGCGAAGCGACGTCAACATTATGTCGAACAGTTACTGGAGGTGAAACCTGAGTTCGACCCCGGTACCCATTATGCCTACTCGAACTCGGGCTTCATTGTCGCGGGAGCACTGCTCGAAGCTATCTCCGGGAAGTCCTGGGAGGAACTGATGCAGGAGCGAATCTTCAAACCTCTTGAGATGAATTCGGCGGGATTTGGAGGTGCAGCCTCACCGCGCAAAGAAGATCAGCCTTGGGGTCATCACACAAAAACACAGCCCCAACAACCCGGCCCCGGTGATGACAATCCAGACATCCTCGGACCAGCAGGCACGGTTCACTGCTCGCTTCCAGATCTAGCACGCTATGTGAGAATGCACGCCATCCACGAAATCGGGCCAGTCCTTAAAAAACAAGAAAGCTTTGTCCATCTACAAACGATTGCAGAAGGAAACGAACACTATGCCTGTGGCTGGATAAGCCTAGAGCGTCCGTGGGCTCAAGGGCCTGCCCTTTATCACAATGGCTCAAACACGATGAACTACTGCGTGATCTGGATAGCCCCGAAACGCCAGTTTGCCGCCATCGCGGTCTGCAACTTAGACGATGAGTCCGTCGCAAAAGCCTGTGATGCAGTGGTAGGAAGTTTGATCGAGACTTTTCTTACGAAGAAGTAAGCACCGCAAGCTAGCCTTTGAAATCGGTAATAATGCTGTCGAGAAAGCGATTCGGTTTTTCTCCCAGTGATTTCACGTAGAGACGGGCCCCTCCCTTCATCAATAATTCGCGTAGACGACGGAGTGAGCTCATGCTTTGATTATCCTTCAAGTCGCTGAACCAGTAGACAGTATCGACCTCCTCGACGGTAACTAGTTCCTCGATCACACTGAGGGTAGCCCATGTCTCTGATTGGCGGGTGGTGCGAAGATGCTCGCGATGGCAACTATCGAGACGGCAGCCGACCACTTCTCGGTATTTAGGAGCCTCGAAGTAGCTGTTAATCTGTCCTCGCAGTTCTTCTAGATGAGCGGTCATGCTGCCGGAGACATCGAGGACGATACCTAAATTCGAACTATAGAGGAAAGCTCCCCCTATCATTCCGGCTTTGCCGTCTTCGTCTTTGTTGAGCGTCCGCTCTTCTTTCAAATAAGCAAGGATCTCCTCGCGTTCGGCCACGATGAGAGCGAGGAGCGCGGCAGCATCACCAGTAACATCTGGTCCCACGGGTTGGCGAAAGCCAGCCCTGCCTGCAAAGCCGTAGACGGCATCATGGATGGCAGTAATGTGAACCCGGAGGGCAGCGATTTCTGCTTTTACGCTATCGCGGGCAGCCTCGTCGTGAACAAGTCCACTTTGTATCTTGCCCAACTCTCTCTCGAGTTTAGAAATTTCAGCTTCTTGCTTACGAGTTCGTTTCTGAAAAAAGGAATCGAGGCGTAGTTCATTTTTTAAAATGGCGGAGGCCTTTTTCTCGTCGCCACTCAAATCTTCATCACCTAGTAAAGCAATGACCAAGCGTTCCTGTTCTTGCTCACGAATCTCTTGGCGCAAGGCTGCAATGGAACGACGATCTGAAGTCGAAAAATCACGGAACCGCTCCAAGCCTACGGGTTCATCTATCGGTTGCGCCATAAGACGGACCGCTGATTCGTAGAGTAGAAGGCTGCGTAAGTAAGCTAAATGCTCTATTCGAGAAGCACTCTTCTGCCCTCGAAAATCCTTCTGTGCCAAGAGAAAACGCTGATCTAATGCCCGCCAAGCCTCGGTAGAGACTTCCGCCCTGATGGCAGAAGTCGCCAAAACGAACCACACCAAGAGAAGGCAAATTTTCATAAGAAGCTCTGACAGACTACCGAAAAACCTCCTGGAGGCAAACTTCTTGCCAGCAAGGAGAGAAGCTAACAAAAGACAAAGCCGTGAAAGAGTATTCCCCCTGCACGGCTTTTCAAATTTACGGAGTCCTCCCTTCGTAATTCTCCATTAATTGGTGACCCTCATTGGCATGAGAACGTAGAGGAAATTGTCGGCAGTGCGGAGCACACCGGGACTCATCTCATCAATGAGGTCGAGATGTAGCTCCTCCTCATCGAGAGCACGTAGAGGCGCCATCAAGAAGTCAGGATTAAAGGCGATAGCGAAGCTGGGACCAGCATACTTGACCGTCATCGACTCCTTGGCTTCACCGATATCGGGCGAGTTGGCGGTGATATCGAGAGTATTGGGACCGAAGACAAGTTTCACTGAATTCGATTTTTCAGAAGAAAGAAGAGAGACCCGACGCACAGTTTCGAAGAAAGCTTCGCGATTGAGGTTGAGGCGCTCTTTCTTTTCGCCTGGGATAACTTGGCGATAGTTGGGGTAGTTGCCCTCAATCAATTTCGAAACAATAATGCTGTCTCCAATTTGGAAAGAAATCTGGTTACCTTGTAGCTTAACGGCCACTTCGCCCTCGGCCTTGCTGAGGCGCGCGAGTTCTTGGATAGCTTTGGTCGGGACGATGATCTCGGTCTCATGTGTGGCCGGAAATTCGAGCTCGTTCTCGATCATAGCAAGACGGCGACCGTCTGTTGCCACAAGCGTCATCTTACCCTCGTTGAAGGAGATGAAAATACCATTCAAGACGTAGCGAGTCTCGTCAGTAGAGATGGCATAGGAAGTCTTCTTAAGACCTTCCTTGAAGATAGTCTGTGGAATGCTGTATTTCTTGGCGTCATCGAAGTCTGGCAAAGGTGGGAACTCGTCGTGTGGGAGTCCGATGATCTTGAAGAAACTAGGACCGCTGGAGATACTGGCAACGTTCTTAGCATCAACGGTGATTTCAATTTCGGCAGAAGGAAGCTCACGGATAATACTAACGAGGCGTTTGGCTGGGAGTGTCGTTGCTCCTTCTTTGCTTACTTCTGCAGCAACAGAACCTCGCACCCCTACATCCAAGTCAGTGGTAGTCAGGCTGAGTGTTCCATTCTTAGCTTCGATGAGAACATTCGAAAGAATTGGTAGCGTGGTCCGAGTGCTAACCACTTGCTGCACTTGTTGTAAGCCTTCTAGAAAGGCTTCCTTGGCGATACGAAACTTCATAAGGGTTTGCCCTAAGGCGAACTTATCTTTCTAAGAAGTCCGTGCTTTTTGCAAGTCCCTATCCGTTCATGACCTAATTGTCTGGCCACTAAAGTGACCAAAACGCAATGAACGCAGAATTCTCAACTGAAAACCCCTCCCAAACGAGATGAGTTCACCCTTAGGCCTCCTCTTAGCAAAAATCTGTTCCGGCCCTAAGCTCGGCTCAGCCGGGTCGAAAGGTGCTCAATCGCTTCGCGCACTTGGCTACCGCTTTCGACTTCGGCTTTGACCTTCTTGACAGCATGAATGACGGTGCCGTGATCGCGACCACCAAAAGCTTCTCCGATTTCGACGAGAGAATTCTCAGTCAACTCACGGCTCAGATACATGGCTACTTGGCGAGCATGCGCTATCTTCTTGGGCCGTCTCCGTCCGGTCATATCTGCTAAACGGAGGTCGTAATAGTCGGCAACTGTTCGCTGAATATCATCGATATCAACTCGGTGACTCGATTCTTCATGGAAGATGTCTCGGAGCAGGGTGTCCACTCGTGGGATATCGAGCCCCCCAGTTCCTAGGGATGAAAACGTGGCGACACGGACCAAAGCCCCTTCTAGACGACGCACACTAGACTGAACTCTCTCCGCAATATGAAGGAGAATCTCGGTGGGGATGTTCACGTTCCACTCCGTCATCTTCTTCTTCAAGATCGCGACGCGCATCTCAAGCGACGGCGGCTCAAGAGCCACGGTAAGGCCGCTCTCAAACCGAGTCATGAGACGAGTCTCGAGGTTCTGGATCTCTGCGGCAGGACGATCCGAGGTAAGGATGATCTGAGCCTGAAGATCGAGTAGAGCATTGAAGGTGTGAAAGAACTCATCCCCTGTCTTTTCCTTCCCTTTTAGGAATTGGATGTCATCCACGATGAGCACTTCGGCGCGACGGTACTTATTGCGAAACTGCGTAAGAGATCCCTTTTGAACGGCTTCAATGAATTCGTTGGTGAAACGTTCACAAGTTAAGTAAACAACCTTCTTCTTGGGTTGATTCCGAAGGAACTCCTGCCCCAAAGCTTGCGCGAGATGAGTTTTCCCCATCCCCGATCCACCATGGATAAAGAGTGGATTGTAAGATTGCCCGATACCTTGTGCAACGGCGAGACAGGCAGCGTGAGCAAACTCGTTACTCCCACCGACGACGAAACGCTCGAAGGTGTTTGCAGGGCGTAAGCGAGCCTTCTTGAGACGGCGTAAGAAATCTTCTTCGGTAGCGCTGGACTCCGCAATGTCCGAGAAGAGCTCTCGGGTCTGCGGTTCTACAGCAGAATCTTCCTCCTGGGCTACCACCACAGTGGCAGCCACCACCCCAACGCGAACTTGTCGTGCTTCCGCAGGATCTAGTTGAGTCTCCAGAGCGGCACAGAGTTCATTCATGAAATTGGTCTCGATCCAGAGAGAATGGGTATCGGTAGGAACACTGAGAACCCATGTCCCGTCGTCCTCATGATGAAGCTGGGCCTCGGCAAACCAGCGCTGAAAAACATTCTCCTGAACTAACTTCTTCAAGACCGGTACGACCTTAGCCCAGAGGCTCGAAGGTGTTAACCGTTCCTGCGTATCACTCTCTGCCAGGTCTTCAAAATCATCGTCTTTTAGACAAAGTCTATCTGCTGCTACGCTTGGAAGATGTTGTTCTTCTTTTCTCTCAATAAAATCATCATCAGATGAAGTGGATTTGGTGCTACGCATGGGGATTATTCAGTTAACCTTCCGATGCGACTCAACGTCCGCTGCAACTGCCCTCTATTTGGCTCGCACAGGAAGATGTTCGAGTTTTAGGACGCGAAATCTAACATGACCAACAGTTAGAGCTTCACCATCCTGAGGAACTTTTCACCTCCTTAAAAACCTAGGGTTCCACGCTCCTAATTTCCTTTAATTTCGATCCCGAAGAAATTAACAGTAACAAAGATTCTTGCGAAATGTTGATCTAAATCACGAAGGCGCAACCTTATTACTTAATCGTAAAATTCATTTTAACCACCTGATAAAGAATAACTTAAACAAAAGAATTTTTAATTCTAAAATGGCAAAACCAAGAAAAAAGAAAAACAAACCCCAAGAGTCTTTTTCAAAAACAACGGAATCTTGCTGATCCTTCCGTTAACTTTTTCCAAAAAACTCTTCCGACCGTTTTCCTAAGCCCAGCCAATTCTACTTTTGACGCCTCTTTTCAAAGGGGACCTCCGGCAAACAGCTTTCGAAAAAGAGTGATTCCAAATTTTCTCAACTCGAGGCGACATTTAAAGTCTGTTGAATGAGATTGTCGGAGAAGGGTCTTAACTTCAATTCTCGCAAGAAGAAGACGCTAACTTTCAGCGGAATATGCCCCCCAATCGAGTATTACTACGGGCAACTTTCTTTCTCTGAGTATCTTCCTGCGCTGGTGCCTGCCAACTGGTGACATTAACATCGGCTGGAGGAGTTGGATTCTGCTCGTATTCGGGAAAAATTTCTTCTCCTCCCACTTCAAATATAGCCGAAGCTTCCGCTACCGTTTCCTCAACGGGTTGTTCTTCTTGTTTTTGCTCTGCAACCAAGAATTCAAAAGGATTTTGCGAAACAAGCTCTTTAGGAGCTTCTCTCACAAAAGGCCCCTCTCCTTCTTCTAACAAATCTGCCGCAGCGAAGGGATCAGATAAAACCTCTTCCCGCTCTGGGTCAGGCGTCTGAGGAAGCTCAACGGCAGGAGCCACAAAAGCCTCTTCAGGAGGAGTCTCTTCAGGAGGAGCCTCAGCAGCGAAGCCCAGCTCCGGAGTAGGGGTCTCAACATGAGCATTAGGACTTTGGAAAAATTCGTCGAGGAAAGGATCGTAGTCTTCGTCTTTGGCGTTCTGCGACTCAGGTTCGGAAATAAAAACCTGCTCTTCCGGTAACTCTTCCGCTTTCAAAAAAGGACTCGCGACGGGTGATTCAGCCACACCTATATCGGTAACAGGAGCTTCGGCAGCTGGTGAAGAGTCGACCGATGAAGAGGAATAGTCCGGGACAATCTCCGCCATTAGTTTTTCTCCCACAGCGACAGCGGTAGTCACTGTTGCTTCGGGGACTGCTTGGGGAGCAGGCGCAGCTTTGGGTGCCAACTTAAGAGGGGCCGAGAAATCAGTCGCACTCAGCGAACAACGCATCAACTTTCGAGCAGCACTACCAGAGTCTATCGAAACAGGCTCACTGAGGCTTAAAACCCCTTTGACAGGATCCCCTGAATTAATCTGAAAGTTAGGCGCAGGAAAGGGCTCGAGCTGCGAAGCTTCTTGCTGAAAACTTGGTGCCACGGACTGAAACATGACACTATAAAAACATAAAACATCATATTTTGTCAATATTCTCTCTTAGTTTAATAAATTTTTTATAATGACTTGCGAAACAGTCTTGAATAGCTCCAAACGATCAACGAACAAGCTACTATGCTGAAGTTAGGTATCCTAGGCTCGGGTTCGGGCTCCAACATGCAAGCCATCCTCGACGCCATTGAGGGAGGAAAACTGGTAGCAGAGATTTCTTTGGTCTTATCTGATCACACCGACGCGCTTATTCTCGAACGAGCGCGACGCAACAACATTCCCTCCGGCGTGATCGATTGCGCTGGCTATCAGACACGCTTCCCCGAGGAAGCACAAAAAGAAACAGCACGACGGCTCAAAGCGGCAGGGGTCGAGCTCGTTTGTTTAGCAGGCTTCATGCGCTTGGTGAAGACTCCTCTGCTAGAGATCTTCCCCAACCGTATTCTCAACATCCACCCTTCCCTTCTCCCCGCCTATCCTGGCATGGCAGCCTGGGAACAGGCTATTGCAGATGGAGCGAGCGAGAGTGGTTGTACGGTCCATCTCGTTGACGCGGGGATGGATACGGGACCGGTCCTCGGGCAAGCTCGCGTAACGGTGACCGCAGATGACTCGGCGACTAGCCTTCATCAGAAAATTCAGTATGAGGAACATCGCCTCTACCCTGCCATTATTGCGCAGCACGCGGAGACTCTTGCGCGCTTGGGGGAGTAAGTGGGTGATCCGCAATCGGGAGGTATTCCCAATCTCCCAGATGGCGCGGCTTAGTCCGTAAAATGTGGATATCGAGCCACATATTAACGCGTGCGGCGATCTCTCTCATTCTCGTTTTGAACCCGAGATTGGAGGACACGTCTTGGGCGTTGTAGCCCACGTAGTCCAATCCTTGATGACGAGCGATGTAAGCCGCGCGTTCATTATGGAATTTCTGTGAAATAAGAATCACCGCCGGCGCTCGAAAGACTTCTCGTGCTCTAACTACGGAGTCGAAAGTGCGTAGACCTGCAAAATCGCGCACAATAACTTCCTTGGGCACGCCTCGCTTTAACAAGGCGTCTCTCATTTTGTTGGGTTCATTATAGTATTTCTCGCGATTGTCGCCGGAGACGAGGAGGCACTCTACTTTGCCTGCCTCCCAGAGTTCGACCGCAGCATCGATGCGGTAGTTGAAATACAGGTTATCGCGTTCGCCAATTTTATCAGTTGTGCCAAAGAGTAGCCCGACGGGCTTTGCTGGCACGGCTGCGACGTCTTGGAAAAGAAGACCTTCCCCTGCCCGTCTTGCCGCTAAGTTAGCGTAGAGAACGAAAGCGCATCCCAGCAAGCCAATCACAAGGACCACCCGCAGGCTCAGTAGAAACCAGCGTCGTGTATTGGTTCGCCCTTCTTTCATTTACTCGGAGTCCACGGAGAGAGCGCCCGCAACATTTCCTCCCACTTCGGCATCCCGGCATCCTTGGGAGCCAGCACCTGAAGCTTCTCGGGCACCTTCTCAAAAGTAGCAACCCGCGTCTTCCCCCAAAGCTCGCCATCGACCTCGACCGGGATATCTCGATCGCACTCTACTTGCAGCCCACTAGATTGATAGTATCCTACCGTATCCATCTTTTCATCAAAACCTCCCCGAACAAGTCCCCCTAAGGAATCTGCCACCACCTTGTAACCAGCTTCTTTGAAAACAAGGACATCAAGCAGATCGTCGGCGTTATTGGCCTTTCCGAATAGCCTCACCTGGCCCCCATACAAAGAACCGTTGCCGACGAGAACAGCCACCCCCTCGACCACTGGGCCTTCGTCAAAGTGAACCGTCATCTTGGGCGGCTTGTCACCAAG
>CALFBF010000082.1 GCA_937949965.1 uncultured Roseibacillus sp.
GCCCTCTGTTTTCCAATTTCTATGGCGGGGCTTTGATTCCTCAATCAGATTACGAGGGTGTTCGGGACAGGCTTTTACAATGCAAGAGCCGACTCGGCTTCCAAGGAGATGAGCTGAAGTGGCAGAAGGTGACCGCACGCGACCTGGCTTCCTACAAGTTTTTGGTCTCATGCTTTTTCCAAGAAATGCGAGAAGGGCGCGTTAGGATGCGGGTGATGTTTCGCAACAATCGTGACCAATACACAGGCAATGTTCCCAAGAACGAGCGTTACCTGCGCCTCTACTACCAATTCATTAAGCACTCCTTCGGCTTTGCCTATCGCCCGCCTGAAGTATCCCCGTTTCGGCTTCGTCTTTTCCTCGACCGTCTGCCCGACACCAAAGTCCAGATTGCTGCCTTCAAGGATTACCTCTGCCGTCTCAATCGGACTGAGGAACTTCGTCAAAGCGGTATCCTGATCGAATCGCAGACCATCGCGGAAATCGACTCCAAGGATTACCTCGTCCTTCAATGTGTGGATATCGTTCTTGGTTCGATGGCTTTTCGAATGAAAGATATGCATCTCGTGAAGCCACCGGGAAAGAAAAACCGAGGCAAGCGAACTATTGCTAAACATAGACTCTACCTCCATATTCTGGATGAAATTCGAACGCTATACGCGACTAAGGGAGTCCATAACTACGACCCGAAGAACGGCAAACACTACACCAACTATCCGCACGACCGCTGGACCGATGCCTATCGCAACTGGCTCTTCAAGCCGAGGGAGCGATAAAAAAAGCACTCATGAGGACCTACATCAGAATCCGACGTAAACGTTGGACTTCGACCCCCTTGAGTGCACTGGAAGAATAAGCTACCGAGTCCACTCAGGTCAACTTGGATTCTTGCTTCTTGTCATCCGCTTTGAGGATGTCGAGGAGAGGTTTTGGGCTGCTCGCGCCCTTATTTGGTGAAGCTTCTCGATATGGGCGAGATTGATTTTCACTATGTGGGTAATCACCGCCGGGTGACGTTTCAGAATTTGCTGGAGTATCGCAAGAAGCGCGACAACGAGCGCAAGGAGGTTCTAGCTAATTTGACTCAAATTGCCGACGAGAAGGACTATGAGGAAGATTGTATGGGGGAAGATGAGGACTGATGAAGGGGGATTTTATCGTTTGTTTGGACGCTTGCGTTCTTTGTCCGCCCGCTCTCTGCGATATTTTCTTGCGATTAGCTGAGCATCTTCGGCTTGCATCCCCAAAGCTATCTTTTGACTCTGTTTGAACACTCGCCTGAGAGGGTGACCGATTGTCTCCGAAAAATAACCAACGATAGAAGCGCGAAGGGGAGAGAAACCACGCCCGAGAAAGTGCTCTCAACCCTCAGCTCAACCGTTCCGCTATTCGCCAAAGAAGTCGCCGATGACCTTGGCTGGGAGTTGGAGTAATCGACTGTTTGGGGTGAACTTAGATGAATCCAGAACCTGTTCGTAGAAGAAGGTTTTTCGAAAGATGGACCGGATTATTTAAGGACCATCGCCTAATTCTTCTCACTTCATACGCGTAGTTGTGCGTGCTCGTTCTTTGAAGCATTTTGCTTATAAAGTCGAAAGTGATTTTTCGTAACTAAAGCCAAACCTTCAGTCCTGAGACGATAAAACCCGCTGAGTGTTTAAACTTCAGCGGGTTTCGGAGAATGGTACGTGGACTGGGATTCGAACCCAGGACCAATTGGTTAAAAGCCAACTGCTCTACCAACTGAGCTACCCACGCATGTTGGTTATCTGTTTGTTCCGCTCGGTGAGGAGCGGGCGGGAGGGTTAAGGTCTTCAGAGCGCGGATGCAAGGGAATTTTGATGTGATTTTGTGGAAAATTCATTTTTTTGGCGGTCATGCCTGAGAGGGCAGTGACTTCGTGCGGAGCTGGCTTGACGGATTCGAGGCAAGGGGGGATTCTCCCGCCCTCATGAGCGATAAGGATAAGCGCAAGTTTTCTTCGGAAGTATTGGATGGAGCTGATCGGGCACCCTCGCGGGCGATGTTGTATCCCGTGGGATTCACGAAGGAGGATTTCACGAAACCTAAGGTGGGAGTGGCTTCGACTTGGAGCCAGGTGACCCCTTGTAACTTCCATATCGATAAGCTCGCTAAAGAGTCTGCCAAGGGGGTGGATGCGGCCAATGGCAAGTCGGTTATTTTTAATACCATCACTATTTCCGATGGCATCTCGATGGGCACGGAGGGGATGAAGTATTCTCTCGTCAGCCGCGAGGTGATTGCCGATTCCATTGAGACCGTCGTTGGTTGCGAAGGGATGGATGGTTATGTCGCCATCGGGGGGTGTGATAAGAATATGCCCGGTTGCGTGATTGCGATGGCGCGTATGAACCGTCCGTCGGTCTTTGTCTACGGAGGAACAATTTTACCCGGTTGCGCGAGCGTTAAGGGGGAGGAAAAGGAACTCGATATCGTTTCGGTTTTCGAAGCGGTTGGTAAGCATGCTAGCGGTGAGTATTCCGATGAAGAACTGCAAGCGGTGGAGGAAGCGGCTATCCCAGGGCCGGGTTCGTGCGGAGGCATGTATACTGCGAATACGATGGCGAGTGCGATTGAGGCTCTCGGGATGAGCTTGCCTAACAGCTCCGCGCAAGCAGCGATTAGCGATGATAAGATGCGCGATTCCTTTGACGCAGGAGCTGCGGTTTTGAATTTGTTAGAAAAGGGAATTAAGCCTCGCGACATCATGACCCGGAAGGCTTTCGAGAATGCCATCACGGTGGTGATTGCGCTGGGTGGATCGACTAATGCGGTCTTGCATCTCCTGGCCATGGCGCACGCGGCGGAAGTCGAGCTTCACATTGATGATTTTACTGAAATCGGTAAGCGCGTGCCAGTGATCGCGGACCTCAAGCCATCGGGTAAATACGTGATGGCGGAGCTGGTGAAAATCGGGGGCACTATTCCTTTGATGAAGATGTTGTTAGAAGCTGGCCTTCTTCACGGTGACTGTATGACGGTCACGGGCAAGACGGTTGCCGAGAACTTGGCTAACTCGCCACTGGAGTATCCCGAGGGACAGGATGTAGTGCGTCCGCTGGACAATCCGATCAAGAAGGACAGCCACTTGCGTATCCTCTATGGCAACCTTGCTCCGGGAGGAGCGGTGGCCAAGATTTCAGGGAAAGAGGGTCAGTCCTTTACGGGACGGGCGCGGGTCTTTGATTGTGAGGAGGATGGTATGACTGCGATTCTCGATGGCTCCATTGTCGCTGGTGATGTCGTCGTTATCCGGCGTGAGGGTCCCAAGGGCGGACCGGGGATGCGGGAGATGTTAGGGCCCACTGCGGCAGTGATGGGCCGAGGTCTCGGGGATAGCGTGGCGCTGATCACCGATGGTCGTTTCTCAGGTGGTAGTCACGGTTTTGTGGCCGGTCACATCACTCCCGAAGCTTACGATGGGGGGCCGATTGGTCTTTTGAAAGAAGGTGATCAAATCACGATTGATGCGACCGAGAATCGTATCGATATGGATGTCACTGAGGAAGAGATGGCAGCCCGCCGAGCAGAGTGGGTGAAGCCGGAGCCACGCTACCGTCGTGGAGTCTTGGCCAAGTTCGCCAGGCTCACTTCCACTGCCAGCGAAGGTGCGGTCACCGACGCAGGGCTTTAAGAAAAGTTTGAGGAATCTTTGAGTGAAATTGAATCCGCCGTCATTGGGCGGCGGATCTTACTTTCGTTTACTCTAAAACTCCACGATGGAGACAGGGGTGCCGACTTTCACCCGAGAGAAGATCTCTGGAAGGGTGCTGCTTTTGCCTCGAATGCAACCGTGTGAGGCTGGGTAACGAGGGACGTTGCCGACGTGGTGACCGATGCCCGTCCAGGTGAAGCGCATCCAGTAGGGCATTTTGGCGCCGAGAAACTTTCCCCCGGAAGGGACTTTGTCCTTGGTGGAGTCCGCGTCGCTAATTACGACGTTACCACTCGCATCGAGGATTTTTCCGTAAAGGTTGGAGCGCTTATCCTTCTTTTTCTCAAGAATGGTGTATTCACCAGGAGGGGTGGGGTGAGATGATTTACCTGTTGCAATGGGGTAATCCATCGCCACTTGGCCGTTGTGTAGGAGCTGAGCGCGCTGAGTAGCAAGGTTAATGCTTAAGCTGGAAGTATCTGGTGTGATTTCAGAGAGAAGGGAATGATCTCGGTAGATGTTATAGGTCTTCTTGTAGTTCGGCTCGGTCTTGAAGTGTTCGTGGGTGTTGGGAGGAAAAGGGTTTACGAAGCCTGTCTCAGAAGAAGGGGACGGAAGAGCCGCAGTGCTAGCAGATGAGGCACCGCCAAGAGAACCAATGAATGGGACGTAGGCGCAATTCGCCAATAGGAGGGGGAGGAAAAGGTAGCAAGAGAAGTGCGGGATTTTCATAGCAAAGTGGGGCTTACGGGGAATGTGCTCTGAGGTTTCGATAATTCAAGTCGCAACCGAACTCAAGTTCAGCCTTGTGCATTTCACGCCTTCGCCTTTTGGCATTGAGGGCACCAAGCTGTCGTCCGGGTTGCGATGGTGGCGCGATCGAGTTCACTTTGGCAGTGAGGGCAATGGCCACCCTTTTTCCAGCGATGCTGAAAGAGCCAGTTCGAGGGGGGCACTCGGGCGACGTAGCCCCCGGCGCTGAAGCCTTCGCTGGGGTCTTTGAGTTGCCCTTCGTTTTTGTCCGCAATATACTTGAGCGCCCCGCGAGTGACGAACTGAGTCTCCTTGCGCAGGCTTGCGGCATCGAGCTCGCCAGTGACGGTGGCGGGGTGGAGGCCCATTCGCCAACAGATTTCGTCAGCCATCCAGTTGCCGATGCCGGGGAAGCAGCTTTGATCGAGGATGAGGGCCTTGAGGGTGGTGCGTGGACGGCGAGCAAGGAGCCCTTGGACGTGAGCGAGAGTGAAGCGACGGTCGAGGACTTCGGGGGGGAGTTCGGCCCAGGGATTGGGGTCCTCATGCAGATGGGCACGGCCAAATTGGCGGTAGTCATTGAAGACGAGAGCACATTCTTTGAAACGGAGGATGAGATGGTCGTGCTTATGTGGGACGTGATCTTGGAGAGCGAGGGCAAGCCGTCCCGACATCCCGAGGTGGACTTCGAGAGGGAGGATTTCTTCGTCCTTACGGAAAACAAAGAGGAGACGTTTGCCGTGAGAGTGGCTGTCTCGGAAGGTGGCGTTGGTGAGGGCTGCCTCAATGGCTCGCGCGGGGGTGTCACGGTAGACCCGGGTTTTGGGATGAGTCTCCACGGCGGCAACTTTTCCCCCAATGGCTGGGGCCCAGATACGGCGAGCGAGTTCGACTTCGGCAAGTTCAGGCATCTGCGCTATCCTCCGGCTGCTAGGGTGATTACTTCGAGCTGATCTCCCTCGTGGAGAGAGGTTGCTCCATGCTCGCTTTTCAAAAGCGCATTTTGATTATGCTCAATGACCACGGGTTTTTCCGCGAGGCCCAACTCTTGTAGCAGTTGTGCTACGGTATTTACCGTAGTTTCAGTTTTGGTTCCGTTGAGCTGTATCGTCATCAGTTCTATTCTTTCAGAATTGCCTCGTCCCAGTCTTTCCAGACCGGTTCTAGTCCAGTTTGTTCAATCTGTTTCGCAAAGTCGGCAGGGGTGCGTTGGTCGTCGATGGTGAATTGCTCGGTGGCACGAGTCGCAGTCGGCTTTTCGTCTTCTTCGATTTCGATACGGCGTCCTTTGCGCGTGCGGTGGAGGTCGTCGCAGCCTGCTCCGGTGTAGCCGCCGGGGTCGGTAGCGCTGCCGGCAGACATGTGGGTCGGTCCCAGCGTCATCACGTTGTCGCGGAGGGGGCCAGGCTCGCGGGTGGAAACTACGATTCCAGTAGTAGGAAAGCAGAGCCGAGTGGCAGCGATGAGTTGGACGAGCTGGCGGTCGGTGAGGTAGCGATTGGGGTCGGGGGTGTATTGGTAGTTCCCGGCGTAGGGACGCATGCGGGGGAAGGCGACGGTGAACTGGGCCTTCCAGCAATGCTTGTGCAGGTATTCGAGATGGGCCGCGAGGGCGAGGGCCTCAGTGCGCCAATCGGCGAGGCCAAAGAGAGCGCCGATGCCGATGCGTCGGAAGCCGCCTCGATAAGCGCGTTCGGGGCATTCCAGTCGCCAGTCGAAGTTTTTCTTAGGGCCGGCGGTGTGGAGCGTCTGGTAAGTCTCGCGGTGGTAGGTTTCTTGGTAGACGATGAGGCCTTCGGAGCCCGCCTTTACGAGTTCGGCATACTGGTCGTCTTCCATGGGGCCGACCTCGATTCCGATGGTGGGGAAGAGAGGGGCGAGCTGGCGCACGATGTCTTGCAGGTAGCCTTCGGAGACAAACTTGGGATGCTCCCCGGCAACGAGGAGGAGATTGCGAAAACCTTGTGCATGCAGGTGACGGGCTTCGCGGAGCACTTGTTCTGCGGTGAGGGTGGTGCGCAGGATGGGATTGTCGCGCGAGAAACCGCAGTAAGAGCAGTTGTTCACACATTCGTTGGAGAGGTAGAGCGGTGCGAAAAGGCGGATCGTTTTTCCGAAGTGGCGGCGGGTGACTTGCGCCGATTGCCGAGCGAGAGACTCCAAGCGAGCATCATCAGCAGGAGCGATTAAGTTCTCGAAACGTCGAAGAAGAGGCGAGCGCTTTTCGGGAAGCTCGTTGAAAACAGGCACGAAAGACATGGCAGACGGGGCGGCACTCTAGCGTTGGAATAAGGGCTGTAAACCTTTTCGTGTCGTCAACTCACTTTACCGCGAAAGGTATTTTCCGAGAATGGCGGTGAAGCTCCACAGGAAAATAAGAAGATTTAGCTGGAGAAGTTTGGGGAAAATTTGGCAAGCAGATTGAGCGGTGGTGACGAGCTGGAGTTTTGACCTTCGGTTTGATCTAGCGCTAGCCTTTTCCTCTTTCCCAAAAGTCTAAAAGCAATCTGATGACAAAGTGCCCCCGATGCGTTCAGCGAATCCACCGTTCAGCGGTGGCGTGCCCGCATTGTGGCTTCGATATGAAGGATGTGGACCAATTATTCGGCTCCGACGATGTCCGAGTGGCAGCTCTCTCGGATGCGGCCGGTGCTTTGCGGGCAAAGGAACGCAAAGAGATGCGCCTGATGATGAACGACTTCGAGCGGGCTTTTCCTCAGCTTTTTTTCTCGGTTTACATCGCAGCCTTCGATGAGGTGTCTCATCTCCGACAGTTCGGCTTCTGGCTATTGAATCGGGGTGCTTTCGTTGACGTTGAGGTCTCACGTCCCAATGCTTGTGGGATTTTACTCACGATCGACGTGTCGGGTAAGGCCGCGGGCCTGACGTATGGCTACGCTCTACATCCTTTTTTGGATGAAGATGACACCTTCGCAGCCCTGTCCGTGGGGCATCCTCTCTTTTTACAAGGTCAATATCTTAAGGGGACGGAGATGGTTATGCGCAAGCTACGGAGCACCCTGATTCGACGTTCTAAGTGGGCGAATAAAGACCCTTCTCGCTACCAAGAAGAACAGTCGAGTGAAGGAACTGGTGAGCTGTTAGAACGTATTCGGTCACGCCACAGACAGAAAGAGAGGCGGCTCTGATGGGCTATTCTTCTCTAAATAAAAGGGTGAGAGTGGTATTCCTGCTCACGGCTTATTGGTGGGGAAGCTTTATCTCCGCCCAAGAGCCTCCCCCCATTCCCAGAGTGGATGAGGATGGTGAAGTTATCCCCGATTTGTCGAATTGGCCGGCGCTGCCCTCATGGACGATTGAGGAGTTAGAACTCATTCGTAATGGCGAGATCGAACTTGGAACCACGCTTTTCCAAGAGGATGTTGGAGGAGTGAGCTACAAGGACCTATTCGAGCCTTTGGAGCTCCCCGAGGAGGTTTTGGAGCTTCCTCTGGAGGAAGACTACCCGAGTGAAATCGGAGAAGAGTTTTTAGCCACTTACTTTGCCGGGCGTCCTGCTGGTTATCTTGTTGATCCGCAGGGGATGCTCTCGCGTCAGGAGCAGGAGGATCGCTTGCGCTTTCTTGAGTATCACGCTGGAGACTCTGAAATCGATCTCTACATCTACCTCTATGATGAACAGCAACAGGTGCCGCCGGAGGGGGAAATTAAGTCCATCTTCAAGCGTCACTTCTCACGAGGACAGGGCCTGAGTGCGCTCGTCTATTATCATGTCGGAGATCCGAGCCGTTCTACGATGGTGATGAGTCCAGAGATCTACTCTGTGATATCCGCCACCGCAGTGAAGGGGGCGCTCATCTATGCGAAACAACAAGCGCAGACCAAGAGTGAACCCGCCTCCCAGCTTGAGAGCTTTTCCACCAGTCTTTCTATTCGTCTCTATTGGATGGAGAGAGAGCTGAGAGAAACCACTGACGAGGGGCCGTTTGTGAGTGAAGAAGAGGAAGAGCTCCGCGTCGTGAAGGCCGAAGAAGAACCGGTTCGTGAGAGAGCAGGAGAGTCCAAGGTGATGCTCGTTTTTGGCTTGGTCTCCTTGGCGCTGTTAGCTGCAGGTTTCTGGTTTTACTGGCTGTCTATACAGCGGAAAAAGACTTACCTCTTCCCCGAGTTAGAAGTGAAGCCTCTCTTGGCCGCGCCTCATGCCGCTGGGGTAGGGGCGGTGGTCCACTTTTCCAATGCAACCCTCCCTCCCTCAGTGCAGAAGGATCAAGTTCCTGATTATTTACGAAAGATGTAGTAGTTAGTCGTGATGGATTGGAACAGTCGTTATGAAAAAGAGGATATTCCTTGGGAGAAGGGAAGTCATGCTCCTCCTCTAGAAGAAATTGCCCGAAAACTAGGTGACGCATTTTGGGCGAAGCGCTCTGTGCTCGTGCCTGGTTGTGGCTTTGGTCACGATGCTCGCTGGCTCGCTCGTCATGGAGCAGAGGTAACAGGGCTCGATGTTTCTGGTCTCGCGATCGAGGGAGCACAGGCGAGAACTGAAGGCGAGAACCCAACCTTCCAAGTGGGCGACTTTTTTAAGCCTGAGTCTGCTAGATATTCCGTAGTTTTTGAGCACACTTGCTTCTGTGCCATTGATCCGAGTGATCGAGCAACCTATGCCTCTGCTGTTAGGCGATGGCTTACGCCAGGTGGCTATCTAGTCGCGATTTTCTTTCTTAATCCTGACCACAAGGGTGGCCCTCCTTTTGGATGCACTCTCGAAGAGTTAGATCATCTCTTTGGTGCTGACTTTGAGGTTGAAGCCGAGTGGGAGCCCCAGTTGACCTACCCCGGGCGAGAGGGACGCGAGTGGATTCGTATTTTGCGAAAAAGGGATGCTCCGTAACGATGGATGGTGCGCGGTCTGTTAGACGCTTTCGTTCTCGGCTTCTGCATCTGCTAATTTTTGCTCCATCTCAGCTTTTTGGAGCGCTTCGGTAAACTCGTTGATCTGTCCCTGCATGATGCCTTCGATATTGTGCGAAGTGTGATTCACGCGATGGTCAGTGACCCGTGATTGCGGGAAGTTGTAAGTACGGATTTTCTCGGAACGATCGCCCGAGCCGATGAGTGCACGACGGTGCGAAGCGTGCTTTTCAGCCTCTTCTTGCACCTTCTTTTCATAGAGCTTGGAGCGTAGGATCTCCAAGCCGCGTTCTTTGTTCTGGGTCTGGGAACGACCATCCTGGCACTTCACCTGCAGGCCCGTGGGTAGGTGAGTAATCTGCACCGCCGAGTCGGTCGTGTTGACGTGCTGTCCGCCAGGTCCACCTGAGCGCGTGGCTTGGATGTGGAGCTCGTCTGGCTTGAGCACGATATCGACTTCTTGCGCTTCCGGCATCACCGCCACTGTGCAAGTGGAGGTGTGGATGCGACCCTGGGTCTCCGTGGCTGGCACCCGTTGGACACGGTGCACGCCAGACTCATATTTGAGATAGCGGAAGACCTCTTCTCCGGTGACCTTGATGACTACTTCCTTAAAGCCTCCCACATCGGATGGGGAAGAGTCGAGGTGCTGAGTTTTCCATCCTCGCGTGGTAGCATAGGTCTCGTAGAGTCGTAGCAGTTCGTTGGCAAAGAGGGAGGCTTCATCACCACCCGCACCGGCTCGGATTTCCACGAGCGCGTTTCGTTCCTCGGACTCGTCGCGAGGGAGGAGGGCGTATTGTACTTCAGAGGAGAGGCGTTCATGTTGAACTTCTAGTTCCGGAATTTCCTCTTCGGCCATCTCGGCTAATTCATCACCGCCTTTGGCCAGTTCGCGGTTGTCTTGTAATTCACTAGTGACGCGTTCGAATTCGTCCCAGAGCGTGATCACTTTTTTGATTGATTGATGTTCGCGCGACAACTGAGTGGAACGTTCCTGATCGGAGAAAAAGTCCGGTTCGGACATTGCCTTTTCGATTTCGTCGAAACGTGCGCGCCGCTTGGCGATGAGAGAGCCGTAATCCATGATTTGCGAAGGAGGTTCTGGCGTTCACGCCCTTTGGTCAAGGGTGCGCTGTGGGAAAAGCAAATCATTACTGGCACACGAAATTTAAAGAGAAGGCATTTCGTAGTTGATTCTGGCTGTGGATCAGGTAAATCCCTCGCCCCGCGAATGTTTTCGCCAATTTAACAGCCCTATAGTGTAATTGGTAACACACCGGATTTTGATTCCGTATTTCCAGGTTCGAGTCCTGGTAGGGCTACTCTCTTCCGCATTTGAGAGATTTTAGTGGCTTTTTAACAACTCTTTGTTGGATGGAAGTCCGATGAATTCGTTCAATAGGCTTTCAAAGCTCCTCGATTTGAGAAAATTTGAAATTACTTTTTCTCGAAAGTGAGTTACTGGGGCGGCCCTATTGGGGATGAGTGGGCTCAAGGGTGAAAGTCTTGTCGTAGAAGGGAAGTTCTTGATCGTGCCAGCGCTTTTCTTGGGCAGGATCGTCAAACCATTGTGGTGTGGAGTGAGTTTGGGCCCATTCACTCATCTCGGTAACCAATTGTTGTAGAATTTTGGGATGCTTCTCAGCGAGGTTGTTCTTTTCCCCTGGATCAATTTGCACATTGTAGAGCTTCCAGCCATCGAGGTCATAGTAGCTTTTCCATTGGTCTCGACGTCCTCCAACTTGATGATGGGAGCGATCTCCTTTGCTCATGCGGTGACGTAACGTGTAGATCATTTCTCCCGGGCGAGCGTTTTTACCACTTTCGAGAAAGGGGAGCAGATTTTTACCAGCAAGTTTCTTGTCGGCAGGGATTTCTCCTCCAGCTAAGGCAGCGAAAGTAGGGTAAAAATCGAGAGAAGAAACGGGGTGAGGGTACTTGCGTGCTTGAGAGAATCCCGCTGGCCAGTGGAAAAAGAAGGGCACTCGGTAGCCTCCCTCTAGGGTGTCTCCCTTGGAGCCTCGTAAGGGATGATTGTTGCTCCCATACTCAACCTTACCGCCGTTGTCGCTTAAGAAGACGATGAGGGTGTTGTCGGCCTTCTTAGTTTTTTCGAGAGTATCAACGATACGTCCCACTCCACGGTCTACGGCGAAAATCATCCCCGCAATTGTGCGGCGATTTTCGTCGGTAATGTTAAGAAATTGAGCTTTATCTTCTTCCTTTGCTTCTAGAGGACTATGCGGCGCGTTGTAGGCGAGGAATAGGAAGAAGGGGTCCTCTTTCTGCGAAGCCTCCTTGATAAAGCGACAGGCTTCACGAGAGAGTCCGTCGGTTAGGTATTCTGTTTCTTGAACTTGTTCGCCATTGTGTTCGAGGGGGAGAAGGTAGTCGAAAATTTTCTTAGTTCCTCGCGCTTTCGCAGCATTATACTTCGCTTGATAGACTTTAGGAAAGTAACTGTGGCCGCCTCCTAGAAAACCATAGAAGTCGTCAAAACCCCTCACATTGGGATGGTAGTCTGGGGTCACTCCGAGATGCCACTTGCCGACTAGGCCGGTGTAGTAGCCGTTGTTTTGGAGCATCTTGCTGAGAAGTACCTCGTTCGTGGGAATACCGAGTTTATTATACTTTTTATATCCGCGGCTAGCAGCCGGGAGGTTGAAAGGAGTTCCGAAGCTGTGGGGATAACGTCCAGTCATCATTCCCATCCGGCTGGGACCGCAGAAGGGGTGTGGCACATAACCAGAGGTGCAATGAATTCCCTCCTCCGCTAACTTATCGAGGTGAGGAGTGCGAATATCTGAGGAGCCATTGAATCCCACATCCGCATACCCGAGATCGTCACACATAATAATGATGATGTTCGGACGAGTGGCTTCTTCATTCGTGGCGAAGAGAGAGCCGATGGCTAGTAAGGAGAGAGCGCTAAAGAGTTTTCTCATTTAAGAAGGAGTTGAGTTTTTAGTCTAGTTGTTGTTTGGAAGAGAGCCCTGCCATCCTGCCCGGAATTGCTTTAAAAGTCGTGCAGTCAGCTCGGGTTGATCTTGAGCAATGTTCTTAGTCTCATACTTACTATTCGCGTAGTCGTAGAGTTCAACGAAGGTTGGTTCTCCTTCGGGTTGGCGCATATCCTGCCACACCATAAGGCGGTGTTGATCTGTGCGCATGGAGTAACCCATGAGATGATTTTCGAAGAGTTCTCGATCCCAAGCCTCTCCTTGCTGAGCGACGATGCCGTCTTCGACCTCTTTGATGAGTGGACCAAAGAAGGTTTCCTTCATGCCATCAGAGAGTGGAGCCGCCGCCCATTCCCGTAAGGCAGGGTTGGGGAACTGGGTGAAAGCTGCTTTTTTCCACGGAAGTTCGGGATTGGTTAGAATAGGGCGTAAGCTTGTTCCTTCGACGTGATCGGGAATCTCGATTCCTGTTAGGTCGCATACAGTGGGGTAGAGATCGACGAGTTCAGTAAGGGCATTTGTTTTCGCATTTTTAGCCCCTTTGTAGTGTTCGGGAAGCGAGATGATGAGGGGGACGCGAGCCGAGATTTCATAGTTGGTAGCTTTTCCCCAGACTCCCATTTCACCGAGGTGCCAACCGTGGTCTCCCCAGAGGATGATGATGGTGTTTTCCCGGAGTCCATTCTCTTCGAGGGCTTCGAGAATCAATCCGACCTGAGTATCAATGTAACTCGCACAGGCCAAGTAAGCGTGCTTCAAGGTGCGAGCTAGATCCGGCTCGATGTCTCCTTTTTTAGGGATGCCATCCCGGACTCGGAGTTCAAAGGAAGCGTGGAGACCCATAGTAGCACCACCTTCGGGAGCTGTTGGGTTCTCAGCGGCAGGAATGTCCTCTGGATCGTAGAGATCCCAGTATCTTTTGGGAGCCACAAACTCGAGATGCGGTTTGTAAAAACCCATCCCGAGGAAAAAAGGTTTTCCTTCTTCCTTGAGCTCTTTCAGCGTAGCAATGGCTACTTGGGCATTTCTACCATCTCGGTAGGTAGTATCTGGCACGTCTGCGCTCTCGTAAGCGGGGCCTTGGATGAGACCCGATCGTGCGATGCTTGTCCCATATTTTGCTTCCAACGCAATTTTGTTTTTTGCCTCGATGGCACGGTTTTCCTCAAGGGCATAAGCCACTGGAGGAGGGAGATTTACCTTCGCCTCTTTTCGGTTCCAAGAATGCTTGGGATCGGATTGTCCTTTACTATGATAAATTTTTCCCACTTGAACGGCCTCGTAACCGTGATTGATGAGATGCTGACTAAGAGTGATGATGTCGGGGTTGAGTTCGCGGAAATAGTCGGCATTTTTCACAAGGCCCAAGGTGTCCGTTCGTGCTCCACACATCAGGCTCGCCCGCGAGGGTGCGCAAATAGGTTGTTGGCAATAAGCTCGCTCAAAGAGGACTCCTTGTTTAGCTAAGGCGTCAATGTGTGGAGTGACTGCTATTTCCGAACCGTAGCAACCTAGCTCTGGGCGCAAGTCATCTATCGCGAGGAAGAGGATGTTGGGCTTACTTGGGCTTTCTGCGTATGCTAACGAGCTGAGAAGGAAGCTACTTACGAGGCGAGTGAAAATACGAGTCATGGTGAGAGGAGTAAATGGCGAGTAATCCAAGAAAGCGATCATTTCTAAGAACTGCATTTTGCGAGAGGAACTGCAAGGTAGAATGTGTTTTCCTCTGGGTATCAGGGAGGTAATTGTTGCAGACTTGCTCATTACTTTAGCGCTGACTGTTCTTGAGAGTCTGATTTTCGCTATTGGGTGGTAGCAAGTAACGAGGAAGATAATCGAGATGAGTAGCCAAAATAAGAGTGCCTTTTTCTTCGCCACCATAGTGGCTATGGGTGGCTTTTTATTTGGGCTCGATGCCGTTCTGATTTCGGGAACATTGGATTTTCTCAAAGAGAAGTTTACTCTTTCTGCAATTGAGGTCGGTACCGCAGCCAGCGCCCCTGCTCTCGGCGTGCTCGTTGCTCTCCCCTTTGCCGGCTTCATTAGCGATTGCTTCGGTCGTAAAAAGGCGGTGATGTTAGTTGCCATTCTCTACTTGGTATCTGCCTTAGGGTCCGCCTTTGCCCCGACCTTCGAGATGCTTGTCGCTTTTCGATTTTTAGGAGGCTTAGCCTTTAGTTCGATCACGTTAGCTTCGATATATATTGGCGAAATTTCACCTCCCTCTTGGCGAGGAAAGATGGTTTCCATGATCCAGATTAATATCGTGGTCGGCCTTTCCGGGGCTTATTTCGCGAATTACTACATACTGCAGGTTGCGAAATCTGATGCGACTTGGGTGGAACAATTCGCCCTCGATAGCGAGACTTGGCGCTGGATGTTAGGGATGGAAGTTCCATTCGCTCTCTTATGGCTTTTCCTCCTATTCCGCATTCCAGAGAGCCCTTACTGGCTCGTAATTCAGAATCGAGTTGAAGAGGCCAAAGAAGTGTTAGGTAAGATTTTGCCAGAGGAGAAAGTCTCCCGGCAGCTCGCCGAAATGCAGACAAGTTTCGCTAACAGTGGAGGTTCAGAAGGTAAAAGAATCGCTTCCCAAGTGAAGGAAATCTTTAGCAAGCCGATGCGGTTTACGCTCATCATCGCGTTGACCATTGCCACCGTACAACAAGCGACCGGAATCAATGCCATCCTAGTCTATGCTCCAACTGTCTTCCAACAACTTGGAGGCGGGGAAGATGCCGCCTTTTCGCAGGCTGTGTGGGTGGGGTTGACCGCTCTGGGTTTCACCATTTTTGGTCTTCTGTTAGTGGATAAGATCGGGCGTCGTCCGCTCGTTATTGGGGGGCTGATCTGGATTGTATTGAGCTTAGGGCTCAGTTCCTACGCTTTCAAGCAGGCGCGTTACACTTTGAGTGCGGAGGCCTTTACCGAACTTACGGAGTCTGTCGCTTCGGGAGATCTCGAGTTCGATGGCGTTGAAAAGCTACAATCTCTCGTCACTTTTGAGCACGGGAGTGACATTCAGTTCAAGCAGGCGCTCAAGAAACTCCTTGGCAAAAAAGAGGCGGCGAAACATCAGAACATGTTAGTGGAGAAGTCGCTGAATATGAACGCGACTTTGGTCCTCGTTTGTATCCTCAGTGTGGTGGCAGCATTCCACATCTCCATTGGGCCATTGATGTGGGTCCTCTTCTCCGAAATTTTCCCAATTTCAGTGCGTGGATTGGCAATTCCCTTCTGCGCGATTGTGAGCAGTGTTGTGAACTTTCTCGTGCAGCAGTTCTTTCCTTGGCAAGTGGAGAACCTGGGGATGAGTTCCATTTTCTTAACTTACGGTATCGTAGTGGGTCTTGGCTTGCTCGTTCTCATTTTTACCCTCAAGGAAACTAAAAACATGAGCATCGAAGAAATCGAATCTGCTCTGCGTTCCTAGAGTAAAAATTCTTTTCTGTTAGATAAAATGATGGTGACCCCTACCAAAGAGAACCGTTCGCGGGCTGAGATGGATCATTCCGCTAGTCCTTTTGTGAAGTTGAGATCGCTCGATATTGGCGATTGTCAGTGGACGGATGGTTTTTGGGCTGAAAAGACCAAACAATGTGCCGAAGTAATGGTGCCTTATATGGGGAGCTTGCTCAAAGGGGACATTGGACACGGGTTGAATAACTTCAAAATCGCTGCTGGGCTTAAAGGGGGAGATCATCAGGGCGAGTTCTGGCACGATGCTGATTTTTTCAAGTGGATGGAGTCGGCTTGTTACATCTACGGTCTTAATCAGGACGAAAAGATTCTCGTAGAGTTGGATGATATTATTGCGGTTATCGCTCAAGCGCAGGAGGAAGATGGTTACCTCCATGCTTACATTCAGTCCCACGGCATCGAGCACTTCTCGAATCGGAAGTATCACGAGATGTATAATTGCGGACACCTATACACCGCTGCCTGTATCCATCATCGCCTCACCGGACAGTCCAACTTTCTCAAAATTGCGCTTAAGAATGCAAATTTGTTAGAAAAAACCTTCAACCCGTGCCCCCCGAAGTTGAAGCGCTTTGGTTTTAATCAGACGCAGATTATGGGCTTAGTGGAGCTTTATCGTCTGGTCGGTGATAAGCGTTATCTCAAGCTGGCCGAAGTCTTTATTAACAATCGCGGCCAGTCCGAAATGGTGCATGACTCCACGACTATTGGCTATCCCATCGGGGACATGGTGCAGGAACGAGTGCCCTTACGCGAGGAGACTGAGGCGGTCGGTCACGCCGTCTTAGCCCTTTATTACTACGCGGGTGCTGCTGATGTCTATGCCGAGACAGGTGAGCAGGCTCTCATCGATGCCCTCGACCGTTTATGGGAGAATGTGACCCAGCGGAAGATGTATGTCACTGGTGCGGTGGGGCAATCGCATTGGGGTGCTTCATCGCGACGTGACCCTATTGAGGAGGGATTCATTGACGGATATATGATGCCCAACATGACGGCCTACAACGAGACTTGTGCCAATATTTGTAACGCCATGTTTAGTCACCGCATGTTGGGGATTAAGGGGGAATCCAAGTATGCAGACGTCATGGAGCTGGTTCTGTACAATAGTAGTCTCTCGGGGATTAGCCTGTGTGGGAAAAAGTATTACTATGCGAATCCTCTGCGAAAGGTGCGCGGGGCGCGAGATTACGAGAGTATGAATACGGAGTCTCCTGATCGGGAGCCTTATCTTTACTGCTTCTGCTGCCCACCCAATATCGTGCGCACTGTAGCCAAGGTTTCCGGTTGGGCTTATAGCCGTGCCGAGAATGGCATCAGTGTGAATCTCTATGGCAGTAATAAACTTACGACAAAATTAGTAGATGGAACAACTCTCCGGTTGACTCAATCTACTCACTACCCGTGGGATGGCGCGGTGGCTCTGACCGTCGAGGAATGCAAGGCCGAGGCGTTTGAGATTCTTCTTCGAATCCCAGAATGGGCGACTGAGAGCGCCGTGACGATAAACGGCGAAGACCTCGGTATCGAAGCTGTCCCGGGACAGTTTGTTAGAATCGAGCGACAGTGGGTTGCCGGCGATACCATCGCCCTCGCTATGCCCATGCCGGTGCGCTTCATTGAGGGACATCCTCGCATTGAGGAGGTTCGTAATCAGGTTGCGGTCAAGCGAGGCCCAGTCGTCTATTGTATCGAGTCACCCGACCTTCCCGCAGAGGCGAGTATTCTTGATGTTTACCTAGACGGAGACGCTCAGCTGACGTTTGTCGAAGACTCTAAGTCCTTACCAGGTATCCCAGCCATTCAGGCTGAATTACAGCTTCGCACCGATGCGCATCGGAGCGAGGGCATGTATCAAGCCCTGACCAAACCTAGCTGGCGACCGTATGCTTCACAATTCGTTCCCTACTATGCATGGAGTAATAGGGGAGATTGTGAAATGACCGTCTTCCTGCCCATTAGGTGGAAGTAGTTTGAGAGACGAAGTAGGCTAGGCGTTGTTCTTCGAGGATTATTTAAACTCGTTTGCAAAATCGCCATAAGAGATGTCATCACTGTTCCACATGATCTGGTCTGGCCCAGCGGATCGGATGGCGATTTCCGAATTTTCAACGGAATGGAAGAAGAAAGGAGTGCCCCAGCGGTCGATCAGTTCCCCGTTAGTGTTGAGGTAAGGTTTGGATGGATCAAGAAAGCGGAGTTGGCGTGGATTTTTCCCGAAAAGAACGTAAGAGAGTTCACGGTTTGATCCCATCGGGATGGAACCATTGTGCTTCAAGGTATTGTTGAATGACTCTACTAACAGCCAGACACTTTCGAGATCTTGCTGGATGTTAGAATGGGGTTGGTTCAAATCCTGAAGATATTGTTTCGACCGATCCTCACTTACTGGGGGTAAATTTTCGAGATAGTGAGATCGGCTCCTCGTCTCCTGGATATTGGTTTTTTCTACCTGAGGAGAGGTTATTTTGGAGTCATCCTTTTTTTTAGATTTTAAGAGAAAGAGGAGAAGGAGGAAGCCTGCTAAGCCGAGTAGGGTGAAGAGGAGCTTGGGAGATTTCATCCCTAGAGAAGGAAGCCGAGTGGTGGAGTGGTTGGAGAATGGGTGTAGAAGTTCCCAAGGTTTGGAAGAACGGTATCGAAGTCGCTTGGAGAAAGTCCGAACCAGAGCGCAAGCTCGGCAAAGTATTCGTCACAAGAGGTGGTGGGAACGAGGCGACCATTGAAGCCGACATCGAGACCGGAGCCGATACCGAGCTCGGACTCATCGGGATAGGAACCGAAGATTTTACCCCCATCGACGCAACCTCCCATAACAAAAGCATTGCCACCCCACGCATGGTCTGTGCCTTGGCCATTGGAACGTAGGGTGCGAGCAAAGTCGGAACAGCTGAAGAGCGTTACTTCATTCTGCATCCCCAGGGCATTGATTTCGTCCCAGAACGCCTTGAGGTCTGCGTCGAGGTTGGACATGAGATTATCGTGGTTGTTAAGGAGTTCAGAGTGGTTATCGAAACCTCCGAATTCGACAAAAAAGATTTGTCGGTTGTGCCCCAGAGTCGATCGAGATGCGATCGTTCTGGTCACGGAACGTAGATTTTGAGCCGTCGTGCGAGCAGGGAATGAGGTTGCCGTGGTTGCGGAACTAAAGGCATTGGAAAACTCTTCCGCACTATTAAAGCCGCGACTTGCTTCTTCTGCAAAGGCTCGGCGCAAGACGTCCCGGTAGTTTTGTTCCGCTAGAGAGCGTGCTCCACCGACCCGGTTGAGAGCAGCTGGGATTCCACTGGTTGAGCCGTCGAGTAGTTCAGCCCCGTTTTGGTCAATGGCGTAAGAGAAAGCGGATTCTCCGGTGAGGAAGAGATTAGTTCCCGCCAATGAGATGTTCATGGAGACATTGTTAGAGGGATTAAGATCCATGAGTAGATCAGCCATACGCCCGGCCCATCCGGTTCTGAAATTGGCCTGCGGAACAGAAGTTTGCCACTCTCGTTGCTGATCGTTATGGGAAAAGAGTGAGCGAGGTAAGACTACACCACCGTTTTGAAATTGGTCCACAGTTGTCGGTTCAACAAGCGTTCCAATGTTAGAAATAAAGGAAAGATTTCCGTTATTGAACAGTGACTGCATTTGTTCTAGGGCGGGGTGCAGACCAAAGGTTCGTCCTCCTGTGTTCGTGGCATTGATAGGACGGATAGTTGAATCCGGGTTCAGAGGATCGTGCGCTGGAAGTGCGAGGTTGGAGCGCAAAGATTGGTAATTAGAGAATTCCGACGCGTCAGTAGGAATCAGCATATTATAGGAGTCGTTACCTCCACTGAGAAACAAACAGACAAGAGCTCGATAGTCGTCTGGCCCTGGGAGAGGAGCGGCAGTGGCATTCCCTAGCATCCGTAGATTTGCGAGGGTGTTGAGGATGCCGACGGAACTGAGAGCAGCACAATTGGCAGATCCGATGAATTTACGACGGTTCATGATAAGTCAGATTTTGTTAGAGTTTTGTAAGCTTCGCAGAGAGTTATTTCAGGACACTGCCTTCCGCGGAAATAATGGAGAGAAAGAGAGCAAGCTCTGCTCGCTCGTCCGCGTTGGCGGCAGTGTTTGCATGGAAGTTGATACGTTCGATTAACTCTGTTCGTGCGCCTGAACTCACAAATCCGTGCGCGAAGATGAGGTTTAAATGATCAACGAGCTCTTCTGCTCCTGTGCTAGATAATGCTTCCAATGGTCCCGTTTGTAGTTCGAAGTTAGGTGTCACGCCGGGGAAGCTGGTATCGATGTGCATTCCGTTTTCGATAAAAGATAGCAGGCGGTTCGGGATGGTTGTGGTGGTGAGAGTGTTCATGATCTGAAACTCGGGACTCAAAAGATTATTGTCACGAATTTCGCCAGGACGACTAAAGCCCGGTTCGTAGAAGTTGAAAACCGAGGGTGCTTCAAACGGATATTCTAGGTAGTCAGAAAATACCCTTTCCTTTGCGGGGGACCAAAATTGAATTCCTGTATCATCAGCGAGGGCAGGAGTACTAGCGCCTGCATCCGTCGCACGAGCCATGTGGACGGTACGAAGCATAGGGCCTTTGAGACGACCTGAAGAAGTGTCGAGAGCGAAAGATAAATTTCTGGCTTCAGGATCGAGGAGGATCGCTTTGACGACTGCTGCGAGGTTGCCCCGAGTGCCGGTACCATCGTCGACAAAAACATTCGAAACCCTCTCGAGATAGGCTGGAGTGGGGTTGGAAGTGACTAAGTGCTGGATGAGGTTTTTACAAATGAAAGGAGGACAGCTGGGATGGTTGAACAAGATGTCAACGGCATCGTCAACATCATCGAGCCCAGTTCGTCCAGGCTCATCGACGAAGCGCGGCAACTCGTGACCGAGGAAGCGCTTTCTGCCCGCTTCAGCGAGAGGTTCGAGGACGCCATTAACTTCTCTTTGGTAGACAGAGGCCAAGAAGTCGTTGCCGTCATCGTGGAAGCTTTCCACCATGTTCATGGGGGCGGTGGAATAGATGGCCCGTCCTCTGACCCCAGGTTGAGCATTCAAGCCAGTGAAGACGCGAGCGACTTGAGTGATGTCCTCATTGGTGTAAGTGGGAATGGGTTCTCCGTCTGCGTCTAGCCTTTGCGTTCCATCTAAGTTGAGTTCCCAGAGGCCAATGGAGAATAACTGCATAATCTCGCGGGCGAAGTTCTCGTCAGGCATCTGGAGAATAGGCTCTCCGCCGGGGGCTGTTCCTACTTGGACTGCTCTTTCGTTCCCGATGTGAGAAAGCCAGAAGCCCATCCAAGGGTGAACGGCAATATCGTAGAGCAGGTCGCGGTAGTTGCCGAGGGAGTGCTCAATGACGGTGTCATACCAATCTGCGGCTGCGAGAGCGAAGCTGTTACAGCGAGGTCCGATGACCACAATTTGACTTAGAGCCCAAGCCATACGTTGGCGAAGCTGGTCATCACCAAAGAGCATAATCCGCATCCAACCGGTGTTAAGATTCTCTCGGAAGAAGGCGAAGCTACTGTTGTTCGAGATGAAGTGGGGGAGACTGTTCCTATTAAGCGTGATATCATTAGCACGACGAGATGCGAGGTAATCCATGTAGGTTCGCGTGAAGTTGGCAGGAATGGCGATTTGTTGATCGATCCACTGCTCATAGGCATCATCTCCAAGTGCTTGCAGCGACGCGATAGAGGTAGTGGTTGGTCCCCATGTTGCTTGCGCTAGGAAGCGGCTAGCATTCTCGCTTGAAGGAACCCCTGCGGTACTTGTTCCAAAGAATCCTCCTTGAGGATTTCCCCCAGCGACGAGATTGGTGAACTGTTGCAGATCTCCTCCAGAGCCGAAGCTTCTGACACTGGCGGGATTATTAATATCGTAGCCTAAATATTGTTCCAACAGATCTTCGAGGCCATCATTATCGGTATCAATATCTGGTAGGACTTTAATCCGGAAAAATTTGGTGTCGGGGGAGGAAATGCTGTCTACCGAATAAGTCATGGCCGAGGTGTCTGCCGAAGCGGTGATGACGGGGCCGAGGTCTTCCCAAGAATCGGGTTCTAAGGTCTCGGATGTTTCTGCTTGGTAACGCTTACCTGCTAGCGAAGAGAATGCGATCGTGAACTCGGTTGGAGGATTGGCGTCGGAGTCAAAGTTGACGATTTTCAGTAACGAGCTTGCATCAAAGGGGTTGGTTCCCGCAATGGCTTCACTTTGATTACTAACTCCGTCTCCATCGGAGTCTGTATTGAATGGAAGAGAGGAAAGACCTGGGAAAAGGAGTTCCGCATAGTCAGGAGTCCCATTAGCGTTGATGTCGGCTTGTCCGAATGAAGGGGGGATGACGATCGGCAACCCAGTGATGTTGGCAAATGCAGCTTCTTCCCGGGGGTCGGTGCTAATAAGAAAATTATCGAAGCTGACATTATAACCGTCGATTCCAGTATTGACTGCGCCAACCCCGATGTGATCTACGGAAGAATGGGTAGTTGTCGCGGTGAGATTGGGCACACCGAGTGAGGGGATGTCAGAAAGGGAGGGATTTATCCAGATTGCGACATTATCGGAGTCAAGATCGAGGTCAATGCGAACTACAAGAAGAACGGTTTGGCCCGAAAAATCATCGGAGAGCGTCGCGCTTTGGTTTGCCGTTAGATCCCCAAGGTCATCTGACCAGAATAGTTCGGTGCTTCCCGCAGTGGAGTCAGGGCGGATTCCAAAACCAGGACGGGTTTCTAGAGTGAATATACCATCAGCAGTGGCACCATCGAGAGTGGCTGCCGCAGCGGATTGGCTGTCAGCTTGGAGT
Source organism: uncultured Roseibacillus sp. (assembly GCA_937949965.1). GTDB lineage: Bacteria > Verrucomicrobiota > Verrucomicrobiia > Verrucomicrobiales > Akkermansiaceae > Roseibacillus. The sequence goes on from CALFBF010000082.1 coordinate 22,548, forward strand.
AAGATAGAAGCCCAAATCACTCCGGCATTGATTGGGGAAACTTCGTGGAATTGAGCACGGAACGCGTTATCTGCGCGAGTAATATTGACGCTTCTGGGAGTTGTGACCGTCGACGTGAAGGAGTAATTCGTTCCTAAAGGAGCGCTTAAATCGTTGGAGACAACGTCAGCCACGCTGGAACCAAGGGACCAACTACCAATGCTGTTTGGAGAATCGTCAGTTTGTTCGCGGAGGTTTCCGGCATTTAAGGAGTTAAAATCGAACTCGTATTCAGGATTCGCTAAAGCGAAACCGCCGATGGTAAACGAGGCAATTAAAATTAGATAAACTCTCATAAAGATTATGGAGTGTATCTTAAGTCTTCTTTAAGAAGAACGGATTTAACTTACCAATAATCTTCTTTCTGAAAAATTGGATTATTGTCTAAGCGTCACAAGATAAATGAGTTAGCTGATTTCAGAAGGAGGTTTTCTGGACCCGTTGACGTGGTCGCTTAATATTGTTTTTTAGGGCACGTCCTTAATTTACTTTTGAGAGAAAAGGGTTCTAAATTTTCTCTAATTGAGGAGCATTTCCTTGGAATAAGGTTATCAGAGATGCGGTTTAGCTTTTTATGATCTTAAGTTCGGATTGGTGTAATTGGGGCTTTTTAGTTAGATTAAGAAATTCTTCCAAATAGTTCCAATGGAGGGTGTCTCCCGAGATTGAAAGATGGCTCCGTGACCAAGTCTGTGCGTCTGGCCGATTCATGCGCACCGTATAGGCAGAGGCAGTTTGATTACATCCATTTTGGTAAGCTGCTAGATCGCTTGTAGTCTCGAAGGCAGCGACGCGAGCAGCTTTAACTTCCTCGAAGTGATAAGAGGAGCTGGTCATCGGGAGCTGAGGCGAAAAGCTTTTAAGCTGATTGTCTTGCCAGCTGAAACCTTGCCGTGTGCCTTCTGCAAAAGCGATTAGATCGAAGGGTCGGCAACCTGAGCAAAGGAGGGGAATTTGTTTGGAGAGCGCGGCGAGGCTGGTCACGTCACAAAGCTGATTCACCACTTTTCCACGGCTCTTAGTAGCAGTCGTCTGTGAAGTCTCGTGCCATCTGTTCAAGAGACAGATGATGAGTCCATGTTCATTAGCGAGCATCCAAGTGCCGCCGGCGTCGGGGTCGATGGGGCTAAGGTAGTTCGTGCCTTGGGGGCTACGGTGAAGGGAAGGAGGAAGCGCACGTCCTCGTGTTTTCAGTTCATCACGGTTGAAGAAGATCTCTAGTTGATGGTCTTGTTGCCAAGTCAGGGTACACATCGTCTTGGGGATGGATTTCAAAAAGGAACAACGAGTTCCCGCGGTTAGAGCGCAGTGGGTTGCGCTTGAAGTACGAAAAAGGGTGTAAAAAAACATCTAGCCTAGAGGTCTCCCTTACTTGGGAAACTCTGGTCTAGATGTTTAAAAAAGGGGCTGAAGTTTCGAAATTTTCCTTAAGAAGGAGAATCCGTTCCGGCAGCGTCTTCGTCGGTAGTCGTTTCCTCACCGACCGGTGAGGTGGATTTGCTGTTTCATGTGCTCCCAGACTGGGAGTTGGTAGTTGAGCCTCACGTGCTCCCAGACTGGGAAGGGCTCGCAGATCCTCATGTGCTCCCAGACTGAGAGCTACCGCCAGACATTCATGTCGCGACTCCCATGGAAGGGAGAATCCACATTTGTGCTGCGAGGTAGACCCCTACCACTGCAACCACAGTTAGGATGCCACCGGTGGCACTCCCGTTTTGATTGTTCATCTTCATCGGCGGGAGATTACCATCAAAATACGAGAATTCCTACAAAAAGTAGGTCCGCAATGTGTGTGGCGTGCTCTTAAGCCTCCTTCTTGGCTTGGCACTTGAGATCAAAGCTCCAAGAACCAGCCCCTTTCCAGAGAATGAAAAGAGAAAGGAGAATAAGTATGATAGGGAGAGGCAGGGGAGGCTCGTCGGCCCAATCGTGCACCAGGTGTGTGTAGATTGCCATGCTCATTGCGGGAATGGTTAAAGCCGCTCCGATCCGAGCAAAGTAACCAGAAATCAAGAGTGCTCCAGCAAGAACCTGCATTACTGGCCCCACAATGGCATTGAGCTCTGGGAGAGGAATACCCGCTCCTCGCAGAATAGGTTCCAAAGGTGCCACCCCAACGAGATGCTGAATACCGATTCCTAAAAGTGGGAGTGCGATTAAAATTCGTGCGATTCCAGCTGATTTCAGGTTTGTAGTTTGTGTGATCAGTTTCATGTTCATGGTCAAGACGCTCTAGTGGTTTATCTTATTCCACTTCTCGACTACAGCCTTGCGGAAAGCAATAAAATCGGGCACAGTCCCAAAGTTAAACAACTATGGAAATTTTAGTAAACTTAACTGCCATTGTGGTGGTTGTTCTTCTCTTCAACTTCATGATCTTCTTTCATGAACTGGGGCACTTTCTCGCTGCTAAATGGAGGGGGCTTGAGGTCGAAAAATTCTACATCTGGTTCGGAAAACCAATCTGGAAGAAAACGTTCGGTGGTGTTGAATACGGGATTGGCAGTATTCCCGCCGGAGGGTTTGTTGCTCTCCCGCAAATGGCTCCCATGGAAGCGATTGAAGGTGGCGACTCTGAGCGCCGCAAAGAGCTTCCTCCCATATCGCCTTTAGATAAAATCATCGTCGCCTTTGCAGGGCCTCTTTTTAGTTTTCTGCTCGCCTTTGCCGCTGCGTGTGCAGTTTGGATTTTTGGTAAGCCTGCCGATACCGTCCACTCTACCACTATTGGCTACATCGAGAAGGATAGCCCTGCGGAGAGGGCGGGACTACAGCTAGGAGATAAGATCGTTGCCGTTGATGGCGAGCAGGTCAGCCGATTCTTTGGAGGCCTCGATGGGGTGCAGGAGAAAATCATGCTGAGCAAAAACAAGTCGGTGGACCTGACCTATGAGCGTGATGGAGTGGAGCAGGTTGCCACTTCAGAATTTTTGATTGATGAGACTTCGTGGTTTCAGCGTCGAGCGATGCGTCGGGTAGGGATCTCTTACGCCGGGCCAATGATCATTAATGATATTGAGAAGGAAAGTCCCGCCGAACGAGCCGGCCTCCAAGCAGGCGATGTCGTAAAAACCTTCAATGGAATTTCCCTGCACAGCGTACCGCAGCTTAGCGATCTCTTAAAAGGGGAAGTTGGCAAACAGGTAGAATTGGTCGTTGATAGAGAAGGGACGACTCAGACTTTCCAAGTTGATGCCATCATTCCCAATGATAAGTTAACGGGTAAACCAGAGCCAGATGGGCGTGCTTTGATCGGTGCTCGTTTTGACACCTCGATTGATTTATCCCTCGTGAATCCGAGTCCTGCAGAGCAAGTTAAAGAAGGCCTCCTTCTTATGTTGACGACCGTGCAAGCCATTACTGCCAAGAACTCCAACGTAGGCATTCAGCATCTCAGTGGACCGGTAGGAATCGGGCACGCCATGTTTGGCTTCATCCGCACCGACGAGGCTCTGCGCCGTATTCTCTGGTTCATGGTGGTGCTCAATATCAATCTCGCCATCATGAATATGATGCCCTTGCCCGTGTTAGATGGGGGACACATCGTGCTTGCGCTCGGAGAGTGGATTGCCGGTAAACCGGTGAAGTTGCGTGTCCTAGAAGTGATTCAGACCGGGTTCGTGCTCGTTCTTTTCAGCTTGTTCATTTACATCACTACTAAGGATCTAGGAGCACTCGTTCCTGGTGGTAAGAAAGAACAACCGTGGGGAAGGGGAGGTTATGTCTGGCCCTTGAACGAAGCGGCTGAACCTGCTTTGCAACCGGCTGGAGAAGCGCTCGGAGTTGAGTAGAACAATCCCCCTTCCTCAGCTTGTTTTATGAAACCTATTTCTTTTCTTCGTTCCCCCTCATCGGTCAATGTCGCCAGGCTCGGCTTTCTTTTATTGTGTCTTCTGACTGCAGTCGGGCTTCACTTCGGATTTGGCACCGACCGTGCAGGCAACCGTGATCTCCTGCCAATTAGTAGTGCCATTGGAGGTGCGCTTCTCGTCGCGGGCTCTTTGATTTGGGTCGAAAGCCTTATTCGGGATGTTTCTTTACGCGAATTTTCTACCGGAACGTTCGGCCTTGCGGTTGGTGTCTTCTGCGGGTGGTTGCTCACTCAGTTGAAAGTGGAAGAAGTCCTCTTTAAGCTGATTGAGGTAAATGCCGGGGAGGATTCCCCCTTTATGGATCCGAGTGCTCAGGACCTCATCACCTTAGCCTTCCGCGTTGTGTTTATCGGCGGTATGGGTTTTGTGGCCTCTACACTCGCTCTTCGCAGTGGTAAGGAAGACTTCGCGTTCGTGGTACCGTATGTCCGCTTCCGTCAAGATGGCACCTCGGGAGCCCCCATCATCGTTGATCGAGATGCGGTGTTAGATGGTCGCATTGAGGCGGTGATGAACTCAGGTTTCCTCGCCGGGCGTATTGTCATTCCCCGCATGGTTCTCGATGACCTCCAAGCTATGGTCGACTCTCAAGAGGCCAATGATAAGCAGCGAGCACAGCGAGCTCTCGATACCCTTGCGCGGATGAAGTCTGACGGTCAACATCGTCTCACCGTTCACGAGCACCCAGCCAATACCTCAACCGATGATCCCAAGAGTCAGCTCGTCCGTATTTCACAGATGCTCGCCGGTCGTGTGCTGACTGTGAGTGATGAAATCGCTAAAATTGCCGAGGTGCAGGGAGTCGACGTCTTGAACCTGCATGAACTTGTCGAAGCCCTGAAGCCCAAGGTCGTCGTTGGTCAAAAAGTTCGCCTCGCACTCGTACGCAGTGGTCGTGACGAACATCAGGCCGTCGGTTACCTCGCTGATGGAACTATGATTGTGGTTAATAATGCCGCCTCACGAATGGGCTCTACCCAAGATGTTGTTGTGATTTCCAAGCTAGAAACGACCAGTGGCGAAATGGTCTTTGCAGAGTTGGTATAAGCTATTTTTTACTGTTAGATAGCTGTTCAAAAAAACACTTTCTTTTTGAAGGTTCGCTTCTAGTCTCAGGGGCGTGATCACTCGTTTATTCTCTGCTGCACTTCATGGGGTTGATGCTATCGAGGTTGAGGTCGAGGTCCATGGCCGCGATGGTGAAAAGCCCGGTACCATCGTAGTAGGCCTACCAGACACTGCCGTGCGAGAGTCCGCCATGCGGGTTGGCTCTGCGGTGACCTCCTCGGGCCTCTGCGGCTGCAAGGTCAATATCGTCAACCTTGCTCCTGCTGATTTGAAGAAAGAGGGACCGTCCTTCGACCTCCCGATTGCCCTCGCGATGGCTGCTAACGGGATGGATACTACTTTTCCTAATGAAGAGGACTATGCCATCGTGGGTGAGCTGTCCTTGGATGGTAATGTGCGGGCGGTCAAGGGAGTGCTTCCGATCGCCATCGAGGCCAAGAAGAGAGGTCGCAAGAAGCTCTTAGTGCCCGTAGATAACGCCGCGGAAGCCGCAATTACAGAAGGGATCGAGGTGATCCCGATCGCGAATCTAAACGAGGCTTTTCATTACCTCACGGGGGAACGTCCAGTAGCGCCATTTCAGCTCGATCGGCAGAAATTTTTTCAAGCCCAGCGGAGTTACGAGGTCGATTTTGAAGATGTCAAAGGCCAGCTCCACGTAAAGCGTGCTCTAGAAGTCGCGGTTGCGGGAGGGCACAATATTCTGATGGTCGGGCCTCCCGGCACTGGGAAGTCGATGCTAGCGAAACGGCTCCCGACCATCATGCCGGATATGAGCGAGGAGGAAGCAATCGAGACCACCAAGGTTCATTCCATTGCGGGGCTGCTCGATGCCAAGAATTCCTTTCTCATTACCCGGCCCTTTCGTGCTCCCCATCATACCATCTCGGATGCCGGTCTCCTGGGAGGAGGCTCTAACCCCGGCCCAGGCGAACTCTCGCTAGCGAATAATGGGGTCCTTTTCCTCGATGAGTTACCTGAGTTCCGCCGCTCCACTCTCGAAGTCCTCCGGCAACCCCTTGAGGATGGGGAAGTGACCATTACACGCGCAGCGGGTTCGCTGTCTTTTCCTGCCAAATGTGTTCTCGTTGCAGCGCTCAATCCTTGTCCTTGTGGTTTTTTCGGCGACTCCAAGCGTGAATGTCGTTGTAATCCACGCCAGGTTGAGAATTACCGCCAACGGATTTCGGGGCCTCTATTAGACCGTATCGATATACATGTCGAAGTGCCTTTGGTGGAATACAAAGAACTGGCGAGTTCGGAAAAGGGGGAGAAGTCAGCGCAAATTCGGGAACGAGTCATCGCGGCGCGTGCAGTGCAGGCCACACGCCTCAAGGGCGTTTCCGGTCAACCGCTCAATGCGGGCATGCCTTCGAGACAAGTGCGTGAGCATTGTCAGCTCGATCAACATTCTTCTGATCTATTGGAACAAGCGATGGAGCAGCTTAATTTCTCTGCGCGTGCTCACGACCGAATTCTCAAGGTTGCGCGGACCTTAGCCGATCTAGCTGGAGAAGAGCGTATTGGTCCGACCCAGATTATGGAGGCGATTCAGTACCGCAGTCTCGACCGACGACTCGCGTTTTAGAAACCTTTGATGATCTTAGGAGAGAAAATTGAATGAACTGGCCGGAGCGAAGCGTTGACTAAAATTGAATCGCGAAGAAGCTCTTGGGACCCTCTCTGGTGCAATTTCAAATCGACCAACTTCATTTTGCCGCTCCCAGCCTCTTTCTTTGGTTGGGTGTTCTCCTCGTGCTCGCGATCGGCTTCTTTTCTTGGACCGCCTTCCGGAGAGCGACTCGACCCGTGCGGACTGGTTTGTTGGAATTACTTCGCTTCTTGATTGCTGCTCTCGTACTCGTCCTTCTTTTGCAACCCGAGTATCATCGAGTGCTCGATCCGACTCAGGAACCAGAGGTGGTGATTCTTGCTGATTCCTCGGGCTCGATGGCGACGGTAGATACCGCAGAAGATCCGGAAGATAGTCGCTCCAAAATTGTGGCTCGTTCTGCCGTGGCGCAGAAAATCCTGGAATCGGAGTTCTATCTCCCTCTGTTGGAGGATGGCAAAACGACCGTCAATATCGAGACCTTCGGAACGGCTTCGAGCGAAACTGAAGAGGACTCGGCAGCTGTCCAAACGGGAACAAATCTGGGTGAGGCTCTTTCCGGCTTACTGGAAAACCGTCCCAACCTCCGCTCAGTAGTTTTGCTCAGTGATGGGGACTGGAATGAAGGTAACCCACCAGTCACCGCCGCACAGAAGTACCGCTTGCGGGATATCCCCATCTTCTCGGTTCCTCTCGGTTCGGAAATCCGTCTGCCCGATCTCGAGCTGGTCTCCGTCTCCGCACCGACTTATGGCATCGTGGGCGAGAATGTGCAGATTCCCTTCACGGTGCGCTCTTCACTCGATCGCGACCTGCGCACCATCATCCGTTTGCGTGATTCTGAAGGACGGGAGGTGACCAAAGAGCTGACGATTCCTGCTCGCAGCACAGTTTACGAGTCGGTTCTTTATCGTCTGCAGGAGGAGGGATCGAGCACCTTGACCCTGACGCTCCCGCCTGCCAATGGAGAGCTTTTACCGGATAATAACAGCCGTAGTTTTACCCTGTCTGGTAAACCTGAGGATATTCGAGTCTTGGTCATCGAAACTCTGCCACGATGGGAGTATCGTTTCATCCGGAATGCCCTTTCTCGGGATCCGGGTGTTAAGGTGGACTGTCTCTTACTTCATCCCAAATTGGGTGTGGGGGATGGGCCGAATTACATTTCGGAGTTCCCTGAAGAGACCGAAAAGTTACAGAAGTATGATGTTGTTTTTCTAGGTGATATTGGCATCGGGGATGATCAGTTGACTTTGGAACAAGCGGAATTGCTCAAGGGCTTAGTTGAGAATTTGGCTTCGGGCCTTGTTTTTATTCCTGGCAGTCAGGGGAATTGGCAGAGCCTGTTAGATTCTCCTCTCGGTGATCTGATGCCTGTTCTGTTAGATGATAAGCAGCCTAGCGGGCATGCGGAGGGCACGGCTTCGCCTTTGGAGTTAACAAGCGAGGGGCGTTCTTCCTTGTTAACGATGCTCGCCGATAGCGAAGACCAGAATCCACAAGTGTGGTCCTCTCTTCCAGGCTTCTTTTGGCATGCCCCCGTGGTTCGGGCAAAGTCGGGGACAGAAGTGCTCGCGGTTCATTCTAACAGACGGAATGATTATGGCCGTATTCCTTTACTAGTGACCAATCGGGTGGGAAGCGGGAAGGTGCTTTTCCTCGGTCATGATTCGGCTTGGCGTTGGCGGCGAGGAGTCGAGGACCTTTATCATTATCGGTTCTGGGGCCAAGTGGCGCGTTGGATGTCCTACCAGCGTAATATTGCCACGGACCAACGCATTCGTCTCTACTTCTCTCCCGAGCGTCCCAAACCTGGTGATCGAGTGACTGTAGTGGCGAATGTCTTCGATGCTAATGGCGCTCCTGTGCGAGAGGGGCCGATTCCCTTGGAGCTGACCGAACCCTCAGGTAAGACGACTCGCATCGAGTTGGAGGCTGCAGAAGAGAACAATCAGTGGGGAACCTTCAGCGCACGTTTCAAGGTGACTCAGGCAGGAGAGTGGGCCTTGAATGCTTTTCTCCCAGATGAAGAGGGAAGCAGTCCACAATTGACGACGACTCTCCTCGCGCAAGATGAATTGTTAGAAAAAGTGGGGCAGCCTGCTAAATTAGATGTTCTTGATGAAATCGCTACTATTTCGCGAGGGAAAGTGACGAGGGGCGGGGACCTGTCTCAGCTTTTGCGTGAGTTGCAATTGCTCCCGACCCCGACTCCACAAGTGATTCCCTTCCGCCTCTGGGCTCATCCGGTGGCAGCGATTCTGTTAGTGATTTTGTTGGGGCTCTTTTGGACCGGGCGCAAGCTCAACGGCACGTTTTGACGAGAGGTCCGTTCTTCCATCAGCTTTTTTCTTCGCACTGGCTTCTTTTCTGGGAGCTGCTTAACGTGCCGCCCCTCTATGCGTCATCTCCACAGTATTTTGATTTCATTGGGTTCTGCTTTGATGAGTGCAGTAGCAGCGCCGAATATTCTTTGGATTATTACCGACGACCAGCGAGCGGACTCGGTGGCCGCCTATAACCGAGCGATGACGGGGCAGGACGAGAGCGCTTTGGGTTATGTGGAATCTCCCTTTGCCGATCAGTTAGCGGCAGAAGGGGTTCTTTTTACACATGCGAACTCGAACTCACCGGCCTGCGGTCCTTCCCGCGGTTCCATGTTTTCGGGCCGTTACCCTTTCCGCAATGGGCATTACGCTTTTGAGGTCACTCACCAAAGCCCCGACTTTGTGAGACCGATGATTCAGAGAACCCTGCAGACTAAGGGATATACCACGGCGAGCTTTGGTAAGTCGGACCACTATATTTATCGTTGGGGGCCGGGGCAGGGGTTTCATCTCGTGGGAGACTTTGATCACCGAGTGCACTTCAAGAGCGATTTGCAAAAGAATGGTTGGGGGGACCTCTTTGTCGCTCCTAAGTATGGGAAGAAGGCGGATGGCACTTCGGGTATCGTTGGGCAGCAAGAGACGGTCGTTTTTCCAGACGGACGTCAGGAAAGTTACTTTATTAAGAAAACGGGAGAAACCGTTTCAGAGAAAGACAAGAAGCGACGCGCGCACTTTGACCAAAAGTTTGATCTTCTCCGTGCTCATTCGCGTTCGAATGCTGACCTCATCATCGGAGGACGTAACCCTAAGCCCGCAGGTGAGACGGTGGATGCTTACATCGTGAAGGAGATGACGAATTATCTCTCTTCTGCTAACAAAAAATTTCAGACTTTAGCTGGAGAATCCAGCAAGGGTCCGAGTAGTAAGCAGCCTTTGTTTGTTCAGCTGGGCTTCCACCTTCCACACACTCCCGTCCTGCCGCCACAGTCGTTTCGTGCTCGCTTCCATGAGAAAGATTACACCCTTCCGGCCTTTGATGAGGCGGAGCTGGAGCGTTTTCCTCCTCAATTGCAGCATCTCTACCGGGCGATGAAGATTGCCGAACTCAGTGAGGAGGAGAAGCAGACCGCGATCCGGGATTATTATGCTTTTTGTGCCTATGGGGATTCTTTGTTAGGTGAGTCGGTTCAAGCCTTTAAGGACTACTGCGAGCGCCACCAGCAAGAGTATCTCATCGTCTACACCATCGGCGATCACGGCTGGCATCTTGGCGAACAGGGAATCATGGCTAAGTTTGGGCCATGGAAGCAATCGGTTGCTAATGCTGCTATTCTTGTTTCTTCCGATAAGGAAAAGGTGCCCCCCGGAAAGGTGGTTTCTGAAATGGTAGAGTTCGTCGACTTTGCTCCCACCTTTTTACAAGCCGCTGGAGCTAATCTGGAGGTTGAGAAATACGATTACCTCGATGGTTACAGCCTTTTTGATGTGTTAGAAGGCAAGCAAGAAAGCCGAGACTACGTATTAGGGGAGTGCAGCTTGGTCTGCGGACATCGGGCCTACCTTCATAGTGAACGTTTTCGATTCTCGATGCGGACGCGGCAGGGAGGGGCATTGAAGCCGGCGAATGTGGGGAAAAAGTTGACTTGGGCAGTAGATGTTCCCTTGGAGGAAGTCGATCCGGCTCTCTTCGATCTCGAAAGTGATCCCCTAGAGCAAAAGAATGTAGCCCTTGACCCAAAGTATCGAGAACTCAGCGAATTTTTACGAGCAAAGTTAGCGCGTATCGTCTTGGGTGATCGTCGAGTCGAGTGTGATTGGGCCCAGGCCAACTCTTATCATGTGAGCGAATTTGCACTCGGTGCTGACGATAAAAAATTGCGGATTCCTGAGGGGGTTCTCCCACGCTAATCGAGATATTCGCAAAATAATAGGTGACCGGAGAACGTAATTCGGAAGTGCTGAAATTTTTTTCAGCCTTATTCGTTACCCAAGTTCTTCTCTCCGCATTAGTTTTCGCGGGCAAGTCCCCAATGTGCTCCTGCGCTACGTCGACGATTTTCGATATGGGGATTTAGATTATTACTATGAGTATAGTAAATTTCCCACGCCAGCTCTGGATGCCTTAGCGTGCGATGGCATGCTTTTTACTGACGAGCACTCGTCTTCGGGCAGGATCTAGTCCAACGGTTTGATGATGTGGGAGAGCGTCCAGAGCTGATGGCTGAGCTCCAAAAGCTGTTGCAGAGACCGCATACGGGCGGAAAGGAACTTTCTCTTCCCGTTTGGAGAATGAATGAGCTCGCAGAAGCCTCCACACCTCCTCTGAGGGGGTAATCTTGTTTGATTTCGTAGAAAATTAGCCCTGCGCTTGCAGAGTTTCTTGAGTTTACCGATTGTTAAGGTTTTTCTAGGGCTCTACTTATTCATGCATGACCTCCTTACCTGGGTGCTGATCGCACTCTGTCTTTCTCAGTCCGCCATGTTTTCAGGGCTGAATTTGGCGCTCTTTTCGCTTTCCAAGCTCCAGCTGGAAACTGAGGTCAAGCAGGGAACCCCAGGCGCAGTTGAGGTGGCTCGTCTTCGTGGTGATGCCAATCTACTTCTCTGCACCATTTTGTGGGGTAACGTCTCGGTCAATGTCTTGCTCACGATTTTAGCAGACTCGGTCTCTACAGGGGTGCTGGCCTTCTTGTTTTCCACAGTGGGAATCACGATTGTGGGGGAGATTATGCCTCAAGCTTACTTCTCGCGGCATGCTCTCAAGATGGGAGCTCGTCTCTCGCCCCTGATTCGGATGTATCGCGGCCTGCTTTTTCCGGTCGCCAAGCCAAGTGCGATTTTACTCGATCGTTGGATTGGCCCTGAAGGAACCCGTTTTTTTAAGGAAGACGAGTTTGAGGTGATGCTCGATCAACACATTCGCGAACCTTCGTCAGACATCTCTTATGCCGAGGGCAGGGGAGCTCTCAATTTCTTACGCTTAGATGATCTACGGGTTTCGGGCGAAGGTTCTCCCCTTGATCCTGATACGATCATCGCGCTGCCTCAGAAGGATGGCCGTGCTTTTATGCCCGAGTCTGGAAGCATCGAAGAGGAGGAGATCTCGCGTGTGATCACCAAGACTTCACATACTTGGGTTATTTTCACCGATGAAAAAGATTATCCGCTGCAGTCCCTGAATGTGGATGATTACTTACGCGGTCGCTATTCTGGTAAGATGAATGCTCCCCTCCTAGAGTATTGCCAAAAACCCATCGTTACTACGGACTCAGATCTAACGCTTGATCGAGTATTACCACAGTTGGACGTTGAGTCAGAGCACCACGGTGATCGCGCCTTGGACCGGGAAGTCGTTCTTTATTGGGGAGAGAAGCGAAAGCGGATTATCACCGGAGCAGACCTATTAGGACGACTTTTGCATGGGATTGTGACTCGTCGGACCGCGGAGACTGCGAGTTAACTTACTAGTTGAGCGCCGCGCCTACTTCCCAGTTTTGAATGTGTTGCGTGTGGACTCAAAGTGAGCAGAAATACGAGAAAAAATCTCTGGAAAGTCTACAAAACTGTCGTAATTTCCGTTTAAGATAATAATAATACGTAATTTTAGACGTGAAAAATGGATCGTCCTTTTTGCAAAATGAATGATGTAGAGAAATCTCCTCACAAAGTGGGAGTCGTACCAGATCGATCCGCCTATGGTGAGAAATTCTCGGGTTGGACGTTTTTAACCAATCATACTCATGTGATTGTCTGCTTGACTCGTGATTCTGCGGTAACGGTCCGTAGCCTCGCTCTCCAGATCGGTATTACAGAGCGTTCGGTTCAGCGTATTCTTGCGGAACTCGAAGAAGGAGGAGTGATCAAAAGAACCAAAAAAGGGCGTTGTAATCTCTATGAAATTAATTCGGATTTTGAGCTCCGTCATCCGCTTGAGGCTCACCACACCATCGGCGATTTAATGCGCACTCTTGCCTAATTGGCTCTTGAGATTGCGGGAGATGCCCTTGAAGAGAACATACTGGAAGAAAGTGAAAGCGTTTTGCGAGAATTGAGGCTAACTGTCAGTAGTAAAAACCATGAAACGTCCCTTGCTTGCTTGGTGCTCTCTTGTTCTTTCCATTTGGGCGGAGAAGCCAAATGTTCTCTTAATTTGTGTTGATGACTTGAGGCCCGAGTTGGCTTGTTATGGGCAGGAGTATATTAAGTCTCCTCATATTGATGCCTTAGCAGAGCGAGGAGTGCTATTTGAGCATCACTTTGTGCAAGCACCTACTTGTGGTGCCTCTCGTTACGCTCTTCTAACAGGGCAATATGGACTTACTGGTAATCAGGCTTTGTTCAAGCGTGCGCAGAAGATGGTGGAGGGAGAAAAAGTAGCTCCGGTCTTTCCTGAATGGTTTCGCGAAGCAGGTTATACTACAGTAGCCGTAGGCAAGGTATCTCATCATCCAGGAGGTCTAGGTGGTGAGGATTGGGTTGATGAGTCCGCTGTGGAGATGCCTGGTGCTTGGGATCGCAATCTTCTCCCCGCAGGGCCATGGCAGCACCCTCGTGGGTGGATGCATGGACTTGCCAATGGGGAGATGCGAGTGAAACTTAATACGCGCTTAGATGTCTACCAAGCCCTTGAAGGTGATGATTCGATTTATCCTGATGGAGTTGTGATTCCAACTGCAGTGGAAGAGTTAGAGACTTTAGCGGCAGCAGAAGAGCCCTTCTTCTTGGCGGTAGGGATTTTGCGCCCCCACTTACCCTTTGGTGCTCCCAAGAAGTATCTTGACCTGTATGAGGGCGTTGACTTACCCGCTATTCCTCATCCTGAGAAGCCTACTGGAAAGACTACATGGCATCGTTCAGGTGAGTTTCGTCGTTACAATCTCTGGGATAAAGATCCAAACACTGATCGTGAATTTGCAGATGAGGTGCGCCGTCACTATGCTGCTTGTGTGAGCTATGCGGATGCTATGGTGGGGAAGATTCTTGCTGCTTTAGAAAAATCGGGCGAGAAGGATAATACCATCATCGTTCTCTGGGGAGATCATGGTTGGCATCTTGGAGAGCATGCCGTTTGGGGGAAGCATACTCTTTTTGAGGAGTCCCTTCACTCACCGTTGATTATCGTTGATCCAGAGTCGGCGGTGGGTAAACAACGAGTGGCGGCTGTGGTCCAGACTGTCGATATCTTCCCCACGCTAGTAGAGTTGGCAGGCCTTTCTGGAGAGGGTAAATGGCATGGGAGCTCCTTAGTGCCATTTCTCAAAGACAGCGCGACCCAGGATACGGGACACCGCTACGCATACAGTTATCATGGTGGGAGTACTACCATCCGGAGTGCCGATCATCGCCTTGTGAAGCATCGTGATGGTTCTTTCGAACTCTACGACCGAAAGAGCGACGAAAGTGAGACCAAAAATATCGCAGTGGAAAATCCCGAAATTGTCGCGGCTCTCTTGAAGGCTATGGCTGAACTCAAAAAGCTTTAATCAAAAAAGGGGAAATTACTTTCCAAGCAATTTTCTGGTATCAGCCAGTGGTTTCGGCTTCGGTCTCGGCATGAGCCGACCCGATGGACGCCAAGCTGATCAGATGCGTGAATTGACCTTCACTCCCAACGTCGCCCCCCATGCCTCTGGGTCGGTGCTCGTTTCCTTTGGAAATACCCGCGTGATCTGCGCTGCTACTATCGAGGAATCGGTGCCAGGTTGGATGCGTTATCAAAAGGTGGAGGGGGGTTGGATGACGGCTGAGTATTCGATGTTACCTTACTCTACTCATGATCGGAAACGTCGCGATATTTCGAGCGGGCGTCTTGATGGACGTTCTTCTGAGATTCAACGCTTAATCGGTCGTTCTCTGCGCGCAGTCGTTGACCTCAAGAAGTTAGGAGCGCGCACCATTTGGTTGGACTGTGATGTCTTGCAAGCTGATGGCGGAACCAGAACTGCATCCATCACTGGAGGATGTGTAGCGGTTTCGATTGCTCTCAACAAATTGATGGCGGAGGGGAAGCTCAACGATTTCCCGATGAAGAGTCTAATCTCAGCAATTTCTTGTGGAGTCTATCAGGATGAGGTTGTCCTAGATTTGAATTATCTCGAAGATAAGGCAGCCACAGTAGATTCCAATCTAGTGATGACCGAAGGGCTTTCTTTTGTCGAAATGCAAATGTCAGGTGAGGAGGCAACTTTCACCGATGAACAAATGGCGCAGATGGTAACTTTAGGTAAAAAGGGTTGTTCTGAGATCGTGGCTAAACAGCGTGAAGCGATTTTGGCAGCAGATAAGGTCGGCCCAGTAGACTTGGCCAGCTTAGCCGCAGCCTTCGGTCGTTAATCGCCCAGCTCGGCACGCCAACGCGCAACCTCTCGCTCCACATTAACGGGTGAGGGGGCGCCGGGATTAGTCCTTACGCGCAGTGCCTTTGCGAGGTTAAAGACTTCGTTAGCTTCGGGCTTAAAAGCGGGATCGACGGCAGGGAGGTCAAGCTTATCCAATGGCGTTTGGCTCGCTAGGGATTCGGCAACAGCTTTGCCAACGAGTTCGTGTGCTTGGCGGAAGGGGACTCCTTCGCGGACTAGCCAGTCTGCTAGATCGGTCGCAAGTAACATCGGATCACTTGCCGCCGCTTCACAATGATCGGTGTGAACGGTCATTGCGGTAATCATTTCGCTGTTGACCCGGAGGGTGAGGAGGATGGTGTCGACGGAGTCGAAGAGTGGTTCTTTATCTTCCTGTAAATCGCGATTGTAGGTGAGAGGAAGACCCTTCACGGCGGTAAGAAGAGCGATTAAATTTCCGAAAAGGCGACCCGTCTTGCCTCGCGTGATTTCAGATACGTCAGGATTTTTCTTCTGGGGCATGAGGGATGAACCCGTGGTATGAGCATCCGAGAGCGTCACAAAGTGGAACTCGGCCGAAGACCAGAGAATGAGATCCTCCGAGAGACGTGAGAGATGAGCTCCGATGAGTGAGAGGTTGAAGAGGAGTTCTGCAAGGTAATCTCGGTCTGAAATAGCGTCCATAGAGTTGGTCGTCACTCCGTCGAAACCAAGTTCTTGCGCTATTACTTCTCGATCGAGATTAATGGTCGAACCAGCCAATGCACCTGAGCCGAGAGGGCAGACATTGAGGCGCTGTCGGGTATCAGCAAGACGGCTGAGGTCTCGTGAGAACATCTCGACATAGGCGAGAAGGTGATGTCCGACGGTAACGGGCTGTCCGCGTTGCAGATGGGTGTAGCCCGGGATGGGTGCCGCAGGATGCTTTTCTGCCTGGTCGAGAAGGGCTTTCTGTAGCTCCTTAAGACACAGGGTGATGTTATCAATTTCTTCCCGGCAGTAGAGGCGAGTGTCGGTTGCCACTTGATCATTGCGGGAGCGAGCAGTGTGGAGCTTGGCTCCGGTGGGACCGATGTCTGCGGTGAGCGCGGACTCGATATTGAGGTGGACGTCTTCTAAGGTGGTGGAGAATTCGAATTCGCCCGCTTCGATTCGTTTTTCAATCGCTTTCAGACCGTTCTCAATCGCGGAAAACTCATCTGGAGTGAGAATACCTGCCGCTACTTGTGCGCGAGCATGAGCAATAGAGCCACGGATATCGTGACGATAGAGTCGCCAGTCAAAGGAAATAGATTCTCCAAATTGCTGTACGAGATCGGCGGTTTGTTGGGCGAAGCGGCCTGTCCACATGCCGAGAGGGTGAATGCCAAGAGACAAAGGTCCAACCTCTAACGTAAAAAATCTGTCAAAAAAAGGATCGTCTACCCAAAGGAGTAGGCAGGATCAAGGCAACGCGCTTGCTCGCTTTTTGTCCAAGCCGTAATCGTCATTCCGTAGAACAACTTCACCTCACGGGCGAGATGAGTGTAGTGAGAAAAGCCCAGTAGAGAGACGATCTGGTCTGCTCCATAGCCCATCCGAAGGTAGCGTTGCGCAAGGATGATGCGGTGGCGACGGAAGTATTCCTTGGGGCCTGAGCCTGTCGCTTTTTTAATGGCGTTTTCCAGTTCTTGGACTTGGGCATCAATAGCAGAGGCCACTGCTGCCACCTTAAACTGGTTTTGCTCGGCTAGAGTCATGATGTCTTGACCATCTTCAGTCATCAAACGATGCCCTTCGCGGCTGAGTTTGAGAGCTGCCTTTCGTTGTCCCTTTTTTTGCATTGTGCATATAGACTGCGCAATGGTTTGGACCTTGTCCATCATAATATTACGCTTTTTCTAATTGTCCGGATTCTCAAGAATCTTCCCGTTTTTTAGAAGAAGGGCTTCAATCTTCCGAAGATAGTAAAAAATTTTGAACTTTCTGTGTCTTTAGATTTCGAAGCGTATTGAGATGATAATTCAAAAAGATGAGAAAATTTGAGTTTTAAGATAGAATTCAAGATCAGGATCTTTGCGAATTTTTTATCAAGAAGTTAGCGAATTAACATAAGAAAAAATAAAACAATGTCACTTACACGCACGGGAAAAAGTATAAACCAAAGTTCGATTAAGTTAATTACGGGAAGAGGGAAGCGTATTCAAGCTCAGGTGAAGGAGATTCGGGTAGACTCAGTTACCTTTGAAGTACTAGGTTTGGACAGTGTTCTTCAAATTTCGGAGATTTTGAGGGATGTTGAAATTGAGATTGAAGGAAAACTGGCCTATCGAGGTGAACTATCGGTTTCAGGACTTGTTCCTCTTGGAGTTATGGTTGTGTGCGAAGCACGCCTTTCAGGCCCTTGGTTACTCGACTCATTTGGATCAGAAGAGTTTTTAGAAAACATAGCGAAGGATCTTGAAGAGCATACGGTTCAGTGGGCAGAGAGTCAGGAAATTCGACCACTTTTCCGCTCAGTAGTAGCAGATTTGGAGACTTATTTATCTGGGCTCGAAAGTTGG
This sequence comes from uncultured Roseibacillus sp., assembly GCA_937949965.1. Classification (GTDB taxonomy): domain Bacteria; phylum Verrucomicrobiota; class Verrucomicrobiia; order Verrucomicrobiales; family Akkermansiaceae; genus Roseibacillus. The sequence continues at coordinate 40,350 of CALFBF010000082.1, forward strand.
TGTGACCGAGTGGAATGCGGGGCTTTGTCCAATCGTGAGGATAGCTCCGAAAGAGAGCGTAGAATCTTGGCGGAATTAGGGCCTATTGTCAGTTTGGAGATCAAATCGCATTTTGCTGATTATGAACGAGTGGTTTCGAAATTAGATGCCGAAAATAGGCATATACACCGAAATCATCTTATGAAGGCAGCGCATCGTTTTATCTTACAGTCACCCTTCAGTTATCGCTGTTTTACTAAACCTCTGGGCTATGCTGGAGATTATGGAATGGTGAATTTGATGCTTGGTAGCCCTTACCAAGGAGCCACTTTGTTTGGAAAATTGTTGAACTACGCGTTTATGCAGACTGGGCCTGTAGTAGCGCATCGGAACCGAATCGATTATTTGGTGGGCACCTTGGGTGATGTTGCAAAGAAACGAGCTGATCGTGGATTGCGGACCCGAATTCTAAACCTTGGTTGTGGACCTGCTGAGGAAGTGCAGCGGTTTATTGAATCGAATTCAGTGAGTGAGTTCTGTGATTTTGAACTCCTGGACTTTAATCCTGAAACATTACGTTATACCGCTGGGCAGTTAGATTTAGCGAAGCAGAAAGGGGAGCGAGAAGTGAATACAAAATTAATCGAAGAATCGGTTCAGAATTTCCTCAAGCAAGCTTCACGTGGTGAGAGTTACCCTAAAGAAAGCTATGATTTAGTCTATTGTGCAGGGTTATTCGATTATTTACAGCAACGTTTTTGCGCTAAATTGACTGCGGTCATGTTTGATCTGGTTAAGAATGGGGGCAAGGCAGTTGTTACCAATGTGTCACGTGACAACACCATTCCAGCCGTGATGTCTGACTTTCTTGAATGGACTCTCATTGAGCGAACACAAGAAGAAATGATGGATCTCGTTCCCAAAAATCATTTAAGTGTTCTTAAAGAATTGAAATCTGATTCGACTCATATTAATCTCTTTTTAGAGCTTACTAAATCAGAGGCTCTTCATCGTGATGTGGAACCGACTCACCAAAGTGATACAGCCGAAGGCCATCGACCCGAAGTTTTTGGAACGCTTCGAGGCCGAAGAGGCTATCGCGAGAGTTCCCAATTATAAGATCGCAAGCGGATTAGGAGCTATCTTTATTGCTGCAGGTTCAGTAATGGACCGGCTAGCATTTCCAGAGGACTGGAAGATTTTGGTCCTTTTACGGGCCGAGTGCGCTTTCACCTTATTGTTACTTTACGCGCTTTTGTGCACGAAGTGGGGTGAAAAACGACATCTTCTCATCGGACATTTCATCGAGGGCTCGCTTATTCTGAGTATTCTGGCCATGATCGGTAATACGGGGGGGGCGACCTCTCCCTATTACGCTGGACTGTGTTTGGTCATGGTTGGAGCGAGTCTTTTATTGAGGTGGTCTCTTTGGCACGGAGTCTTTAATGTCGCGTTTTGTTGCGGGTGTTACAGTCTTTTGATTTTCATGATTCCTACGGAACCTTCTAGCGAAGTGGGGAATCCTGTCGCGGTATCGAGTTTCTTTTTGTATGTTACGGGATTTTTCACGGCGGCGGGTACTTATTTCTTGTACGAACTCCGTCTTAATGAATTCAGTCTGCGAGAGAAGTTGACTGCAGAGCGGAAGAGGCTCGAAAAGATCAATCGTAAGTTGCAAGCAACTGATCAAACGAAAACGAATTTCTTCGCCAATGTGAGCCACGAATTGAGAACTCCGCTTACCTTAATTTTAGGTCCGTTAGATCAACTGGCGTCTTACGAGCCTATTCAGGGAAATGCGAAGTTTCGTTCGTTAGTTTCTTCGATGGAAGATAACGGACTTCGCTTGCTCAGGCTGATTAATGAGCTTCTTGATCTCATCCGGCTCGATAGTGGTGAGCAAATTGTTAAAACCGAATTAACTCGTATTGATGATATTGTCTCTTCCATTCATCGTTCTTTGCTGCCAACTGCAGAGGAGAAAGGGCTCAAGCTCGAGCTGAAGGTCGCAGAGGCTCCTAAGGGGACTTACACCGTAGATCGGATGAAGTTTGAGAAAATTCTCATTAACTTAGCGACTAATGCTCTTAAATTCACTCCTCCAGGCGGGCGGGTTTGTTTAGCGGTTCGGGAGACGAGTGAGGGTTTTGCGGAGTTCATGGTCTCTGACACGGGAGAGGGAATGTCTAAGGACGAGCGTGATAATGTTTTCCGACGTTTTTGGCAGGCTGATACGAGTAGCAAACGGAAGCATCGTGGAGCGGGAATCGGCCTTTCTCTGGTGAAGAGTTTGGTTGATTTGTTAGATGGTAATGTCTCGGTTAACAGCACTTTAGGAAAAGGAACTACTTTTCTAGTAAATCTCCCTGTTGGGAAGGCTGCCGCAGAAGGCTCGCTCAAGAAGGTAAAGGTCAATAAGCTTGACGTGATTGAAGAACTCAATCGCAAAGCACAGCTGAGCGGAGACCGGATCGTCTCTCGCAAAGTGCCTAAGGTGCGCCCTGATGAGGTAGCTCTGAATAAAGGGAAAAAACCGGTGGTTCTGGTCGCTGAGGATGAGCCTGATGTGCGCAACTTGATCGTATCTCAGTTAGGAGGTTATCAATTACTGGTTGCTGAAGATGGAGAGCAGGCTTTTCAACTAGCGGCGCAGTATCAACCTGATCTTATTTTATTAGACTGGATGATGCCGGTTCGTGATGGTCTCGAAGTTTGTCGAATGATTCGCGCTACTGCTTCCTTGAACCGTGTCCCTATCATCATGCTTACTGCTAGAATTGATGAGCGTTCCAAGATTCTGGCTTTGGAAGCTGGGGCCAATGACTTTCTCACTAAGCCTTTCGTGCCGACAGAACTGCGCCTGCGAATCTCACACTTGCTTAATGCGGGTCGGTTCGAGCGTGAAGTGGTTCAGAAATCCGAAGAGTTAGGAGCTGCTTTGGAAGAGCTCAAGGAGTCTGAGTCTATGCTCGTACAGGCCGAGAAGCTTTCTTCCTTAGGCCAGATGAGCGCGGGGATCATTCATGAGATCAATAATCCTCTCAACTACGCTAAGACTAATCTTTATTCTTTACGCACCTTTTCCAAGTTACTCCCTGGCGAAGAGAAGGATGATTTCCTTGAAGTGACTTCGGATGTGGAAGAAGGGCTCGAAAGGGTCGTCCAAATTGTGAAAGACCTCCGTAGTTTTGCGGTTAAGGATAAGACCCAGTATAATGATGTGAATCTTGCAAGCGTTGTGGCAGCTAGTTCTCGATTGCTCGGCAACCGATTAACGAACGTCAACTTTGATGCAGCGGTACCAGACCATGTTCACATCAGTGGTAATTCTAATCAGCTCTGCCAAGTTTTCGTGAACTTCCTCCAGAACTCTTTGGATGCTTTGAAGGACGCGGATCGTGAAAACGAGAAAGGTCGTATCAAAGTTGATTTGACCCAGGATGACGAGTGGATCTCGCTGCACTTCCGTGACAATGGTTGCGGAATTTCCAAAGAGGCTCAGCAAAAAATATTCGACCCTTTTTATAGTAGTAAAGAGGTTGGTCAAGGGATGGGTCTTGGGTTAAGTATTTGTTATCGCATTTTGGAGCAGCATGGAGTCAAGATAGAACTCGAAAGTGAAGTGGGGAAAGGAACTCACTTCACTCTTAATTTTCCAATCATTCTAGACGACCGGGAGTTCGAAAAATCTCTTAAAACTAATTTCGCTAAAAAATCTTTAAAACATTAACATGAGTGACAACAACGTAGTCCCACCAGCAGGTAATAACTATTACATTCTCTTTGTCGATGATGAGGAGAAAACACGGAAAGCCTTCCTTCGACTTTTCCAAGATGAATTCAAGATTCTCTTGGCTGGAGATGGAATGGAAGGCTTTGAAATCTTTCAGGAGAGAAAGGACGAGATCGGAGTCATTGTTACCGATCAGAAGATGCCTCGTGAGACTGGTGTTAAGTTTCTCTCTAGAGTTGCAGAGGTTGATAGTGACATTGTGCGCATCCTCTCCACTGCTTATGCGGAATTAGACGCTGCTGTTGCAGGAGTGAACGAGGGTGGTATTTATCGCTACGTGACCAAGCCATGGGATGTGCCTGAGCTAGAGATTACTCTTCGACGTGCGATGGAGCTGTTCACCTTGCGCAAACAATCTGTTAGCGAAAGTAATTCAGGTGGTCTTGATGTTGATCAATTGCTTCTGAATCAAAACGTTACGAACTTGGCCTTCTCGCAAGCAATTGCCACCGATGGGATGCCAGTCTTTATGCGTGCAGGGAGTGTCTTCCTAGGAATGTTAGGACGCAAGGGTCTTGGCCGTGAAGAAGGGGTGAATTGGACCACGCGCTATCTGGCGCAGAGCCAGTTCTTTAAAGATGCCTTCCGAGAGTCCAAGGAAATATTAAGTGGGCAAGGTGAGCTTGACTGGTCGCGGACAGCTCCGCCGGCTGCAGTGATTCAAGCAGCGGTGATTGGTTGCCAGAGGATTGAACTCCAATCGAGTGGAAGTGAGTCTAGTATCTGGCCTGGTCCTGCCCCTTCTCTTTCTGAGATTCTGCGTCCGCTGATGGTGGCCTTTTCGGCCATGGTCGTGCAGATTCCGGGAGGGACTTGTAGAGTTGTTAGTAACTTTAATACCGTCGATTTTCAGTTTTCAGGTTATCCCCTCGAGAACGGTCAACACCAGTTGGCGGTGAGTCCAGATACAAATATGGTCTTAGGTGAGTTGTTACGCGCTTGTATCCTTATCGAAGCCAGCGGGGGTCGTTTGAGTTTGTTCAAGAGGGATGAAGGTCTCACCATTCGACTCGGTTTTGAGAAGGATGCTCCCTCTGATGATGCCGGTCTGGCTGCGGTAGAACAGCTCACTTCTGCAAATAGCTAGGTTTTACAATTACCAAATCCCGAGTGTGCTATGATTAAGTTCGTCTATTGTGTGCGGAAGAAAGAAGGTGCGTCGGAGGAGGAGTTTTATCGTTACTGGAAAGAAAATCACGGCCCATTAGTGAAGAGTTTCTCGGAAACAATGGGTTCGTTGAAATACGTCCAAAGCCACACCATCGACACTGTGATGAACGATGTCGGGCGCGAAGTGCGTGGTATGAGACCGGCTTACGACGGAATTACAGAAGTCTGGTTTGAGTCCGAAGAGGCGCTCAACGCGATGTTGCAAACCGACAAGGGCAAAGCCGCGAACAAGGCTCTCATCGAGGACGAGGCCCGTTTTTGCCATTTTGCGGAGTGCTCGGTTTTTCTAACAAAGGAACACGTGATCTTTGATCATATTGAGCATCGATGATGCTAGTGCATAGCGTGTGTGGAGGAGCAATTTAATACCCGTTTTCTTAGACAACGGTTGTTGAGATTGATCTCGTCCCGTAATGACCTTCAAGAGTCAGGGAGGATTGCGTCTGGATTTGAATCGGGACGGTAAAAAGTGGGGAGGTAGGCTGATTCCGGGATTTTGTGTGGTCCGTCAAGATAGTCGGGCAGTAACTCAGGGAATCGCTCATAGAGAGGAGTCATCGCGTTTAAGAACAGATCTGCCATGAGTTTACCAATTACTCTTTTGTATTCGGAGAAGTTCTCAATTGAATCATGATCCTGAACGAATGCAGTGCTCTGGTCTAAATAGGCTCCGATTCGGGCTAACAGATGGCTGAGTTCTTCTGCTTCACTAGATTTCATATTAATTTGAACCAAGTAAGAGAGCGTTTTTATCAGCGATTTTCAATAGGCTAAATTTAGACGTTGAAGCGGAATTCGATCACGTCGCCGTCCTTTACTTCGTAGTCTTTGCCTTCGATTCGGTATTTACCGGCATCTCGGGCGGCTGCTTTGGAACCCAGAGTTGTTAGGTCGTCGTAGTGGACCACTTCAGCAGCAATGAAGCCGCGCTCAAAGTCGGTGTGTATCACCCCTGCAGCAGCAGGAGCCTTATCTCCTGCGATGATGGTCCAAGCACGTGTTTCCTTTTCACCAGTAGTGAGATAGGTGCGTAGACCGAGGAGATGATAGACCCCTTTGATGAGGGTGGAGACGCCTGAGTCCGAGACGTTCATATCGGTGAGGAATTCGCTGGCTTCCTCGGGAGAGAGATCAATGAGTTCTTCTTCGATTCGAGCGGAGATGACGATCGCTTCTGCGCCATGTGCTTCTGCCGCGTAGGCGCGCACTTTTTGGACCATGGGGTGGTTATCGGGATTAGCAACGGCATCGCCAAGTTCGTCCTCCGTTACGTTACAGGCGAAGATGGTTCTCTTGGAAGTGAGGAGAGGGAACTCTCGGTTGAGGAGGGTGCGTTCGTCGTCGTCTAGGTCGGCTGTAATGGCAGGTTTACCAGAGTCGAGGTGGGGGATGAGCTTTTCGCACAAAGCGACTTCGGCAGCGGCTTCCTTATCGCTGCGTGCTTTTTTGGCCCGAGATTCCTTCCGTTTTTCCAGTGCTGCGATGTCGGCAAGAATGAGCTCGGAGTTGATGATCTCGATATCGCGTGTGGGGTCGACCGAACCGAGTTCGTGAATGATGTCGTCGTTCTCAAAGCAGCGTACGACTTGAACGATGGCGTCTACTTCGCGAATGTTAGCGAGGAACTTGTTTCCGAGTCCTTCTCCCTTCGAGGCTCCTTCCACGAGACCAGCGATGTCAACAAACTCGATCGCTGTCGGAATGAGCTCCTTGGAGCCCGAGAGCTTGGAAAGAGCGTCTAGGCGTTCGTCTGGTACGGTGACCACGCCGACATTGGGATCGATGGTGCAGAAGGGGTAGTTGGCCGCCTCGGCTTTGCGAGTACGAGTGAGGGCATTAAAGAGGGTCGATTTTCCCACATTCGGCATTCCAACAATTCCGGCTTTGAGCATGTGGTGGGAATGCGGGAATTTGGGCAAAAGAGAAAGGGAAAAATCACCCTTTGTTCTTTCGAGGCTGTCTTGAGACCCGGTGACAGAATTCTCGAATCAAGACTTTCTCTTAGTTCACAAACAAGAGAGATTACGCCCAGTGAATCGACTGGATACGACGTTTGAGAGCCTGCGGGCAGAGGGTAAGAAGGCCTTTGTAGCTTATGTGGCAGGAGGGGACCCGGACTTTGACCGTTCCTTGAATATTCTTTGCGAACTCGCAGAGGCTGGGGCAGATGTAATCGAGCTAGGCCTGCCTTTTTCCGACCCTTTGGCGGATGGTATTGTGAACCAGATGGCCGCTGACCGCTCTCTCAAAGCGGGCGGTTCGACCCGAGGTTGTTTGGAGCTGATTCGTGAGTTTCGGAAAGATTATCAGACCCCGTTAGTCCTGTTCACTTATCTCAATCCCGTTTTCAGCTACGGTTATGAGCAGTTTCATCACGATGCCGCTGCGGCAGGGGCAGATGGGATTCTCTTGCTCGATCTCCCTCCTGATGAGGCCGAGAAGAATGCAGACTTGGCTAGTGGAAGAGGTCTGCACCATATCCAGCTTATTGCCCCGACGACTCCCGAGGAACGTGTTGCTCGTCTCGCAGATAGTGCGGAGGGATTCATCTACGCCCTTTCACGCACGGGGGTGACCGGTGCTCACGGTGCTCCTTCCGAAGGTATCGGGGAGACTGTGGCTCGGATTAAGGCCCATACTCAGGTCCCAGTATGCGTCGGCTTTGGGATCAACACTCCTGAGCAGGCCGCTCTTGTCGCCAGCGTCTCCGATGGCGTAGTAGTGGGTTCCGCGATTGTTAAAATTATTGAGAACAATGCTAAAGACCCAATGGTCGCCAAAAAGGTGGGAACTTTTGTGAAGACCTTAGTGGAGGCAATTCGCTGAAGGTATCTGTTACGTTCGCTCGCGCAAGTTGCCGAACCACTGAGATACTCTCTTTTAGGCACGGCCCACGTAGGAGCCGTCTGCGGTGCTGATTTTGAGCACGTCGCCTTCTTTGACGAAGAGGGGAACTTGCACCGTGATCCCGGTTTCTAGCTTAGCTGGCTTGGTTGGGTTGTTTGCGGTATCACCCTTAATTCCTTCTGAGGATTCGGTAACAGTTAATTCGACATTAGAGGGTAAGTCGATTGATACTGCTTCGCCTTCGAGGAAGAGGATTTCGGCTTCGAGGCCTTCTTTCAAAAAGTCCTTGGCGTCGCCGATGAGTGTTTCGTCAAAAGTAACGGTCTCGTAGGTGCTCAAATCCATAAAGTGGAAACCAGTCGGGTCTGAGTACGAGAACTCTAACTTCTGGCGATCAGTTTCAACGATTTCCACTTTGTCAGAAGAGGCGAAGCGGATCGTTTTCTTGTTTCCATTATTGAAGGAACGGATGGTCGCCGCAATGAGGGCGTTGCCTTTACCGGGAGTCCGGTGCTCGAGTCCGAGAACGATTCCACGATCTCCTTCATATTTGATACACTGTCCTTTTTTAAGATTAGTTGCAACAACTGCCATGATGACAAGGGTTGAAGGCGGAAATGAGCCATGTGAAAAGCACAAAGTGAGGAATGGAAGAGTTTGTCCTCCATCACGTCCCTCTAATCGTTAGAGGAGTTCGGGGTAGCATTCCATCGCCATGCGACGAGAGGCTTGCATGATCAGCCGCGATTCAGAGAGCGTTAGAACTTCCTCCGCGAGAGCCTGACAATCGGAGTAGCTTAAGGCCCGGATGGCGTGCTTAACGGCGGGGAGACGGGGAGTACCAACTGATAATTCATCGATTCCTAGTCCGACTAGGATGGGGAGGAGAATGAGGTCTCCTGCCATTTCTCCACAGATCCCAGTCCAGATCCCATGTTCGCGACCACCCGCAATTGTCATTTTGATGAGGCGTATGACTGCGGGGTGAGCGGGTTTGTAAAGTTGGGATACCCGTGGATTTACGCGATCAACCGCAACGGTGTATTGGATGAGGTCGTTAGTACCTAAGGAGAGGAAGTCAACGTGA
>CALFBF010000083.1 GCA_937949965.1 uncultured Roseibacillus sp.
CTCTGGGTTGTGATGGATAACGTTACTCGCTTGGGAGGTAGTGCCTCGCTCGGTAGATTCTAGCAGAGCGTCGCGATAGCCCTGAGACCAAGGAGCGAGATGGTAGTTGAGAAAGAACGAAATGAGCGAAAGCAGGCATCCCAAAACGATGAGTGGGCGTAGCAGGCGAAAAATACCCCGCCCGGTCTGGGTGAAGGCGATAATCTCGCGTGAAGCAGAGAGCTGACCCAAAGAGTAGAGGAGAGCTAACAGAATAGTGAAAGGGAGGAGAAGAACGATTGTCTGCGAGAGTAGCACCCCATAGTAGGTCGGTAAGAAAGTAGCGGGATCCTTGGCTTGAGTGAGTTCCGAGAGCGAGTCCTGCAAATCCATCAAGAGATAAAGGAGTAGGAATCCCGACATCGTGATGAGAAATGCGGATAGGGTCTTGCGAAAGAGGTAGCGATCGAGAATGGAGGCAAAAGCGTACCACAGGGCGCCGAGGGCGGGAACGAGACAGAGACCATAGACGGCCCACGGACGGAGCTGGTGCAATTTTTCATCAGCATTAGGAAAGCCAACTAAATAGTTGCGAACGGCTTCTTCCTCAAAGGGCGCGATCAGAGAACCTGCGAAGTAGCCCAGGATGAGAAGAATCAGAAAAGGAAGAAAGCGCACCAGAGAGAGGTCGAAGTTCGCCTGAGAATAAGGCTTTTGCAAAGAGTTGAGAAAGACAGTTCTTCGGAAAAAAATCGGTGGAACTTTACAAAAGCCCTTAAGACTATGCCAGCGTTCCCTCGGTCACTCCGAGTTGAGAGAGCGCGGGGAGACCGTTGAGTAGTTGCGTGGCAGATTGCCTCCCTCCGATAAAGGCTCGATACTCCTCAATCAAATCGACTGCTTGCTCATGATCTTGGTCTAAGAGTTCGATCCGATAGTGGCTCAGACCGGCGCTACGGAGACGTTCGTAAAAATTCACCCCAGTCTGGGCACGACCGTTGAATAGCGTATTGCGACAGCCCACATCGGCGGTGAGGCGGTGGAGCTGGCCCACCCGATCCCGGAGATGAACGGTGTGCTTTTCGCAAGGGCGGCCGCAATCCTTATAGGTCGTGCCCTGACTCATGAAGGTGCAAAAGACGCAATGCTCCATGTGAAAGAGAGGCATGTGCTGGTGCAGAGTCAGCTCCATCCAGTCTGGTGGAGTCTGTGCGAGGAGATCGAGGACTTGGGAAATATTTAAGTCGTAAGAAATCGTGAGCCTATCCAGTTGTCCCGTTTCCTTCAGCAGTTTTGCGGTAATGGGGTTGGCGATATTAAGCGAGAAATCACCAATCCGCTGCAACTCGTCTCGTTCGCGGAAAAATTCCAGAGCCGCAAGATTACGAAGCAGGACCCCGTCAGGCTTCATGCTGGCAATGTGTTTCAGGTAGCCAGTTTCACCTGCTTTGATGATGCGTGGGGTGGCGAGGATGACTTGGGAATCAGTCTCGGAAGTGAGCGCCACTGCTTCTTGGTAACGGCGCGGGTCTTCAAAGTCGCAGTAGACGGTTTCCGTTTTGCAGAAAAGAGCCGCTTCTAACTGAGGCAGAGTGCGGCAAAGAATGGTGAGGCTAGGTTCCTTTTCTGACGGAATGAGCGCCTGGGGAAGCAGTTCAGAGTAGTGAGTTTTCGTCTGCGCGGTGGATTCGTTTTTCTTTTGGGTGGATGAGCTTGTTTGACTTTGCAGCGCGTCGAGTTGAGCCACGATTTCACGGCGGAGCTCGTTCAGCTGTGAGAGAGGGAAGTGGCACGACCCTCGCAGTTGGTTGTCTAGTTGGGCGAGCTCGAAGGCAGTGTTCCCCAATCGACCGAGTTGGGCGGTGAGCACTTCGGTGCTGAGTCCTTGCTTACGCGCTTCTTCGAGGGTCGTTTTTGAGGAGAGAGAAATCTGGTGCGCTTCCGCTTGTGAGGAGTTTCCTTGGCGTGCGGTCACAACGAGGAGTTCCCCTGGTTGACCACTGACAGTGAGGTGGAGAGGCGTTTTTTTCTCAGGCAGTTTACTGTTCTGCCAAAACTTACGCAGCTCGCGTTCCAGAGCGGGGTCCGCTGTTTTGTAGAGAGTCACTCCGGGGCGAATGCGATCCCAATTAATGCCGCTGAGTTCACGGTGAAAGACGATGCGATCGTCTTGGATTCGAAAGATAGTCGCCCCTTGTTCGAGATCACGATTCTCTCCGGCATCAAAGACGATGCCATCTCCAGCCTTAAGTGCAGGGACTTGTTCGGTAGGGGGAGTGTCGAGTCGGATCCATCCGTTCTGGGCTTCGATAATAGTGCCCAAGAAAGGTCCGCGCTTTTTTCCAAAGCGTCCGTGGGTGAGGTAGGGGTGGTTAGTTCCTGCTAGCCATCCCGTAGTGAGCCCGCGCGAAAAGGTCATTTCGAGCGCATACTTATCGACCGGGTTTATCTGCGGAGACTTCTTTTTCTCGCCAGTGGCATTGTCGAGGGCTTGGCGGTAGACGCGAGTCACCGCCGTGACGTACTCGGGTGATTTGAGTCGGCCTTCGATTTTGAAGGACTTAACCCCCGCTCTGACGAGATCGGGGATGAGCTCGGCGGCAGCGAGATCTTGGGGGGAGAGGAGGTAGCGGTGCTCGCCTAAATCGCGAGGCTCACCATCGATGAGGAGCTCATAAGGCATGCGGCAAGCTTGCGCGCACTCTCCTCGATTCGCCGAGCGCTGGCCGAGGGATTCGGAGGTGAGACATTGTCCTGAGTAAGCGACGCAGAGCGCACCATGGACGAAGACCTCTAGAGGGGTATGCTCTTCTTTGGAAAATTTTTCGATCTCACGCACCGATAGTTCACGCGCCAAGACCGCTCGTTTGAGAGGGAGAAAGCTTTCGATGAATTGCAGTCCGTCAGGCGAGGTGATCGTCATCTGGGTAGACGCGTGCAGCTCGACATCAGGTGCGAATTCAACCGCCATTTTAGCTAAGCCGATGTCCTGAATAATGAAGGCGTCGACCCCGCATTCTTGCGCGAGGCGGAGCTGCTTTTCAGCGGCGGCCAACTCCCCAGTAAAGATGAGGGTATTCATGGTCAGGAAGCCCTTCACCCCATGGCGATGGAGAAAGGTCATCAGCTCTGGCAGGTCTTTCTCGGTGAAGTTATCTGCGCGGAGGCGAGCATTGAAGGCGGGCAGCCCAAAGTAAATCGCATCGGCTCCAGCGGCGATCGCAGCGCGTGCGCAATCCCAGTTGCCAGCTGGGGAAAGGAGTTCGGGTGTCAGGTCGTCTTGCAATTGACCGTCACCCTAGCCCTAATCTTGATAAGAGGGAAGGGACTTGCGGAATGAATTCGGTGATGAGCGAAAAGAGAAATAAAAACGCAACTCTGCCACAATGGGTGGGTTTATAGAGATACCATGGCGCGTATTTCTGATCGATGGACAATTTATGAGGCGGCTCACTTACTGAATCGCGCTGGTTTTGGAGGATCTCCTTCGGAGGTGAGAGCGCTCCATCAACGAGGCCGACGAGGTGCCGTGGATTGGTTGTTATCTGCGGAGGAAAGACAACCTATGCCACTACCAGAGTGGGCGGGGAAAGCTAAGGGTCGTCGCGCTGCTTCCCTAGAACGGAAGGCTCAACTCGAAGGATTAGTCGGCGAGGAACGTCAACTGAAGGAACGCGAGTTGCAGCGAGTTCAACTGAAGGAGCGCAGAAGACAGGAGCTTTCTTTGTTTGCTTGGTGGGTTGAAAAAATGCGCACTACTGAGGCACCGCTTCGCGAAAAGATGACTCTCTTCTGGCACGATCATTTCCCGAGCCATATCCGGAAGGTTCGCCAACCGCAGTTAATGTTAGATCAGAATGAGCTCTTTCGTTCGGAAGCTCTTGGGAACTTTGGTCGCCTCACTCAGAAAGTGGCTCAGAACCCTGCAATGATGCTGTATCTGGATTCGGCTCTTTCGAATAAGAAGAAGCCGAACGAGAATTTTGCACGTGAGCTGCTTGAGCTTTTCACCCTCGGAGAAGGGCATTACAATGAGCAAGATGTGAAGGAAGCCGCGCGTGCCTTTACGGGTTACAAGCTCAACCGAGCGACCGGAGAAGTCAGCTTCGTCACGAGGCAATGGGACGAAGGTGAGAAATCGATCTTCGGACATACGGGTGCCTTCGAGGGTTCGGATGTCGTAGGCCTGGCCCTTGCCCGATCAGAGTGTGCAGAGTATTTAGCGGCTAAACTCTGGGACTTCTTTGCTTACGAACGCCCGTCTCCCGAACTTATTGCGCGTCTTGGGAAGCAGTTTGCGGCTGAGAACTACGAGCTATCTCCTCTCTTACGAGAGATATTCTTAAGCCCAGAGTTCTATTCTGCTGCTTCGATGCGTTCTCAGATCAAGTCGCCATTGAGCTTTGTCTTGATGATGAATCGCCAGCTTGAAATGGGTAAGCTCCCGGACGGAATTTTGTTAGGGGTGTTGACTCAGTTAGGGCAAGTTCCCTTCCGGCCGCCTAATGTCGCTGGTTGGGATTGGGGGAAGGCATGGGTTAATACCAATACCCTTTTGGCGAGGTATCATTTTGCAGGTCTCATGACGGGCGCCAGTGGCGAGTTGGGTAAGATTTTAGGTGCCTTGGGGCAAGGGCAGCAGCGCAAGGGGCGTAAGCTCTTGAGAGGAATGCCGTCTCTCACGGTTGCGAGCTTAGTCACCCCTGAGCAGAGAAAAGATCCAGTCACTTTGGTCGATGTTCTTTGCTTTCGTCTCTTCCAAGCAACTCCTTCTTCCAAAGACCGAAAAGCTTTTGAGAACTACGCCAAGGTCAAAGTAGAGAAAGACGATTTGTTGAACGATGAAGACATTGCCGAACTCATGCATCTAATGATGTCCACTCCTGCTTATCAACTTACGTAATCCCTAGTAGAAAAAGAAAAATGAATCCTAATTTTAAAACCCGCCGAGACTTTTTGCGAACAGGTATTTGGGGCGCCTCCGCGTCGTGGACTTTACCTCTTTTTCTGGATCGCACTTTTGGCGAGATGGAACTCAATGCCCGTGATCTAGCGACCCAAGCAGTGAGCGGAAAAGATGATGAGATCCTAGTCGTCTTGCAGATGGCTGGTGGTAACGACGGCCTGAATACCGTTGTGCCCTTTCAAGATGACGCTTATCAAAAGGCGCGCCCGAATTTGGCGAAAAAGGAGCAAGACCTCATTGCTCTCAAAGACGGTCTCGGTTTGAATAAAAATCTGCAGGGGCTTGCGGGACTTTACGATGAAGGCGAACTCGCGGTTGTGCAGGGTGTGGGCTACCCCAATCCGAATCGCTCTCACTTTGTCTCGACTTCAATTTGGGAGAAAGGGGATCCGGCTAACCGTTCCGAGACCGGCTGGTTAGGTCGGTATTTTGACAATCAATGCGAAGGGAGTGATCCCATGATGGGCGTGAGCTTACGCAAAACAGAGCCTGAAGCTTTCCGTGCGAAAAAGAATTCAGGAATTAGCCTTTCGGCGCCAGAGCTTTATCGCTGGATTCATAGTGGCAATGAGCAGGAAGTCGCGGAAGAAGTTTTCGCAGATCTCAATGCTCCGGACCAAATGACGGAAAGTGTTGGCGACTCTGTTGCCACAGCTGCTGGTTATGGTGGTGTAGTGGGGGAGGATAACGCATCTTTCCTTGAGCGAGTGGCGCTCAGTGCGCAGGTGAGTTCCGATGAAGTCGTTGAGCTTGCGCGTCGCCATGGGACGCAAACTCGCTATCCTGGAACGCCACTTGGGAAAAGTCTTGGCCTAGTAGGACGGATGATTGCGGGAGGAATGCCGACTCGGGTCTACTATGTCGATCATGGTGGCTTTGATACTCATCGTCAGCAAGCAGGGCGTCACGATCAGCTCTTGAGCCAACTGGACACCGCTCTCAAATCGTTCTTCACGGACCTGAAAGAGCAAGGCAATTACAAGCGCGTGACTGTGATGACGTTTTCGGAATTTGGCCGTCGCGTAGAACAGAATGCAAGTGGCGGCACCGATCACGGCCAAGGCTCCTGTCTCTTTGTGGCGGGAGGAGGAGTGAAAGGCGGACTCTACGGAGATTACCCTAGTCTCACCGAGCTCGATCGTGGAGATCTTAAATTCAATACTGACTTCCGTCGAGTTTACGCAACTCTGTTAGACAAGTGGTTGCAGACCGATTCTGAGAAAATTCTGGGTGATCGTTTCTCTCCTCTCGATTTTATTTAGGAGCTTGTTGTTGAGACGGATTTTCTGGCTACATTCCAGTGAAGAGGGGGAATCTCCTTGCTCCTCATCCTTTGGCTTTCAATGCTGACGCAGTGAAGGTTTTAGAATTAACTGCTCCCTCGCAGTTTGAGGTGAAGGAGCGAGCGGAGATCACTCCGGGATTTGGCGAAGTGAGCATCGCAATCAAGGCTTGCGGGATTTGCGGAAGCGATCTGCACGGGATGGATGGCAGCACAGGACGCCGCATTCCCCCCATGGTGATGGGGCACGAGGGCAGTGGCATCGTTTCGGCAATTGGAGAAGGCGTTACCGAGTGGGCTCCGGGAGACCGGGTCACTTTTGATTCAACGGTCTGGTGTGGGGAGTGTGCTTACTGCCGGGAAGGCCGCGAAAACCTCTGCGATGCTCGTCAAGTGGTAGGGGTCTCTTGCGCAGAATTCCGTCGTGATGGTGCGTTCGCGGAGCAGTTGCTCGTGCCTCAACGCATCCTGCATCGCCTGCCGGATAATCTCTCATTTGAGGAAGCTGCTTTTGCAGAACCGGTTGGAGTGGCCCTCCATGCGGTACGACGTGCAGGGAGTAAGCCTGGCAAGCGTGCGTTAGTAATTGGTTCTGGCTTAATTGGCTTGTTAGTAATCCAAGCTTTGAAACGAGTGGGGGTGGCGGTCACCGCTGTTGATCAAGATCAGGAGCGACTTGCTTTGTCTCGTAAGCTGGGAGCGGAGGCCGCCTTTCTTCCCGAGGAACTTACTGAGCATGATTTTGATCTCGCCTTCGAGGTGGTCGGCATTACGCCCACCGTTAACTTGGCAGTGCGTTCAGTGGCCAAGGGGGGGCGCTTGATTTTGGTCGGCAACCTTTCGCCAGAAGTTTCTTTTCCATTGCAAGCAGTGGTCACTCGCGAGCTTGATGTCCTTGGTAGCTGTGCCATTGCCGGGGAATATCCTGAGGCTTTGCAAGCTCTTGCTGCTGGTGATATTCAAGTGAAACCCCTCATCTCGGATCGATATTCGCTAGCTGAAGGAGCGGCTGCCTTTACTGCTGCCGGAGAGAAAGGCGCCTTAAAGATTATTGTTAGACCAACTGAAAATTCATGAGTAATTTTGATCTCGCAGGGAAGGTCGCTCTCGTCACAGGAGCGAGTCGGGGTTTAGGAAAAGGGTTCGCACGAGCCTTGGCCGAGGCTGGTGCGGATGTCGTGGTGACTAGCCGCGATCGGGATGCCCTGCAAGAAACCGTTGCCGAAGTGGAAGCTCTCGGGCGACGGGCTTGGCCAGTGTCGTTAGATGTGCGTGATCAAGAGAGTATTGAGCGCTGCGTGGAGCAAGCTTGGGAGCTTGCTGGCGCGATTGATATCCTCATCAACAATGCTGGTTGCAATGTGCGCAAGCCTGCTCTGGAAGTGACGTGGGAAGATTGGAACCTCATCCTCGAAACAAATCTTCGCGGAGTCTTTTTTGTCGCACAGGCGTGCGCTCGTCGCATGATCGCTCGGAAGTATGGCCGCATCGTTAATATTGGCTCCGTTACTTCGGTGAATGGTTATGCCGGCCTAGCTCCATACGGGGCGAGTCGAGGTGGAACGAAGCAGATGACCATGAGCTTAGCCGACGATTGGGGACCGCATGGCATCACCGTGAATTGTCTCGCCCCTGGTTGGTTCAAGACCGCTCAGAATGTCGTCATGTATGAGGATGAGGAGTGGGTGGATTACCTTACCGATCGGATTCCTCTCAAGCGTCCAGGTGCGCCAGGTGATCTGGATGGAGCATTAGTATTCTTGTCGAGTGACGCCAGCGCCTATCTCACGGGCCAGACGCTGTTAGTCGATGGTGGGATCTCGGTCGGTGCAGTGCGAGCTGTTCCGCGTCGATAGCATCTCAAGGCATGTTCTTTCTTTTTTTCTTCCACGGTCACTTTTTATTCGTCGTGGAGAGAAAGTCTATGGGAGCCTTTTAGGAAGATGCTTGCCGATTATCCCATCGTTGCCGTTATCGTTGCTGTCCTTTTTTTATTGGGACTCATTCTTTGGCTCCGTTTCCAAGCCTTTGTGGCCTTGTTAGTCGGGGCCTTATTCTTCGCGCTCATCGTGGGGATGCCCATGGGCGAGATTACGGATACTGTGGTGCAGGGAATGGGGTCGAGCTTGGGACTTGTTTCTATCCTGATCGGTCTCGGGGCAATTTTCGGAATTCTGTTAGAGCATTCGGGAGGTGCGCAAGTATTAGCCCGACGGATGATATCCGCCTTCGGTGAGAAGAGAGCGCCATGGGCCTTAGTAGTCGCTGGTTTTCTCATTTCGATTCCAGTGTTCTTGGATGTTGCCCTCGTGATTTTGGCTCCTTTGTTACTGGCACTGGCTCGGACTCAAGGCAAACCAATGTTGGCTTTTGGTTTGCCTTTACTCGCCGGGATGGCGGTCACTCATGCCTTTGTGCCCCCCACGCCCGGGCCCATTATTGTGGCCGAGGCGATTGGAGCGGACCTTGGGTGGGTTATCTTGTTCGGCGCAATTGTGGGACTTCCTGCGGCGATCATTTCGGGGCCGATGTGGGCGAAGTGGATTGTTCCGCGCATGAACCTGGCAATCCCGGAGCCTCGTAATGAGGAGGAGAGTGATGAGTTCGCTTCTCCCGTTTCTTTTCGTCTTGTTTTAGCACTCATTGGCCTACCCATCGTGCTCATCGTTTCATCTGCGGTGGTCAATACGGTGAGGGGGAAGGCGGACCCAACGATAGCGCATCAGTGGCTGAGTTTTCTGGGGCATCCCATTGTCGCCTTATTGATCGCGACTCTGCTCGCGATGTGGCTTCTGGGCACCCGTCGCGGGGTGACTCGTGAGGAGTTGATGGAGCTAGGAACCAAGGCCTTGGGCCCAGCGGGGGTGATTATTTTGGTGACCGGAGCGGGCGGAGTTTTTAAGCAGGTCCTGGTCGATAGTGGAGCGGGCGAGACCCTCGCTCGAGAGATGTCGAATCTCGCGATCGGGCCCATTACCCTCGCTTGGTTACTAGCCACCGTGGTTCGCGTGACGCAGGGCTCGGCCACCGTTTCCATGATTGCAGCCTCTGCGCTCATGGCCCCCATTTTGGAACCAATCGCTCTGAGCCAGGCTCACCTCGCTCTCGTGGTGGTGGCGATCGCTGCTGGAGCGACCACGCTGAGCCATGTCAATGACAGTGGCTTCTGGCTCATCAGTCGCTACCTTCGCATTACTGAGAAAGAGACTCTCCGCTCGTGGAGCGTCGCCACCGTCATAATTTCGCTCATCGGCTGGTTAGGAGCCCTCGCGCTCAGTGCCGTGGTCTGAGGCCTAGGGTTTGAGTGGCTTTAAGCGGATATTTCGGAACCACACCGGCTGGCCTTCTGCCTGCAAGGCGATGTGTCCGTGGCTGAGGAGGAGAGGTGCGCCTGCTTCGAGGAGGGCTTTGGTCGCTATGACTCGTCCCTTGGGATCGAGTTGCGGTTTCTGGTAACGGAGCACTTCTTTGCCGTTCACACGGTGGATGATTTCCTCACTACCTCGCACTTCGACTTCGATTGCGACCCATTGATCGGGAGCGAGGTTTTCGGCACTGGATTTGACGATATGCTGAGTGGTGAATTCCCCCTCATACTCAATATTTGTTCCGGGAGTGCAGACGTTGCCAGTGGGGCGGGGTCCTTTTCCTTCGTCGGCGAGGAATTGGAATTCAATACTAGCGGGGAAAGTTTGTTCCAAAGTGAGGCTCTGGGGAGGTTGTGCATGCAGCATGATTCCACTGTTGAGATTCACGTAATGGGGAGCATCGGGCATCATTTCTCCGACGAATTTATATTCCAAACGGAGCAGATAATGTGAGTAGGCTAAGTTGGAGTAGAGATGTCCAAACTGCTTATCGAAGGAAGGGTAGTCCTCGTAGTTGCACTTCAGAATCCCGTCTTCTACTCGAAAGGTATTGTGTGCGTTTTCACCAAGGGGATGGCCTGTGATTTTAGGGGTCCAACCAGAGAGATCTTTCCCATTGAAAAGAGAAAACCATTCGGAATCTTCAGCAAAGACACCTTGGGCGAGAAGAATACAGAGCGAGAATCTGAGAGCGAGCATGACGAGACGTTAAGGGAGAATAGGCGAGAGGTAAACCTGCTAGTTCAGTCGTGACCTTTACGCTGTCTTCCCTTATACGCCGTTGCACTCTTGGTATGAAACTTTTTGGAACTGATGGCATTCGTGGGACCGCAAATGAATTCCCAATCACCCCCGAACTGGCAATGCAGGTTGGTCGCGCAATTGTGCGAGTTCT
>CALFBF010000084.1 GCA_937949965.1 uncultured Roseibacillus sp.
GGACTTTGGAGAATACTACGACGCTTCTCTCCAACAGGCGATGTCCTCACCTTCAGTCTTTAACTTCTATCGCCCCGACTACCGAGCCCCCGGCACTTTGACCGAGAGCGGTCTGGTCGGGCCAGCGTTCGAGATCACCAATTCTTATAGCGCCGTCTCCTTCCCTAACAAACTTTGGGAACAAGCGAACCACGGCTTCGAGCTTCACAACCTCTACTCCTTCCCTGCAAATTACGAAGACTTTCTACCTCTCGTCTCGGATCACGAAGCTCTCGTTGATTACGTCAATCTGGTTGTTTGTGCCGGAAAACTCAATCCCGAGACCCGCCAAATCATCCTAACCGCTCTCGATAACACGGACCCAACTGATGACGGAGGGCGAGTCCGTCTCGCGCTCTATCTCGCCCTCATGTCTCCCCAAGGAGCCGTTCAACGATAACTCTGCTGCCTCCCTTTTTAGTTCTATGAACCGTCGCAAATTTTTAGGTGAATCTGCCTGTGCTGCTCTAGGCTCGACTTCGGTCATGTCTACGTTATTGAACTTAAAGATGGCCGGACAAGCCGCTGCAGCGGGCCTCCCAGCTACCAGTGAGGATGCGAAGACCTTGGTTTGCCTTTTTCTCCACGGGGGCATCGACTCCTTTAATCTACTCGTCCCCCGCGACGCTGCCCGTTATGCCGAATATCTGGCCTCGCGAACGAGCCTGGCACTACCACAGGAGTCACTCCTGACCCTCGATCAATCAGGAGGAGACGGCCAACTCTATGGGCTCCACTCCAGTACAGAGGGCATCCAAAGACTCTTCAATGGTCTTGACGAAATACCCGAACGCCGCCGTCTATCCTTCATTTCAAATATCGGAACACTGGTAGAACCTACCAGCATGACTCAACTGCAAGAAGAGACAGTACGCATCCCACAAGCTCTATTCTCCCACATCGATCAGGTGGAACAATGGCAGACCTCCATCCCTCAAGGTGGCACCAACCTCGCTGGCTGGGCTGGGCGCGCAGCTGACATTCTCCACTCAACTCACAATCAAGACCTGGCCTCGATGTCTCTTTCCTTTGCTGGGAATAACATCTTTCAAGTCGGTCGCGAAACCCAGCAGTTCGTAATGACCGTCGATGGAGCTCTTTCTTTCTCCGAAGAAGGAACCGCGGCGAGTAACGCAAACGTACAAAAAAATATCGCGGTCAAATCCATGATCGACCAGCACTATACTAATCTCATGGAAACTGCTTTTGCAGAACTCACCAAACAATCCGTGGACCAACAAGAACTGGTGCAGCAGTCTTTTGACTCTGTTCCCGATGATTTTATTACAACCGAATTTCCGCAGAATCCTATCTCTGCACAATTACAAGCTGCGCTGCGAATGATTCACCTTCGCGAGCAATTAGGGCTACGCCGGCAGACCATCTTCTTGTCCTACAGCGGATGGGATCACCATGGTGAACTCCTGAATAATCAGGATGAGATGCTACAGGAGCTATCCCCCGCGCTAGAAGCCTTCCAGCGTGCATTGGAAGAACTAGAGATCGAAGATTCGGTCATTACCTTCTCCGCCTCTGACTTTGGACGGACCCTACGGTCAAACGGACGCGGCACCGACCACGCTTGGGGTGGTAACCAAATGGTAATGGGTGGTTCCGTTGCCGGTGGCCAGGTCCTGGGAGAATTCCCCAACCTAACAATTAATGGACCTAATGACGTTGGGCGAGGAGGTCGTCTCTTACCAACTACCTCCGTCGATGAGTTCTTTGCCGAATTACTCCTATGGTTCGGGCTCTCTCCTGACGATTTCGAAGCGGTTTTGCCAAACTTAGCAAACTTCTACGACGTCAAGACTGCTGATCCCTTGGATCCTTCTAGTCTCCCTATCGGTTTCTTAAAACCAGCACAGTTCGAGCTCCCAAGTTAACGCTTATGAGGTCCTCTCCTCGTCGCATCGTTTACTCTCTTGGAATAGCCACTTTGTTAGTTTCTTTGGTACTTCATCTCACTAAAAAAACTGAGAATTCGGCGGAAGAACCAGTTCAAAAGAATCACGATCCTATCCAGATTTCACCACCCATTCCTGCACAAGCTCTTCTGCCTAAAGTTAAGAAGTCAACTCTAGACGATGCTATGCTTCTTCAGTACGCTAGCGAGACGAGCACTGCAGCGCAAGACCTCGTCCTTTTGAGAAACTACCTCGACAATGTCTTTATTCTCGTAAAGCAAAGAGATCCTAGGCATTACGCTACCAACGCAGACTTAGTACAGTTTTTGTTAGGCTCGCAAGGGCAACAAGAGCCTTATCTCTCAGCTGACTCAAGCCACTTGAATCAACAAAAACAACTCATTGATCGCTACGGAAGCCCAATCATTATCCATCCCCTATCTCGTGATCAGATCGAAATTCGGTCAGCAGGACCCGATCGAATTCCCTACACCGAGGATGACCTCGTGAAATAAGGAACAACTCAGATCGCGGCTTGCACTCTTCCCGAAAGCTACGCACCTTTTTGGGAGTATGATCGAGGTTGAAAATCTTACCAAAGCCTATGGGCGCCACACTGCGGTCGATAACATCTCCTTCCAGGTAGCGAGTGGCGATGTCGTAGGTTTCTTGGGCCCTAACGGAGCAGGCAAAACCTCAACAATTCGGGTGCTCACTGGCTACCATCCGCCGACTTCGGGAGGAGCTAGCATTGCAGGCTTTGATATCTTTCGCCAATCTATCGACGCCCGACGCCAGATTGGTTACATGCCCGAGAATGTCCCTCTCTATCGTGAAATGCGGGTCCGAGAATTCCTCAAACATCGCGGTACGTTAAAAGGCTTGCGCGGAAAGGAACTCCAAAAACGGCTCGATATCGTGATCGAAGAATGTGGACTGGAAGAAGTGAGACGAAAAATGATCAAGACCCTCTCCAAAGGCTACCGTCAGCGAGTGGGACTAGCAGACGCCCTGATCCACGATCCTCCGCTCTTAATTCTCGACGAACCCACTAACGGGCTCGATCCTAATCAAATCCGCTCTATCCGGAACTTGATTAAAAATCTCGCTGCGGACCGCACCATCTTTCTCTCTTCACATATCTTGTCTGAAGTTGAGATGATCTGTAAGAAAGTGATCATCCTAGAAGGCGGACACATCAAAGCCAATGATACCCCGGCTAATCTCGTAAAGAACATGCGCTCGGCAGGGAATATTTCGCTCGAGATTCAGGCCCCTAAAGAAATGCTCATCTCCGAACTTGAAACTCTTCCTCACATCAAGAAGGTCAACCTTAACCATTCCTCGAGCGAAAATTGGCAAGACCTGACCCTCCTCGTCGACTCGAATACCGAAACTCGCCCTCGTCTCTCCAAAATGGCGGCAGAAAAAAAATGGCCCGTGCGTACTCTCCATCGTCATGTTGGCACCCTCGAAGATGTCTTTGTTGAATTGACCCGCAAAAATTAACAACTCAAAGAACTCAAACTTAATGAAACCACTCTTGCCTTTTCTATTCTTAGCACTCCCTCATCATGCCATGGGCACACCAGTTGACGACTTAGCTTTGATAAAAAAGATTCGAGCAAAAATCATCGCAACTTCTGATCAGATCGATGCTGAAGCGATGAAACCTTACCCAGGTAAGGTGCCCGAAACGGGTGCCGAATACGCCATGGTTCCCATTCCCGGAGGAGAGTTTGTGATGGGAAGCCCCGATAGCGAAGCAGGCCGCAACGAGGATGAGGCCCCGCAGCGGAAAATCGCCATCAAACCCTTTTGGATGGGTAAATTTGAAGTCACGTGGGACGAGTACGAGCCCTTCATGATCACCAATGTCTCGCGTAACAAGGATGGTTCCCCAGCAAAGCTCCCAGACGACGCGCCCGTGCCGGATGCGGTTTCTAAGCCAACTACCCCCTACACCGAGATGAGCTTTGGGATGGGAACAAAGGGATTTCCCGCCATTAGCATGACGCAACACGCGGCGCTCAAATACTGCCAGTGGCTCTCTGCTCAGACGGGCCACTTCTACCGCCTCCCGACGGAAGCTGAGTGGGAATACGCCTGTCGAGCGGGCACCACGACCGCATTCAGCTGGGGAGACGACCCCTCCCAAGCAGACGACTATGCTTGGTATTGGGATAATTCCGGAGGAAAGTATCAACTCATCGGCAAGAAAAAGCCCAACCCTTGGGGCCTACATGATATTCACGGCAATGTGATCGAATGGGTTCTCGATGGCTATGGCGCATATCCTGCCGCCGAAGGACTGCTGGAATCCCCTATCCAGGCTCCTTCCGAGAATATCTATCCTCGAGTGGCTCGCGGCGGGAGCTGGTTTGATCCTCCTGAAATGTTGCGAAGTGCGACCCGCTTCCAATCGGCATCCGCTTGGAAAATTTCCGATCCTCAACTTCCTAAATCGATCTGGTACCACACCAATGCCATGTGGTTGGGCTTCCGCCTCATACGTCCTCTCGAAGTCCCCTCTGCTGAAGAAATGCACCGCATCTGGAATTCTGGACGTGGCATCGAAAATAACTAAGCTTGAAAGTTCATCTTTAGAAACTCCGTAACCTTTTCTCAGAAATATTATGAATCAAGATCTCCCGACCACAGCTATCACTTCACCTCCCAATCGTCGTAAATTTCTGACCGGAGTTGGAGCTACCGCGGCCAGCCTAGGTTACCTTCCTATCGCGGCTTCAGCTAACGTAGCAGGCAGTGATCGGATGCGTATCGGTCTTGTTGGTAGCGGAGGCCGTGGTTCTGCCGCAGTCATCCAAGCCCTCAAGGCAAATCCGGGCGCGCAATTGGTAGCAGTGGGTGATGCCTTCGAAAGCCGCCTCCAAGGAAATGGTCCTCGCAAAGCAGGTGGACTTGCGCTCATTAGAGAACAGCTCGAAAAGAAAAATATGACCGACCAGATTGACCTTCCAGAGGAACGTCAATTTGTCGGCTTTGATGCTTATCAGAAAGTCATTGAAAACTGTGATCTAGTACTTCTCACCACCACTCCTGGCTTTCGTCCTCTTCACTTCGAAGCAGCGGTAGCGGCAGGCAAACATGTTTTTATGGAAAAACCTGTCTGCATCGACGCTCACGGTTACAATCGAGTCATCAAAGCAGCTGAAGAAGCTGATCGCAAAGGGCTCAAAGTCGTGGTCGGATTACAACGGCATTACGAAGAAGCCTATCTGCAAGCTTTTGATAAAGTCCATGAGGAAGGCTTGATCGGAGATATCATTTCCGCCCAATGTTACTGGAATGGAGCTCGCCCTTGGAATGTTACTCGCCGAAAAGGTTGGAGCGAATTGGAGTATCAAATGCATAATTGGTACCACTTCAACTACCTTAGTGGAGACCATATCTCCGAGCAACATGTCCATAATCTCGATGTTATTAACTGGTTCATGAGTGGCGATAGCGAACGAGGTGGTCATCCTGTCCGTGCTCAAGGAATGGGTGGACGAACTGGTTGGGAAGACCCCAAAACAAGCGAAATCTTCGATCATCATTACGTCGAGTATCGCTATGCTGATAATAAAATTCTCAATAGCCAATGCCGTCACATTCGCGGAACGAAAAGCCGTGTCGGAGAAGAAATTCACGGCACCAAAGGTATCCTCACCCTCGGCACAGGCGTGATTAAGGACTACCAAGGGAAAACCCTCTGGCGTCACCGTACCCCACGTGGCGGTGAAGGCAACCCCACCCAAGTCGAACATGATCGATTGGTAGAGGCTATCCAGAACAATACTCCGCTGAACAATGCCTACTATGGTGCTGATAGTTCCTTCACATCCGTTCTCGGTCGTCTCGCGACTTATACCGGGCAAGAAGTGCATTGGGACGAAGCAGTCAAGAGCAACTACTCCCTCCTCCCCGATGACATCAACTGGGACACCCCCGCCCCCGTGCAACCGAAAGCAGACGGAACCTACGCCAGTCCCATGCCCGGCGTGACCCCTTTGCCTTGGGCTTAACCAATCTGCCGCGCGGCTTTGAGGGTGTTTTTCATGAGCATCGCGATTGTCATTGGTCCTACGCCACCAGGCACGGGCGTAATGGCTTCGCACTGCGCGGCCACCCCTTGGTAATCGACATCACCAGTCAGGCGATAACCTCGCTTCTTGGTGGCGTCGTCTACTCGATTAACTCCTACATCAATGACTACAGCGCCTTCTTTCACGAAGTCGGCGGTAATCATCTCAGGGCGACCTACCGCCGCGATCAAGATATCTGCACGACGACAGACCGCAGCGAGATCATTAGTTCGTGAGTGAGCGATAGTAACGGTGGCGTCCACTCCTCGCGCGACCAAGAGTAGAGCCATCGGCTTACCCACAATCATACTACGCCCGACGACCACCACTTCTTTACCAGCAGTCTCGACGCCATATTCTTCTAACAAACGCATACACCCAGCCGGGGTGCAGGCGACAAATCCAGTCGAGTCTTCGAGGGTCAGTTTGGCAACATTCTCAGGATGAAAACCATCAACATCCTTAGCTGGATCAATGGCTTCGACAATCTTCGCCTCATCGATATGAGACGGGAGTGGTGACTGCACTAAAATGCCATGAATCGCGTTATCGACATTGAGCTCATGTACGATCTCTAACAAACGCTCTTCGGAGATATCGACGGGCTGCACAATTTTGCGTGAATAGATACCAATCTCTTCACAGGTTTTTACCTTAGAACCGACATAGACTTGAGAAGCAGGGTCTTCCCCTACCAAGACGACAGCCAAACCTGGAGAAATACCCTCTGCTTTCAGGGACGTTACTTCGGCCTGACACTCTGTTAAAACTTTTGCGGAAACCGCTTTGCCATCGATTACTTTCATCGCTCGGCAGGATTCAAGCTCTCTCGCATGATTTCCTCCACCTTTTTCCGCTCTATTTCGAATTCTTCTGGCGTGAGCTTGGCGGGAATACGGATTTCTTTCCCAAAAGTGACCTTTCCCTGACTAAAAGGCTTGGGAATCTGGAACCTGTCCCACGATTTCAGCGACCAATAGCGTTCGTAAGTGACCAAAAAGGGAATGATGGGCACTCCTGTCACAGAGGCCAATTTCACAATCCCAGGTTGAATCTGATAACAAGGTCCGCGAGGTCCATCAGGCGTGATACAGACATGTTGACCTGTCTTGATCGCCTTCTTGAGAGTTACCAGCGCAGCCGCTCCACGTCGAGAAGACGAACCACGCACCGAACCTAATCCAAAGCACTGCATCGCAGCAGCTACGGTAGCCCCATCATCGCTGGCACTAGTTAGAACGACCCCGGGGCGAAAGACCAACCAAGGTGCTGCTGCCCCAGCCGCTCCAATCATGCGATTATGGTAGAGAGCAAAAATACAAGGTCCTTTGGTAGAAGGCCCCTCGCAGCGATACTGAATGGTCATGCGCAGCGTTTTCGCAAGCGAAACCGCAAACCACCCAGCGACATTGCCAAGCGCAACCGCCTTCCAACTGGCGCGAACCTCGTTCTCCTTACTCATACCAAAGCAGAGCCCTGTAAGCTTTCACCCAGGAACTGACGATGGGAGAGAATCTCGCGATAGCGCTCATGCTCTTCCCGATTGGGTTCACAACGACTGCCCTCTGCAGGTTCTGCAGCATAGGCTGCAATTTCTTGGTAACTGAGATCTTCGCCGCTTTCGGCAAAGAAAGTCACCGCAGATTGTAACGCGGAGCCAAGTGCGGCTCCGTCACCTCCCTTGACTGCGGCAACAGGCAATCCGAAAACATCAGAAACCAACTGCCGCCAGACCGCACTCCGGGACCAATCTCCTGCGACGTGGACGTGCTTGGGCTCAAAGCCGAGCTCCATAATACACTCCAGATTATGTCCAAATTCTAAGGCCACACCCTCGGCCGCAGCTCGGGCAAGATTCAGGGAATTATAATTCTCGCGAGTCATCCCGTGGAGGAAACGCGCAGGCACTCCCCGCTCGGTGGTCTCCGAAAGAGGGAGGAAAACTAAGCCCTCCGCTCCGCAAGGGGCCGCTTCCACTGCTTGCTCTAACTTATCGGAAGTCCAACCAAAAGTACTGCTCACCATCTCAAGCGGATCAGTCGCTCCCAAGGTAGCCACGGTCGGCATCCATTGATCGGTGCTATCGCAAAGACAGCTCACTTGACCCCGTGGGTCGATAACGGGCTCCACACTCACCCCCGCGACTCTTCCTTGATAGCCTAACCTTACGGTCACTCCACCGGAGCTCACATTCCCAGCACCGATGGCCTCCATCATGGCGGTGCCACCGCCCGCGCTTACTAAAATCTCTCCCGACAAGCCCCAAGAAGCGGCAAGATCGGCACGTAGCAATCCCTGCGAACCACGAGACGAATAGAGGGATGGCAGACAAGCCGCCAGTCGAGCATCGATGAGATCTAACATTGGCTGCGACCAGGTCCGATTACGCACGTCCATCAAACCTGATAGGGAGGCATCGCCATATTCCATCCGCTTGGCTCCCGTGAGCCAGTAGTTGAGAAAATCATGCGGCATTAAGATGGTCGCGAGTTTCTCGAAATGATGTCGCTCCCGCTTTTTTAGCCAATGAAGGAATGCTGGAGCGCTGTCGGGCGAAGCAATATTGCCTACGAGCTCAATCATACCGGGAGGACCGCCGAAGGCCTGACTGATCTCTTCACACTCTTGTTGCATGGTGGTATCACCAGCCAACTTAGTCGGACGGAGAATGCGATTATCAGCATCAAGAGCGACCACCCCTTGGCTCTGGGCGCTGACTCCGATTCCGGCAACCCGATCTCTCCCCTTCCCCAACCGTGATAAGCACTGTCGCACCGCTGAGTCCAAAGCCGAGATCCAGCCCGCAGGATCTTGCTCACGAGAACCCTTTGGTAAACCCGAAAGCATCTGGTGATTGGAGGAACCCTCCGCAACGACTGCTGCTAACTCCAAGTCCAACGCGGCCACGACGGTACGGTGAGCATTGGAGTCAATTCCGAGAAAATACATGGGCTTTGAGTTACTGAACGAACTTTAATCCTCTCTGACAATCGCGAAGACCGTTCTAAAGAAGCGCCTTGTGTCACCATAGCAAGTTCACTCGAGTTCGTTTGACCAAATCTTTAAAAAACGAACCCTTACTAAGTGCCTGAATCACTCTCCTGACCCAGAAGCACCTTGGAAGGAACCAGCATCTTCAAAACAGAACCGTGGCGGGATGGGGGCGAAAGCTCCACTTGAACGATGCTGGCTTTTTTCACTTCCAAATAGCCCACTTCGGCACCCAAGAGCCAACTTACCATTCCGGAAAAACTGGGCTCGTGCCCCACTAAAGCTACCCGGCCTATCTCCTCTGGCAAAGCCGCCAGTTCATCTAACACGATCTGTGCGCGGAAGTCGAAATTCAGCCACTCCTGTTGCACTGGCTGCCCATCCATTGCGGCGGCAGCCATCAGGCCTTCTGCAGTCTCGACCGCGCGGGCACGAGGACTGCTAAAAACCAAATCAGGCACAAGGTCCAAATGAGCTAACAGCTGCCCTGCCGCACGAGCTTGTTTCTCTCCCTTGGCGGTGAGCGTGCGACTGAAATCTCCTCCATCGGGGCCCGAATCAGCCGCTTGCCCATGGCGAATGAAAAAGAGTTCCATTACATAGTCATTCCACCATCAGTAGCTACTACTTGTCCCGTAATGTAGCGAGCTTCGGCACTGGCTAAGAACAAGGCAAGAGCAGTGACATCAGCAACATTTCCGAGTTCCTTGAGAGGAATTTTTCCTAAAATCGCTTCAATGATTTTTTCATCCAAAGAATCGGTCATATCTGTCGCGATGAAACCCGGAGCAATGGCATTACAAGTCACCTTCTTACCCGCCAGCTCGCGAGCCACCGACTTAGTAAAACCGATGAGCCCAGCCTTACTAGCCGCGTAGTTGGCCTGACCGGCATTCCCGATGAGACCAATGACAGAACTCACGTTGATGATGCGGCCATGCTCCGCCTTCATGAGAGGCCGCTGGAAAGCCTTTGTCATATTGAAAGCTCCCTTCAAATTGGTATCCAAAACGGCGTCCCAATCTTCCTCCTTCATACGCATCATGAGCCCATCACGGGTAATACCGGCATTGTTAACGAGCACGTCTACCGAACCAAAATCGGCAAGAATCGTCTTCGCAACAGCGTCTACCGCCGAACCATCAGCTACGTCTACCGGATAAGCTCTCGCCGCCTCGGGGAACTCGCTATTGATAGCGTTGACTGCCGCGCCACAGCTACTTTCATTACGAGAGATAGCGGCGACCTTGGCTCCTGCAGCGGCAAAGGACTTCGCCATTTCGAGACCAATTCCTCGCCCAGCACCACTTACGACAACTACTTTATCTTGAAAATTCGACATCTCGCGATTGCATCCGAGACCAGCCGTCCTGCCAACTCCTAATTCTGTGCATTCGAAAAGAGA
Organism: uncultured Roseibacillus sp.; assembly: GCA_937949965.1. GTDB lineage: Bacteria > Verrucomicrobiota > Verrucomicrobiia > Verrucomicrobiales > Akkermansiaceae > Roseibacillus. Next base: position 10,431 of record CALFBF010000084.1, read on the forward strand.
ACCGGCGGAGACTACGCACTCCCTTGCCAGCCTGTCGCGAAAAGGTTACCACCAAATAGTCGATGCTGAGTTGCCCCTACTGCCAGAAGCCCGTGCGAGAAGATGACCCCGCCTGCCCATCTTGCTCCCTCTCCGTCGAGGGAGCGAGCGCACTCCTTGGACCCGTTCCGCTACTCAATCGTGGCCTTACCAATCCTAACGAAACGCTCAGCCCAAAGGAAGTTAGCAACCTCAAACGCGCCATTACCTCCTTCGAGAGTCAATTCCCCCACTCACAGCTCAACATCGTGGTGCAAAACTTTGACTCCAAGTTCAATCTCTCGACCCATCTCTTCTGGCTCTTTAACACCGCCGGACTATCCTCCCAACAATCTAAGAACGAGGACAACCAAGACTTGCTCCTCGCGCTCGATACCCACAACGATCGTTTAGGTCTGATGGTTGGTTATGGCTTAGAACCTTTTGTGCAACGAGTAGACATCGTTGCCTTGTTAGAAGCTGCGCAAACCGATCTTGAACAAAAAAAATACCACACCGCTATTCTAACCATCGTCACTAAGCTGCCCGAGTTCTTACGAACGGCTTGTGAGAATGCTCACCAAGCCTTGGGTCTTTGAGACGCAAGGCGATCCCTTACTGATTATCCAGCCACTCAAGCATACTCTCAGCGGTCTTCTCCGAGATCCCAGGTAAGGTAGCGATTTCTTCGACAGTCGATTCCCGCAAACGAGCGACACTGCCAAACTTCTTCAGGAGAACCCCCTTTCGGCGAGGAGAAATCCCCGGGCAATCATCAAGGAGACTTTCTTTCATTCGCTTACGCAGTAACAACTCGTTATACCCATTCGCAAAACGGTGTGCTTCATCCCGAATACGCTGCATCAACTTGAGCGCGCCAGTGTCGTGTGAAAGCAAAAGCGGATCGCTCTCTCCCGGAAAAAAGATTTCCTCCCGTTGCTTGGCCAAACCCACGATAGTGAGCTCTCCCAGCCCGAGACGCCTGAGCTCAGCCACTGCGGCAGAAAGCTGGCCCTTGCCACCATCCACAATCACCAAATCAGGGATCGTAATGGGACTCTTACCCTCGCGGGCTAACTGTCGTAAGGCCTCTAACGGTCGCTCCTGACTGGCCTCCGCCACCTCGGGATTGGCTTCTCCGTTCTCCGCAAGAATACGCGCATATCGTCTCCGCACGACTTCAGCCATACTGGCGAAGTCATCTTGTCCAGACACCGTCTTGATCCGGTAGCGACGGTAGTTCTGATTATCCGGCGCGCCCCCTCGGAAGCGCACCATACTCGCGACAATGTGGGTGTCCGAGATGTTAGAAATGTCAAAACACTCCATAATTTCCGGCGGCCCTGGGAGGCTCATCAAGCGACCCAACTCCTCCAGATCCTCGGTCGGCTTGACCGTAGTCGGCACCCCGCGACCACGAGAAAACTGCCGAGTCGGGCTCAAGGTTTTTTCTAAATTCTGTACAATATCGCGCAATCGAGCTGCTCGTTCAAAGTCGAGTCGCAAAGAGGCCGCCTCCATATCTGCGCGAAGCCCCTTCAACCGCTCGCGTCGCCCCTTTCCCTCTAACAATTCACAAGCTTCCTGCGTGCGTTTGAGGTATTCCTCTCGCTCAATCTTTCCGATACAGGGGGCGGTGCAGTTGCGGATGACGTCAGCATTGCAATGCTTGTATTCCTTCTCACCCGGATTTTTTGGCTGACAACTGCGAAGGCCAAACTCGCGATGCAACCACGCGAGAGTGCTACGTAAGGCCCCAGAATGAGCAAAGGGTCCAAAGTAGCGAGCATTGTCTTCTTTCTTGAGGCGAGTGGTGGTGAACTTAGGCCACGCTTCAGAGAGATCGATCCGAACGAGCAGAAAGCGCTTATCATCGCGGAAAGCGACGTTGTAGCGAGGGCGATATTGTTTGATCAATTTCCCCTCCAACAGAAGGGATTCCGGCTCATTGCGCACGATATGGATCTCAAAATCACAAATGGAGTCAATGAGCGCGCGCGTTTTCAAGTCTGCCCTCATTTTCCGCGACGGCATAAAGTAATTGGACAACCTTTTGCGAAGATCGCGTGCTTTTCCCACGTAGATAATGGAACCCAGACGATCCTTCATGAGATAGACTCCCGGCTTATGCGGCACGGTGCGCAGTTGTTCTTTTAAATCGACTGCCATTCTTACTTCTTGGTCAAAAGGATAGCACAGCTCCGCTAGACGTCAGACAAATTGAATGCCTACACTCGCTTTTCAGTCCCAGAGACAACGCGCACTACTCTTGCAGAAGGATACGGACACGCTATTCTTTGACGCAAAATATCTCCGCATGAAATCACTCCCCTTCCTACTCTTCTTAGGTTTTAGCAACCTCTTGTCTGCACAAGGGGATGATCCCGCAATCCCGCCCCCTGAAGATTCTATTCTTCCTGAAAAGGCGCTCTTTGACTTCATCAAAGACGGTGGTGTCATGATGATTCCCTTGGCCCTGATGGCCCTGATCGGCCTCATCCTGATTCTCCTCTACATGCTCACCATCCGTCGCGGAGCAGTGGTAACCAATCGGTATATGAATAATGCCGACTCCCTCCTTCGCAAAAAGGACTACATGGGGCTGATCTCCTATAGTCATCGGCGCTCCGAAATGGTGGCTCGCCTCACCACCAAAACGCTGCAATACCTAACAGACAATCCCAGAGCCTCTGCTGCTGAAGTGAAAGAAATCGCAGAATCGGAAGGCTCTCGCCAGTCCAGTCTGATGGCTCAACGTATCAACTGGTTAGGCGACATCGGTGCCATCGCCCCAATGTTAGGTCTTCTCGGAACGGTTATCGGGATGGTGCAATCCTTCACCTTCATCTCGCAAGGAGGCAGCCCTGGCAATCTGCCGATGCAACTTGCTAACGGAATTTCGCAAGCCTTGGTGACCACTGCCAGCGGACTCGTCATCGGGATTACTGCCATTATTTTTCACTCCTACTTCAAGGGTCGCGTGAACCGTTTGCTGCACGAATTCGAGGCCGCAGCAACTCACCTCATCACCATTCTCACCACCCAGATGAAAGAAGTCCCGGCTTCTCCTCAGCCTCCCCAAACGACTACTCCCGCACCCATGCCTGCAACGGAGATGTATACTGCTCAAGACGTCGTGCTCCCTCCCAACTCCTAGTAACGACCTAGTAGCTCTTCTTTCTCTTTTCCTGTAAAATCGTGAAATTCAAACGTCCTACTCCTGAGCCTGCTAACTTCCAGTTGGCCCCGATGATTGACATCGTCTTTCTGCTCCTGATCTTCTTTATCATTACTTGGCAATTCTCTCGTGCTGAGCTCGACCTCAAGGTCTCGGTCCCCTCCTCGACCGATAGTAAGGAGCGCGAAAGCCGCACCTATCTGGAAATCATCGTTAACGTTCGTAACGACGGCAGCACCTACGTTAATGGCGAGTTCATCGAAGATGACGTCCTCTACGACAAGCTCTTCAACATTACCCGCATCGAACGCAACCAACCAGTTCGAGTGCGAGGAGATGCCGATACCGACTTCCAGCATATTGTCAAAGTGATGGACATTTGCACACGTGCGGGGGTGTGGAACATCTCCTTCGCAACTCAAGTCGGCGGTTCTGCAAGCAACTAATAGCATCATGAACATTCGCCCAACATCTCGTTCACTTTACCTCTCTACCATTGGTTTGAGTCTTTGGACTTGTTCGTTATCAGCACAAGAAGAAGCCCCCCCTGCCGAAGAACAACCAGCCCCTCTCGTCGCTGACCCTGCGCGCGATTTATACGAAGCAGCTCAACTCTCCTACGCGGAGGCTCAGCAGACCAAAAAAACTGCCCCTCGCAAGATTGCTTATGAAAGTTCCCAACGACTCTTTCAGCGCTTCTTAAAAGCCTTTCCCCATGACCAACGGCGTAATGAGGCTCAATTCTACATCGCCTCGTGTTACCAAGAACTCGATCAGCCCGAAGAAGCCTTCGCCCTCTTCAAGAAACTCGCCAACTCTGATGGCCAAGGAATCGTCATCGAAGCCGCTACTCAACAAGTAGCCGATGCCTTCTATCAACAAAAAAAATATCAAGAAGCGGCCCCTCTCTTTGCTCGGCTAGCCCAACTCACAACCCAAGCAAAGACTCGCCACCTCGCCCTTTTCCGCCACGCGCTCTGCCTGCAGCACCTGAACCAAATCGACGAACTCAAGGACGCTCTCCGAGCAGTCGTTTTTGATAAAGGATCGCCTTACCAAGAAAAAGCGCGTATTGCCATCGCAGCCCTCTTTGTCGAAACTGGAGAAAAAGAACGTGCCCTGGCGAACTATCAGCTTCTAACAAAATCTGAAGACAAACAAACAGCAGCAGACGCGATCCTGCAAACAGCCCTCCTAACTCGCGAGCTATCTCCTCCAGGTGAGGCCACTGTGTGGTTCGAGCAAGTGATGACCAATAAGCAGCTCAGCCAGTGGCATGGTAAAGCCCAACTGACCCTCATGTCCGAGGCCTACAATGCCAGTGACTTCGCGCGGACGACGGCGCTCTATCAGCGAGGAAAATTCAAACTCCCACGCGACCAAGACACCCAGCGAATCGCAATGGCAGCGGAAAGTTATCGCAAGCTTGGTGACGACGAGACTGCCAACCGCCTCTATGCTAGGCTCTCTAAAGTCTCCACCGATAAAAACCAGGCGTACGATGCAGCCTACGCAGTCCTCACTCGTTCTTACCAAAAGGGGGAGGCAAAGTTCATCCACGCAGGAGAAGAATTTCTCCGTAAGTATGAGTCAACGCACAAGGAAGATCCGCGTGTCGACAATGTCCACCTTATGCTCGGCGAAAAGTATTCCTCAGCCAAAAAATACCGCGACGCTGCTCGCCAATATGGTGAAATCAATCTCCGCCGACTGGACGCTAGTCACATCCCTCGCGTTCGCTATCGCCTAGCCTACGCCCGATTGAAGACGCAAGACCTCAAAGGCGCGCGCGATTCTTTCAATGTCTTTCTCTCCAAGCATCCAGATGATCAAAACGCAGTTCGCGCCCTTGCCCATCGCGCCTCTATCCATCGCACCCTGGGCGCACAAGAAGCAGCGCTCTCTGATTACCAAAAGCTTCTCACCCTCACCAAGGAAGCGAACTTCCGCCTGCAAGCCCTCTCTAACATCGCCGAGATTCATCGCAAAAATGAAAACCTCCCGCAGTTGATTGCAACGCATCATCAGCTGTTAGAAGAGTTTCCGGATCGGCCCACTCGCGATCAGGCGGCCACTCACTTCGTCCTAGGCTGGGCTCATTTCAAACAGAACGAGTTCGACCTCGCGCTCCCGCAACTCATCACCGCCCGTGAACTCAATCCAAAAGGACTGGGCAAAGACACCACCCTTCACCTCGCCCTCATTCACTTTGCGCGCCAAGATCAAGCAGCCCTCCAACCCGAGCTCGATAAGTTGGTCAAAGAGTTCCCCAATTCCCAAATCCCACGCCCAGTCTACGCGTGGCTCGGCGCAACTTACGCCGCGAACAAAGACTTCGCCCAAGCCTGGAAATACCTCCCTCAAGCCGTCACCCCGAACAACCCTGAGGACACAAAAACGGCGATCTGGAAAGCCTATGCGCAAAGTGCCGAAGCCTTGCAACATCATCGCGAAGCTCTACAGGCTTGCGACATCTTGCTCCCCCGCGAGGGAAAACCCTACTTGCGCGCTGTGCTCCTTCACCGCAAAGCGAAGTCCCTCTTTGGGCTCAAGCAATATCCCGGCGCTAGAGAAGTCGCCAAAGAAGCTCTTACCCTCAAACCACAAGGCCAGCTCAACGCCGAACTCCGCCTCACGCTAGGCGACATTGCCTTCACCCAAAATCAACTCAAAGAAGCCCTCAGCCACTACGTCGTCGTCGCCGAGCTCATCGGCACTGACGAAACCAAAGCAACCGCCGTCAACAAAGCCATCACCACCTACGAACAACTCGGCGATCCCGAATCACTTGCTTCGGCAGCAGAGTATCGAGCACAGCGGTGAAATTAGAGAACATTCTCGATTCGAAAACACGAGATAAGAACGATGAGACAGCTTCTAGAAATGTATCTTCCGGTCTTCGTTCGATTCTGGTTTTTGACCGGCGTAATCGCCACCCCCCAGCACAACAAAACCAACCTCCACCCGTTGCGCTGGCCCTCCGAATCAGTCACGGCAATCAAATCAATAGTCTAAACCCCGAGCAACGGCCCCAGCGCTATGAAGCTTCTTGCTGAGGTTTTCCTTTAGAAAAGACTTTTTCTTCAAGGACATCTCCTTCTTCCGAATACTGCACCAGTTTCCCATCCAACTCGCCATCTTTATAGGAAGCCACGAAACTTCGTTGTCCATTTCGATGAAAACCTTCTGATTTACCATTCATTCTATGATTCTCAAAAGAAATTCGCCGAGCAACTGACTCATCTTCAAAATAATTTATCCTCGTCCACTTTTCTTCTCCTAAATATTCTAAAACCTCTCCTCCTCTTCTGTAGCTCCCAACCGGCGGAACTGTGATACATAGAGGCTCTTTTCCACCTTCCAGAAAGTAATAGGCTCGGCCAACTTCCTTCCCTTTATCAAAAAACACCGTTAGATTTTTCATTCCAACCTGCGCGAACGAAGCTTGCTCATCTTTAGGAGTAAACACTGAAAAATCGTGCGCGTGAGTCATGACTCGCTCTACGATCTTATTGGGATCATCTTTGTTCACCTCGAATCCAAAATAGTCATAGAAATAAGTAACGATATTCGGATCGTAATCAACACCACCTCCAGCATGCTCCACTACTGCACCTCTTTCCAAGCCCGTTTGAATGAAATCTGGTTCGCCGTATCGCTCCTGAATCTCCAAAAGAGAAGGATTTGTATCACAAGCCGGAACAGCAGTCTGAATCGTTACGAAAAAACCTCCTCTCATCTGCTTCGACCGTCTTAACCCAAAGAACACGCTATCCATACGGCTGGCAGCATATCCATTCGTGAAGAATTCTTCATCTAGTAGAATTTCTCCACCTCTCGATTTCAAATTTTTTACCTGAGCCTCTACCGGCATTGGGCTCAATCCAAGTTCCTCTTCAATTTCTTGATGCTCCCAATTGCCTTCGATAGTGGCAAACGATAATCTTCCAGAAAGTCGGTTATCACCTTCACCTCTTTCACGAAACCACATGATATATTCCTCACCAGGTTCAAAGTATCCTGCGTCTAGCGTTTGCAGTGTTCGAACACGATTTCCTTCGTCGGCCTTATCAAAATTTTCATACAACTTATCTCCATTGAACCAACTTCTAAAACTCTCTTTATACTCGCCTTTTACCGGGCACAAATACCATTCACCCCAATTCGAAGGAGCGTTAAAATACCACACCAAGCTTAATTGATCAGCCCCCTCAGGAGCCTTGAATCGAAAGCCATCAAATTTATCACCTCCATCAAGAGTCAGGACTGATTCTCCTAATTCTATCTTAAAATCAGTTGGAGAAGCTTTCTCTAGCTCAACGAGTTGAAAGAGTTCAGGATGACCTTGTAGTCCTTCGATAAGGAGTTTTTTTAAATTTTTATTCGCTCCAAGGCTTATTGTGAACGAAGAGAAAAAAACGACAAAAATGAGGCTTATTACAATGTGTGTTCTCATATTTTAAAATTAGTTCACAAGAATTCATAATTCGTCAAAAACTAACAAACAGATCCCACAAACAATAACGAAAAATATCAATTCAGAGATAACTTGCCAAGCTCATCTGACTAAGTCTTTGTTTTCATCACAGTTATCGGAGTCATTCTAGAAAACAACCTCTAAAAGTGGATCATTCGGCCTTCGTTTGACTCTGGTTTTCGCTCCGACATTTCACGAAGCAAGAGCCAACCCCAGCGTATTAATCCAAACCCTAAAACCGTAGAAAAAAGCGCTCCCAAAACTAAACCAATCCCGTCTAAAATACTCAACTCAATATCAGGATTCTTATAACCCACATAGAATAGCAAACCGCATAATACCGTTCCTGCTAACGGCAAAAGCCCGAGGAGCATAATTAAACATCCACCTGGAGTGGATTTGGTAATGGCTGGTCCTCCAATCACTACTAGAAGCTACTTCTCATTAGGAACTGAATAAAGAACTTATCTCTCTTACTTCAGAAACAGATCCGAGAGCTTTTTGGCGGTGGTGACGGTGTTGCGGTGGAGTTTGGCGGTTCCTTCGGTGGTGCGGTTGTAGCCGCCTCCGTAGAGGACAGTTACCGGGATGCGGTTGCGGAGGAAGGCGCTGAGGATCACTTCGTCGCGTCGTTGCAGGTCTTTAACGGAAAGCATCATTTGGCCAAAGCGATCATTGCGATGGTTGTCGGCACCTGCAATCCAGATCACGAGGTCGGGTGAGAAGACATCTAAAGCTGCGGCTAAGGAGGTGAAGAGTTGCTTGAGATACATCTCCCCTTCAACATAGCGCACGGTCTCGACATCCATGGAAGAAGCCTCCTTACGAGAAGGATAGTTCTTCCCGACGTGGATCGAGTAGGTGTAAACGGTCGGGTCGTCGGTTAACAACGAAGCGGTGCCGTTGCCTTGATGGGCGTCGGTATCGACGACCATGACCTTGATGCCGGGGCGCTTGAGCTGAAGGTCTTTGATGGCGATGGCGACATCGTTAAAAACGCAGTACCCTTCCCCATGTTCGCGAAAGGCGTGATGAGTTCCTCCTGCTAGGCAGATCGCGATGCCTTCCACCAAAGCGGCGTGACAGGCTTGGCGAGTGGCTTCCACTTCCGTGGAGCTGCGCTCAAAAAGACGTCCGGTAGCGGGTAAACCGATGCGGAGCTGTTCTTTGCGATCCAGCTTCCCGAGATAAATTTTCTGCAGGTAGCTTTCATCATGAACCCGGCGGAGAACGTGCTGATCGGCAGCGCGAACTTCGACAATATCCTCCCCGCGCACGACGCCGCTATCAATGAGCATGTCCTTGGAGACCCGAAACTTATCCATCGGGAACGGGTGTCCGGCAGGCAGCTCGAGTTCGAAATCAGGAGAGTAAAAGCACCTCATAACCAAGGGAGAGTTAACCACGACAGACGGACAAGGCAAACTCGCATCTGGTAAACATTATGGGCGTTTTCGATCCGAGCTGGTCGCTATTTTTCGGGCCCTTCCCAGTTGTGCTTGGGGTAACGCCCGGCGAGGTCTTTCTTCATCTGAACGAATCCAGTTTCCCAAAAACCCGGTAAGTCTTGTGTAACTTGCCACGGCCGTTGATTGGGAGCACAAATCTTGACCACCAAAGGCTGACCACCGGGCAAGAGTGGCGTCTCCTTAACTCCGTAGAGACGTTGCACTTTTTCCTCAATCCAAGGAGCTTCCACGTCTTTATACGAGATCCGGCTATTGATTCCATTGGCCAAAGTCACCTTCTCAGGAGCATAACCATCGAGAGTGGCTTGCTGCATCGTGGAAAGAAAATCCTGCAAAACGGGCTTGATGGCGCGATTCTTCACTTCGCGCAGACTGGTAGCACCTTCGCAGACCCCGGCGATCACAAAGCGGCGCTCCTCTTCGCCAAAAGTAGGTAACTCCATCTCGGGCATAGCTTTGGCGAGGAAATTGAGACGAGCAATCCACCGCTCCACCCCAGCATCCCAGTTCTTGAGAGAGGCTTGTCCGGCGAGAATTTGCTCGGCGAGGATTTCTCCCGCTTGCTCTTGGTTGACTTCTCCCCCTTCCTTGGACTCGATTACAAGGTCATCAAAGAGAACTCGTTGGCGAGCTACTACCTTTCTAGTATCAGAATCCCACTCTGCGCCACTGGACTCACGAACAAGATGAGGGAACTCTTCGGACAACCAAGAACGTTCAACGCGAGCACAAGCACGGAGATGAGTGGTCATCTCGCGCCCCTCGACCTCGGTCACTTCGCAAGCGATGAAGATGCTCCCAAAACGCCCCACGCTGGTCTCAGCCAGTCTCCCCTTGCGTTGTCCTACGAGACGAGAGGAAAGAGTCGCCTCCCCAAGACGAACCCCTACCCGATCGCCAAAGGCGGCTAAGATAGCTCGCGCGAGAGATTGGCCGTTCCACTCGAAACGCACGCGATCCACTTTCATTCCACGACTTTTGGCGATGCCACAGAGTTGCTTCCAAGTGGCGAGCACTTCGCGCGTTTTGCGCCCTTGCACGCCCAGTTGACGGCATTGCTCCGGGCGGAAATTACCTCGCTCGGCTTCTTTAGCCACGCGCCAATCGGCTTCAAAATCAGACCAGTCGTCCTGTTCTTGGAAATCCTCGCGTTCCTTCTCCGCCTTTTGCAGCCAGATTCCTTCGCCCTGCAAAATCGCCGCGGCAAAGCAGGCTTCTGCAACACAATCGTGCGCATTGGCAGCGAGGAGGAGGCGGGCAATGCGAGGCGCTACCGGAAACTGGGCCATCAACCGCCCTTCTTGAGTCACGCGACCATTCCGAAGAGCACCAAGACGGGTTAGCAGATGCTCCGCACGCTGAAGAGCATCTTCCGCCGGAGGGTTGAGCCAGCGGAAATCATAAATGTTATCCCAGCCCGCGACTTTGAGATAGAGAACGGCTTCCGCGAGGTCCACGCGCTGAACTTCAGGCAGCTCAAAAGGAGCCCGACGGTCATGATCGGTCTGCGACCAGAGACGCAGACAACGCCCCGGTCCGGTGCGGCCTGCTCGCCCCGCGCGTTGCTCCGCAGCCGCTCGCGAGATGGGTGCAATGAGGAGGGAATCGATACCACGGCGAACATCAAATCTAGCAGAACGAGCGAGACCGGAATCAATGACCAGACTAATGCCGTCGATCGTGATCGAAGTCTCCGCCACATTAGTCGCCACGATGATCCGAGGCCCTCCCTGTGCCGAGACGGCAGCCTTCTGAGCGGCAGGAGCTAAACCCGAATAAAGAGGGAGCACCTCATAGCCTCTCGTCACGGAACTCGACTCTAACAAGGAGACCGTTTTTCGAATCTCGAACACCCCTGGCATAAACACGAGAATGCGATGATCTTGCTCGGGCTGCAGCTCTGCCTCTCGGAGCACCTTGAGCACTCGATCCCAAAGCGGCTCTTCCTCCATACGTCCAAAACGATTTCGCTTACGCTGCGCCGCACCCGCGTAGCTTACTTCCACAGGATAGCGCCGTCCTTGTGATTCGAGCAACTGGCAGGGTTCCAAAAACTCCTCTAACCCTCCAATCTCCAAGGTGGCAGACATGACGCCGAGGCACAGATCGGCTCTCTTTTCCTGCAAAGTCAGAACTCGTCCGAGTGCTAAATCCGAGGAGAGGCGGCGCTCGTGAAACTCATCAAAGAGAACGCAACTGATTCCTGACAAGTCCGGATTCTCCGCAAGCCAGCGCTGCAAAACCCCGTCGGTGACGTAAATGAGCTTGGTCTGAGTCTGATAAACTTTCTCGAAGCGAACACAATAACCAACCGTTTCACCCACTAGCGAACCGACCAATGATGCCACGTATTCTGCTAACATGCGGGCTGCAATACGACGCGGTTGCACCACGATGATACGCCCCTCGAAACCCGCTTCTGCTAACAAGAATTTGGGCACCACAGTTGATTTACCAGAACCAGTGGGTGCCTTAAGAAGAGCCCTCTTGAGACCTTCTCCCGCAAAGGTCGCTAACAACTGTTCCCGAATCTCGAGAACGGGCAAATCACTTTTCATTTAAGTTCCGAAGATAAGCCTTGGCCGCACGGGGGTGAATCTGATCAGTAATCTGAGAGAAGGAAGATCCAGAAGGATAAAGGCTCACCCGAGGACGATTCTCGCGAGACGAGTTCCAATAACCCGGCAACAAAGTGTGATCCACGGTGTCTCCCTCTCCCCCATTGTAGAACTCGAACAAGACCGAGTAGGCCACTTCGTTTTCTTGATTCCACTTGAAGAGGCCGTCGATAAATTCCGGGTTATCATCGCCCCCAAAAGCGGCAGAACGTAGGAAAACGGGAGCATTGGCGCCAGTCTTGGGCACATAGTTTGCCCATGGCCCCCACTCACTGACAGCAAGAGGTAGCTTATGTTTGTCGGCAAGAGTCTTGAAGTAACGGAGGCCATAAGTCTTCGACTCGCCTTCTTGAGCTAGATTCCCTTTCCCCTCAAACACCTTGGCTCTGAAATGTTGAAACGCTGCCTCCCGTTCCTGGTCGCGGGTATTCCAGTAGCCAGGCCGCAAGCGAGATTCTTCTTTCTCGGAATACTCATCTCGGAAATAGCATTCGCCATCGGCATCGTAGACATCGACACTGATATAATCGACGAGGAGTTTATCAGTATTATCACCGCGGTCGAAAAACTCTTCTCCGGGATAGTGTGGAAAAGCGAGCTCGGGATCAAAATGATCGAATCCTACCGTGGCACACCAGACCCACTCGAAGTGGGGGTTCACCTCCTCCATGGTGAGGTAGATAAACTTCCAACACTCCTTGAACTGCTCAGCCGTGCCACGAGTAGAACCTGCCTGCGGATCAATGGTCCATGGAAACCAATCGCCTGTGAACTCCCAAGCCAGTCGGATACGAGCTCGGGTCATCCCGCTATGCACGAGAGCAGCCGCCAGAGCGCGGAAAGCACGCTTTGCCTCACTGTGATGACGATTATCGACCCGCCCCATCTGCCACCGATCAGGGACTTGGCTGGCCTCGACCTCATTGCCACTCTCATCTGTTAGATAATTCGGAAACATCGGGATCGCCAACTCAAGTTCGTAATCAAAGAGTCTTCCTTTAGGTCTTCCGAGATAGGGTTTATCCCCTTCGCCAAAATGGAGAACTCCATCCTCATCGAAGGCACTCTGCCAGCGTCGCAACTGTTCGGCCACCGCTCCCAGAGTCCCCTCTTGACGGAAACTCGTGGCATCTCGTAAGACATCCCAAGTATGAGCAGAAAAGTTATCCCCAATGATGTCCGCCTTACGTCCGGTGAATTTTTCCCACTCAATAAGAACTGCTAAGTTCGAGGGATTCACGTTTGGCCCTTGCAAGGTTTGAGCCTTTGCCGAAAAGACGAATAAACTTAGGAACGATAGGCTCCCTACCACACTTCGCATCACCACCTTCATCTTACCCAAAAGCTCCTAAAAGACAGGTTTCTAACACCAGATTCTCTTGCGCATTCGTCTCTAACAACGCCACCAGATCTTTGAGATGATCGGTTCTGAGCAAGAGTTCAGAAAGCACTAACTGTTTCCCAAACGCACTCGTGAATTCCTTCTGTCGCGGCAGTTCAAAGTGTTCCCCTCCGAACCGAGAACGCACTGCATCCCCCATCCAAGCGGTCAACCATTGCACGAGAGCTTGCTTGGCCTCAATCAACTCACCTGCCAACTCGGCCTTCATGGCTTCTTCGCGTTCGGCGAGCCATTTTCCTTCGCTCGCATTTTTATAGTAGGCCGTTTCAGTCTTCAGCTCAGCGGCAAAGAACTTCTCTCGTTCCAACTTATAGGTCGCTAACAGACTATCGAATGCAGCCTTCAATGCCAGCGCAGACCAAATGGAAGGACCTTGGCGAGAAATCTCGACCAAAGCTTTTTCCAACTCGAAAGTTTGATCAGCAAAGCGCTCCTCAATACTCAAGCGATTGACCAGCGAGATCTCGACACAGCGCGAGAGAATGGTGGGGAGAAAACGCTCGGGTGAAGTGGTGAGCAGGAGTAAGAGGCAATTATCCGGTGGCTCTTCGAGAGTCTTTAAGAAGGCATTCGCGGCGGCATCACCCATTCGATCAGCATCTACGATTACGCCAATCTTCCAGGTCCCTGCAGGGGCCGCGAGGTGAAAGGGTTTTTCCAGTTCGCGCATTTGCTCTACTCGGATCTGACGTGAACGCGATTTCGG
>CALFBF010000085.1 GCA_937949965.1 uncultured Roseibacillus sp.
ATTATTTCACTGTCGAGTGCAGGGTTCCCTTTGTGTTGCTCGTAGAGAGCAAAAGCTTGTTCGCGATCGGTTACAGAGCAAAGGGCAAAGCAAGATTCAAGCTGATGTTGTTCGTGAGATTGATTTAGTAAGTAAACGAAAGCACTAAATGGAGTAACTTGGATAAAAACGTTTTCTAGGACTTCATTGATAATCGCCTCCTTGTTGTCAAATCTGGGGTCGATTCGGATAGCGTCGATTACAGTTTGGATATTTTCGGGAGAGAAGTTTTGAGGGATGCGAAGGAGTTGGAGATATCGCTCACGAATATTGGGGCTTAAACCTGTTTTGTTTTTTGTCTTGAGAGCAAGAGCCATAAGGTCGGTCCATTCCTTTATGAAAGACTCGACTACTTCCTTGGATGCTTTAGGAGATTGACTTGAGTGAGTGGATTCAGAACGGAATTGAGTTGCTTGGGATTGAGGTGAGAGCGAGTGAGTCTGAGTCCGCTTATTGAGGGTTAGGTTTTCTTGTTTCAGGTTTTTTAGGCGTGAGGACTGTATGGTGAAGGTGAGTCCTCCGAGGAGGAGGACGGCGATGGAGATGAGAAGGGTTTTCATCGTAGTTCGAGAGTAAAGTTATGAGCCTCTATTGGGAGAGATAAGCTTCCGCTTTTGCCCGCTCTTCGGGGTCAGTGATGCGTGCTACTTGTTGGCGAGCGCGTTCTAAAAAATCGGGAAAGAGTTGAAAATCGATTCTTAAGAAGTCGTCAGTGAAGGATACTTTTTCTCCGTTTTCGATGGCCTCTATCCTATTTTTGACTTGGAAGCGTTCGCCTTTTAGAACGATTTCTTGTGCTTCTATTAAGAGAGTTTCACTTTGCCGAGGGGCATGTGTTTTTGCCCAGTTGAAGGCTTGATTTTGATGTTTTTCCCACGATGAACTTCTATTGTATATGAAATACTTATTAAGTATGTGTTGTAAAGTTTGGCGGATAACGGTGGTTGTTTCGGTAGGTTCTAGTTTTTTGCGAGTAATGAGTTCCGCCGCCAGATCTGGTAAGGAGTCGTTGTCCCAGCGAGGAGAGGCTTCACTTATGACGCTTTCAAGAAGTTCTCCGCGATTACCTCCTGATCTTCGGGGAGGTTTGGAAGTGCCGAATTCGCGAATCCAAGGCAGGAAAGCTTCTACTCGTTCGGCTTGTTCGGTGAGGGTTGCTTGTGGCTCGGTGTCGTTGTGCCATCCAGCCGGAGAGGGGAGAGCAGCTGCATCACGGATGAGGTAATGTTTCGGATAGGCAGGGTTTAGAGAAAAAACGTCACGAACAAGAGGAGAATGGGATTCGATGAGCTGAGTGAGTGCAGCGGCTTGAAAGCCGTGGAAGTCACGCCAGCCGGAGCGGTTAGAAGAGGTTTCGTTGAGAATCTGACCCTGGGCTTGTAACCAATTAACCGCTGCTTCTGGGTTTTGCTCCGTCCAGAGGGACAAGGCGCGCTCAACCCCAAGGTTTAATTGACAAGGATTGTTGGGATAGTGCTCAGAAATAAGATGGACAGTGGCTTCAGGATCGATGGTTGCGAGAGCGTTGATGAGGAGTTGGCTGAGGCCTATCCGCTTATCTCGGTTGGAGAGGTCGAGGGCTTGGGGGATTAATCGCACGAGGTCTTCTTTACTGAGAGACGCGATGAGTTTCTCGAATTCGATTTCCTTGAGTGTCCCTAGGCGACGGGCCTCCGACTGAGCACTTTGAAGGGCTTCGAGGGAGATGTCGCCGGTTGAAACCCAATTGCGTGTGCTACTAACCGCTCTTGAACGAGAACTTGCTTTAGTAGGAGTAGTGGTGGCGAAAGAGCTTTTGAGGGCGCGGTTTTTGGAGGCCTCTCGACTGATAGTGATTTGTTGCGCGGCCAGGGGGAGAAGAACGGTAATGAGGGTGAGAGGGAGGATCGCTTTGGACTTCGTCAGCATGAAAACAGAGAGCCCAGTGGTCGCGTGAAGAGAAGCTCCCGAGATGGCTTGCGTAGCGATGGTGCTGACGAGGTGGGTGGAAGCAGCGGCCTCGGTGAGCTGAGGGGTGAGGCATCCGGCGAGAGTTACGGAAGAAATAGTAGCTCCACGTCCACGCAGAATGCGGGCGAGCTTCTCAAGGGCACGACGACATTGCTTTTGGAGCGTGCCGGCGGGGCGGCCTTCTTGTTTGGCGATAGCAGGGAAAGATTGGCCTTCGAAGTAGTGCTGCAGAACGACCTTGCGATCCGAGGCGGAAAGACGGTCGAGCGCTTCGTCGAGATAGGGGAGAGCGAGTAGCCAAGCGGTGTTTTCTTGGTCGGTTGTGGCGGGAATATTGTCAGGATGGTTCAGTTGTTTTCGCCTTTGCGAGGATTGTTCCGAGCGCATGGCTTTGCTGGATTCAAAGAGGGTGGCCCGGTGGAGCCAGGGAAGAAGGAGATCTGATTTGTTAGAAAGAGGGGACGCTTTTTTGGCCACGGCGCAGAAGACGTTTTGAGTGACCTCCTCGGCGAGCTGACGCTGGCGCGTGCGACGAAGCGCAACCTGAAAGACGAGTCCAAAGTGCCGTTCGACAAAGATTCGAAAGGCCTTTTCGTCACCTTTCGCGAATCGTTTTAGGAGGATTTGATCTGTTATTGCCATTCTTTTCCTAAACTACACCCTACCAAAATGGGTTTCGGACAAAAAATTTAATCGCGGAGCCTCTTTTTTTGCCGAAATCAGTCACCGGATAGAAACAGCAACGGCAGTGCAGGTCGGGTTTTGAGGGAGACGATCACGTAACATGGTAATTAACGCACACAGGCTCGGGTTGATCGGGTGGAAGAGGGCGTTCATCCTACGCGCTTATGAATCGCCGACAATCCCTCCGTCAGTTGTCTTTCCTCGCCTCTCCTTTCGCTGTTTCGTCTTGTGCGGAGCTGGGTAATTTGGGTCGCTTAGCGCTGCAGAATAGTTACCTCGTTGGTCAGCAGTCACTACTGTCGCGCCTCTTGCCCAATTTTCCGTTTAGTCGTCAGTATGGTGGGATTGGTCAGCTGAGCCTTTCGCAACCGGTGTTAGCGATGGTGCCGGAGCAGAACAAAATTCGCTTGGGCCTGACGACCAGTGCCGGCTTATCACAGGGCTTGGGGCAGGGAACAGGGATCGATTTTTTAAAGAACTTGGGTGGGCGCGCGACTTCGGGTCGGTGCCAGTTAGCGTGTGGGATTCGTTTCGAACCCAAAGACAATGGCATCTACCTGAAAGACCCGGTGTTAGAAGAGTTTCAACTCGATGGGCTGGCGAGCAGTTATTCCGATTCTGCGCGTAGTTTGGTCAATCTAGTAGGACCACAAATTCTGGATCGTTACCCTGTTCATACTTTGCAATCGGGATTTGCCACGCGCGCGTTGCAAGCGATGACGGTGCGAAAGGAAGGGCTCTTGCTCGATTTTGGAGCTTAACGAAGGACTTAGTAATCCTCAACCGGAGATTGAGTAGGGCTCTCGGTAGTGAAGGAGTTTTGCCCAGTGAGCTCTTGGGTGAGCTTGGAAAGGTCGGCGAGATCTTTCTCGAACTTCGCGAGTGAAAAGGCGGGTGGGCAAGGGAGCTTTTTGAGCTTCTTCTCAAGACGTTGCTCGATGTCATCACGGATGTGATGAGGAAGCTCCTGATGCACCGCGGCCGCGATATCCACGGAGGTGAGTTCGTGGCAGAGGAGAGGGAGGTCGTTGCCGGCGAGCCACGCGAGTTCGAAGTCTTTGCCACGGCCGTAGCCTTTGGTGATCGCTCCCATGTCGAGGTCGTCTGTTAGGATGAGCCCTTTGTAGCCAAGTTGATTGCGAAGGAGGTCAGTGATGATACGTCGCGAGAGGGAAGAAGGGAACTCGGGATCAATCTTGGGATACCGAATATGCGCGATCATAATGGTATCGAGTTCTTTTTCTAGCGCAGTGTAAGGGATGAGATCGGTCGCTAACAGCTCTTCTAGAGTGGCATCGACGATGGGGAGATCGTGATGAGGATCAACCTGAGCACGGCCACCTGCAGGGAAATGTTTGCCACAGGAGAGCACTCCATTCTTGCGCAGCCAACGGGTGAAGTTCCCCGCATGGTCGATGATTCCTTGGGATTCCCGCCCCCAGCAACGCCCTCGGAGGGCATTGGCTTCCTCGGGTTCGTGGTCGATGTCGATATCGGGCGCGAAGTTGAGATTGACTCCTAACATCTCCAGATGGCGACCCACCAGGGCTCCGAACCAAGCGGATTGTTTAAAGTCACCCTTGGTGCTGAAAGTCGCGGCATCGGGAGGAGTGGGACCGAGCCCCGAGGTGCGCCAGACGCGGCCGCCCTCATTATCAATTCCAATGAGAGGATGGTGATCGCTCAGGTCCCGCAGCTCGTCAGTGAGTGCGCGCGTTTGCTCGGCACTTACTATGTTTCTGGTAAATAGGATGTATCCGGCAGGCTGATGGCCAGTGATGCGTTCACGGTCTGCGTTTGAGAGAGAGGGGCCTTCTAAACCAAGGATAAGAGGAAGCATAGCGGAGGGGCGCAGTCTACTCGGCAAGCACAAGGATAAGCAAGGCCCAGTGAGTTCGTGTCACGATTTCGCGGCTTATGCGGCTCTCGTTGAGCGGACGCTGCGGTAGGACCAGAGCGCAAAGACACTCAGTAGTAATAAGAGGGCAGCAGGTTGCCAGAGAAGGGTCTGCTGGAGGGCTTCCTCATTATTGGTCGCGGCCCCGCTTTTCTTGAACCCCGCAACCGTTGCTGCAAAGCCGAGAGCTACCGAGCCGTAGCCGAGATTAAAGATAAGACCCTTCACCGAGAGAATGGTGGCGCGTTGCGTAGAGTCTGCGAGACGATTGAGCTCTCGCGAACAAAGGAAATCAGTCCAAGAGAGGACTGCCATCGTCATCACTGCAGGGATGATTCCCCAATAGGGCCAAGCTTGCCCTAGGAGAAAGAGGGAAATGCTCGCCCAGCTCCCAATGATTAGAAAATGAGTGCGCGGGCTGAAGCGTTGCGAAAGCCGGCGAGCGATCTTGGGGGTGAAAATACCCATGACCGCGAAGCCAGCTCCTAGGATGCCAAAGAACCACTCCGGAAACTGAATGAGCCGAAAGTAGTCCGAAGTTAGAGTTGCGAAATTACGAGTGAAGGAATCCATGAGCACTCCGCCAAGAACGACCATCAAGGCGAGGGGAGTGGTGAAGACCCACTTTCCCGCAGAAAGGGTGGTGAGTAAGGCCTCCTTAAGGGAAGGGCGTTGCGAACGCTTAGGAACAGGATCTTTCATTCGCAGTGCTAGGGCGAAGCAGGCTATTCCTTGTAAAAAAACGAGTGCCAAGGGTAAGCGGAGGGTAAATGAGGGGTCGAGTGTACTGAGAGTGGGGACGAGAAAACCGAGCGCGGCAGGCTGATAGAGTAGGGAACCCACAATCATGGCCGTAAAAAATGCTGCGGAACGCAAGCTCATCACGGTCGCGAGCACCTTATCCCAGTGGGATTCTTCACCGTGTTCTTGTAAAGTATCGTAGGCCAGCGCTTGATCGGCACCACTCGCGGAAGCTTCTGAAGCTCCCGAAAGGAGGCGATTGGCGAAAACCATGAGTAAGAGAACCCACCCTCCATTGGCGGGCGCGAACAGCAGCGCTGCCATTTCCAAAGTCATCATCACTGCCGCCGCGACGAGTAGTTTTTTGCGACCAATAGTATCGGCCAAGGCTCCCGAGGGAACTTCAAGCAGGAAGATGACCCCTGCCCAAAGAGCATTAAAGGTGAGGAATTGCTCCCGGCTCAGCCCGAGATCGAGGAAGAGAACGGCAGAGACCGGATAATAAGCGCGGGCATTGTAGAGAATGGTGAACCAAGCGTAGAGGCGCAGGTTTTTATGACGGAAGGGACCCGAACCAGTGAGAATATCGCGCACGTGAGAAGCTGCCTCAGTTTCAAAAAAAGAAAATCTGAATCGAGGGTGAATAAAGGGGAATTGCTGACAAAACGAGAACTTCCGAACAAATTAATTAGGTTTTATAAAATATCCGCTGACGCGAATGAAAAGTTTTAAAAACATTGCTCTTTATAGGGTTCTTAATTTTTCTAAAGTGTACTTCATATTAAAATATTGACCTAAAGGTTGCTTTTTGTGTACTAAGGTGCACCGAAAGGGCCGAATTTAACTCGTGGACACCCCCAATCAGAGCCGTGAAGGCAAATGTGAGCACAAACTCGATAGCAAATATCGAGTTTCGGTGCCTGCGCCATGGCGTCCGGCCAGTGGTCAAACGGTGCAGTTGCGACTCTTGAAGTGGAAGCACCTCAAGGTCCCGGTCTTGCGGGTTCTTACCCAAGAGGCCTTTGATGCCGTTTTGCATTCGATTTCGTCGAATGAGTCTGTCGCCGCGGGGGTGCGTACTGCGCAGCGATACGCAGTACACTCCGGCAGCGAGATCGTGACTTTGAATGATCAGGGGAAGCTGACCGTCCCGAAAAAGACGGCGAAAGCACATGGGTTGGAGGCGGGGGAGCCCGTCCACTTGTTTGGACGAGGAACCGCCTTTGATTTAGTCGCCCCGGGCGACGTGGAAGAAATGAACGCGAAAGAAGAGCAGCTCATGGAGAATCTCTTCGATACCGTAGAATTTTAATTAAGAGAATTTACTGGATAACTGGAACACTGGAACAATGTCGTCACTTCGAAATCGTAAATGCACTGCAACCAAGCAAAGCCTTGCCGAAAGGTTTCTTTCTTTGGTTGCGGAGGCTTGCGCGACGAGAGGTGGCGGCGTTCTCCATTCTCAGTATCTAATCACTTTACTGGATAACTGGAACACTGGAACAAAACTACCACCTCAGTTCGAAGCGTTGAATCGTGTTTGGCGGAATTGCCTTGCCAAAAGGACTTCTCAGTCAGCACCGATTTATTGCGGAACCTGGGGTGGTAGTTTCCTCTCCACAATTTTACTGGATAACTGGATAACTGGAACATTGTTGTCACCCCATTGCCTGCATGAACAGGCGGCTAAGTCCATCTGCCTTGCCGGTCAGAGGTTTACGAAGCCGTTCTCATCTGGGCACGGGGTGATGACTTTTCCTATTTCTGGTGAACAAGTTCAAAAACCTAATTCGGACGAATTAGGAAACTTTTTTTTAAAATCCTTCACCGGATTGGAATACTGGAAAACATGCTGACACCCGCATTCATTCCGGCGCTTGCTGGCCCCGCTGACTGCCTTGCCGTTGTTCAACGGACGGCGGAATCGGCAGTGCCGGGATGGTGGGAGCGTGTTTTTCAAAGGCTTACTAACAAAGAACAAGGCGGTGAAGGAGAGGAGCGGGAGTTCTATCATGAGTCCGTGCTGATGGAGGAAACCATTGCTGCCTTGGCACCTGCAGAGGGGAAAATCTTTCTCGATGGCACCCTTGGTGGAGGAGGCCATAGCGAGCGCCTTCTGCAAGCAGGGGCCAGCGTAGTGGGGCTCGATCGTGATCGCGATGCCTTGCGCTACGCGGGGCAGAGGCTTGCTTCGTTCGGAGAACGCTTCCGTGTTGAGCAGGTGAATTTTTCGGAAATGCGTTCGGTAGTCCCCACTCGGTCAATCGACGGTGTCCTCTTGGACCTAGGTGTTTCCTCGTGGCAAATCGACCAGGCCGAGCGAGGGTTTTCTTTTCAGAAAGACGGCCCGCTCGACATGAGGATGAATCAATCTGCCGGAGAGACTGCCGCGGATCTCGTGAATACGCGTTCTGCGGAGGAGTTAGCGGACATTTTCTTTCTTTATGGGGAGGAAAAAGCCTCTCGTCGCATTGCGGCTGCTATTATTCGTGAACGGGAGGAAAAAGAATTTACCACCACGCTAGAGCTCGCTCGTTGTGTGGAAAAGACCATGGGAGGCCGTGGTCGCAAGCATCCGGCGACTCGTGTCTTTCAGGCGCTTCGTATCGCAGTGAATTCAGAATTGGATTCAGTTACGGCAGGTCTAGTAGCTGCGCAGGAAGTGCTCAAGCCGGGAGGAATACTCGCGGTGATCACCTTTCACAGTCTCGAGGACCGACTCGTTAAGCAGTTTCTTAAAAAGAGGAGTGTCGAGTTTCTCGACCGCCCCGAGTGGCCAGAGCCTCGACCCAATCCAGAGTTGGCATGGGATCTTGTGGTTCGGAAGGCGATTGCAGCCGGAGCAACGGAAATCACCCGTAACCCACGCGCTCGAAGCGCAAAACTTCGCATAGCAAAAAAACGATGAGCAAAAATAGAAAGAAAAGAACGACCCTCAGTCCCGCCGTTTTTGCGCTTCTGATCCTGACCGCGATTTCTTTGGGTGCTACGGGAGTCTTTCACACTGTGATGAAGAATCATCAGCTACAGGTTGTGCGCGAGATCGAGCGTGTGGATCGTCGTATCCGTGAACATGAACGCGATTTCACGAATCTTGAGATTCGCTTAGGTCAGATGGAAAATCGTTGGGATCTTCGCAACTCTCTTGTCGCTTCACAGACTCAGTTGAGAGGTATTCCGATGCAAGTGATTGAGGATATATACGCGGTTGGAGTCGTGCCTGAGATGGCGCAAGCAGAATGAAATGAATTTAGGTCTTCAGTCACGAATTTTACTCGTTTGCCTGGCTCTTGTAGCCGGGCTGAGTGCGCTTTCGGGGAGGCTGATTTATTTGCAATGGGATGCCAATGCGGGGGATTCTAGTTCTTCTCCCGGTCGTTCAGTGAAGCGTCCACTTCTCGCTCGCAATGGCTACATTGTAGATCGTAACGAGGAGGTTATTGCGCGCAATAATCCCGTTACGACGATTATCGTAGATCGGAAGAATCTTGCAGATGCTTCTGTCGTTGCGGCGGGAGTAGCCCATGCTCGAGCGGTGCTACACGAGGACTGGCCGACTGCGAGTGAACAACGCCGTGATTCCATTCTCTCGTCGATTCGTCACCAGATTCTCGATGTCCGAAGCGATGAGGAGATCGTGGCACAGCATCTTTCGTTCTTGGCGAGTATTCTTACTCCTCATCTTGAGCAGTATCCTCATCGTGACGACCTTTTGCGACGCATTGGTCCGGTCAAGAAGGGAGCGCGAGGAGAGAAGATTCTCGCCAAGGAAATCCCCGAAGAAATCGCGGACAAGATTCAAGCGGCAGTGAAGGAGAATCGCATTCAGTGCCTCCGTTTTGAGAAAAGTTATCGCCGTATCTACCCTAACCCTCAATTGGCGGCTCACGTCATTGGGTTAGTGAATTATAAGGGAGAAGGCGTGGCCGGGATTGAGCGCAGCATGGGCAAGTATCTCCATGGTAAGGATGGCTATGAGATCACGAAGCGTGATGCGCGTAACCTTCCGCTTGGGAAAAGTAGCGGGGTCGTTAAGCCTCCTATTCCAGGTCTTGATGTTCAGCTTAGTCTCGATTTGAGCTTCCAAGCCATTGTCGAAGAAGAGCTGGATGCAGGTTTAGCTTTTGCGCAATCATCGCGGGGAACCATCGTGGTGATGGAGCCGAATACGGGAGAAATTCTCGCGATGGCAAGCCGTCCTACCTACGATCTTAATAAAAGAGAAGGGGTTGATGTTGCGGGTGTCAACTTCGCGACTCAAGCGGTCTACGAGCCAGGCTCAACCTTTAAAATTATTGCCACTGCGGCGGCGATTGATGCGGGATTGGCGAATCCTTGGACGAGCGTTTTTTGTCACAATGGTGTTTGTGAGGAGCTTTCTCCGCCAGTAAAAGATTACGCCCCTTTTGGTTGGTTGACCTTGCAGCAAGTTCTTGCCAAATCGAGCAATATTGGCACTTATCAATTTGCTAAGATGCTGGGCCGAGAGCGGTTTTATGATCAGGTCGGTAACTTTGGTTTTGGTAAAAAAACGCAAATTGCCCTCGGAGGAGAGCAGGCTGGCCTTACTCCTAGGAGCACAAATAATCGAGAGTTTGCTTCTCGTTGTTACGGTTATGCAGTCAATGTGACTCCTCTACAAGTGGCCAATGCTTACTGCGTTTTGGCTAATGGAGGCAAGCTCATGAAGCCCCTTTTAGTGAAGGCGGTCATGATGCCGAATGGACAGCGCATCCATACCTTCGAACCCGAGATCGTGAGGCAAGTTGTTTCTCCTCAGACCGCTCGCTTGATGCGGCATGCCTTGGCCACCGTGACGCAGCCTGGAGGGACTGCGACTAAGGCCGCGGTGCCCGGTTTTCCGGTGGCGGGAAAGACCGGGACTGCTTGGAAAGTCGTTGATGGTGGCTACGATAAAAATCGTAAGGTGGCTTCTTTTGCGGGTATGTTGCCAGTCGAACGTCCCGAGTTTGTCTGTGTCGTTGTCGTGGACGATCCCACTGTGGCTAGTATTTCTCACGGTGGCGGCACCATTGCCGCGCCTATCTTTTCAAGTGTATCTGCTCGGCTAGCAGCTGCTATGAACCTCAAGCCCATCCGTGCTGCGGTGGCGCAAAATTAATTTTTCTATGAATGTCAGTGAAATCATCCTCAGTCTTCCGAAGGCGCATGTGAGCGGTCCTCGTGAGGGCGAGTGGACTTCAGTAGTTGATGATTCTCGCCAAGTGACAGAAGGGAGTGTCTTTGTGGCGGTGCGTGGAGTAGCCTCTGATGGTCACGACTATATTGCGACCGCTATCGAGAGGGGGGCCACGGTCATTGTGGCTGAAGAAACCGCGACAGCAGGGTATTGCGGGACTTGGATTCGAGTTGTTAATTCACGCGACGCGCTCGCGGTTCTTGCTAGCTTGCAGGTGGGTTATCCTTCTTCTGACCTGAATATGATTGGGATTACGGGAACCAATGGCAAGACCACCATTGCTTACCTCGTGCACCAGATCCTGAAGGCGACTCGTCAGCGGGCAGGAATGATCGGAACCGTTCACGTCGATGATGGCGCTGAGCTGTCTACTGCGACACATACTACTCCAGGCGTAGTTGAACTGCAGACCTTGTTAGCACGCATGCGGGATAACGGTTGCTATGGCGTTGCAATGGAAGTTTCTTCTCATGGCTTGGAGCAGGGCCGCGTCAAGGGGATCGGTTTTCAGGTGGGAGTCTTTAGTAACCTGACCCAAGATCATCTCGATTATCACGGGACGATGGAGAATTACTTCTCGGCCAAGAAGATGCTTTTTAATTCGATGGCTGCGGCTGGCAATAAAGGAGTGGCCGTTATTAATGGCGATGACCGTTATGGGGTGGATTTGATTCGAGACTTCGAAGAGCGCCTGAAAGTCATTTCCTACGGTTTCGGTAGTAATTGCTCCTTCCGCGCAGGGAATGTGAGGCAGACCGCTAAGGGGATGGAGTTTCAGTTGGAGGCGAAAGGGAAGTCTTTCCTTGTCCGCGTTCCTCTCATTGGGCGTTTCAATGTCCTGAATACTCTGGCTGCTCTTGCGGCGGTGGATGGTATTGGAGTATCCTTGCGAGATGCCATTGCGGCGGTAAGAGAGATTGTCGGCGTGCCTGGGCGCTTGGAGTTGGCAGGTATGAATGACAGTGCGGCCGTCTTTGTTGATTATGCTCATACTCCAGATGCGTTGGCTAATGTGTGTCGGACTTTACGCGAGCTGGAGCCGAGCCGGCTCATCACCGTCTTCGGTTGTGGTGGAAGTCGTGACCGAGGTAAGCGCGCACCGATGGCGCGGGCTGCAGAGAAGGATAGCACGATTTGCATTGTCACTTCCGATAATCCACGGGATGAGGATCCGTTGACGATTATCAAGGATGTGGAGAAAGGGTTTGTGGGAAGTTCTTACACGAGCGTGCCAGACCGCAAAGCGGCTATCAGAGCTGCGATCGAGATGAGCCGACCTAATGATATCGTTCTTATTGCGGGCAAGGGACACGAAGATTATCAGATTTTTGGGACAGAAACGGTCACTTTTGATGACCGTGTGGAAGTGCGCAAGGCCATCGAGGTGGTCTTGCGATTAAGAGAGAAGGAGAGCGTGTGAGAGAGATTACGATAGCAGAGATTGCCGAAGCAGTCGGAGGGAAGCTTCCCTTTGGAGGCGGTGATCTGCTCGTTGATAATGGCGTTTCTACCGACACGAGAAGCCTTACGGGAGGAGAGTTCTTTGTCGCCTTACGCGGAGACAGATTCGATGGTCATGATTATGTCGAGCAAGCTTTGGAGGCTGGTGCGACAGGTGTTTTAATCGATGTTTCAGCTACGGGGATTGAGCTTCCTGGCGTGATCGTGGTGCCGGATACTTTGCTTGGGTTACAACGATTTGCGCGTTGGTGGCGTCTTGAGCTTGGTTTGCCAGTAGTTGGTCTAACAGGTTCTAACGGGAAGACTTCGACGAAAGATTTTACCCGTTCAGTCTTGAGTCAGCGCTTTCAAGTGCGAGCGACTTTGGGGAATCTGAATAACCACATTGGAGTTCCCTTGAGCGTGCTTTCGCTCACTGAGGAAGATGAGGTGGGAGTCTTCGAGATGGGGATGAACCATTCTGGAGAGATTGCCCCTTTGTGCGAAATTGCGCTCCCTCATCTTGGGGTTATTACTAACATCGGAAGTGCTCACATTGAGAATCTAGGAACTCGTGATGCGATTGCAGAGGAGAAGGGCGCGCTCGCACGTTGTCTGCCAGAAGTCGGGAGTCTCATCGTTCCTGCTTCCTGCGAGTACCAGAAGTATTTCCGCGATCGCACTAAAGCGACCGTTATAGCCGTTGGCAATGGGCGGGGTGAAGTGCGTGCCGAAGAGATTGATGGCTCCGGGGAGGGGATGAAGTTTGTGCTCGTCTTTGATGATGGCGGCCGTATTCCGGTGCAGCTTTCGGTAGCAGGGCGTCACATGGTGACCAATGCTTTGTTAGCCGCCGCAGTCGGGCGCAATCTTGGCCTCAGTATCGAGGAAGTAGCCATGGGGCTCGAAGCGACCGAGCTGACTAGTGGTCGTCTCCGTTCTTTTCAGGCAAAGGGCATGACCGTGCTAGACGATACTTATAATGCTAATCCGGAGTCGATGCGGGCTGGCATTGATACTTTAGTTGAGCGCCGGCTTAGTCTCGAAGGCCGTCACTTCGCGGTCTTGGGCATGATGGCAGAGATTGGCGAAACCGCACCGCGTGAGCACCGAGCTCTTGGCAAATATGCTGCTGAGCGTCAGGTGCAAGTGGTGAGTGTGGGAGAGGAAGCGAAATTGATTTCCGAAGGCGCTCAGAGTGACCGTCATTTTGATTCGAAAGAAGACGCTGTGCAGTGGCTACAGCAAGAGCTGAAGAGTGGTGATGTCATCCTCTTCAAAGGGAGTCGTGCTGCCGCGGTGGAGCAAGTGATGAAAGAAATTTTCCCCCAAAACTAATGTTATACTGGATCTACGATATTTGGATGAATGCTCATGAGGCTGGCGAAAGCTGGGCTGAGAATTTTAGCTTTCTTCGCCTTTTTAAGTATCTCTCGATACGAGGTGGCTTAGCTGCTCTGTTAACTTTTGGACTCACCTTGGCTTTTGGTCCGCGTGTGATTCGGAAGTTGATTTCTCTTAAAGTGGGACAGCCGATTCGTACTGCAGATGAGGTTCATAAGCTAGCAGAACTTCACGGACAAAAAGCGGGGACTCCAACGATGGGTGGAGTGATTATTTTGGGCTCCGTCTTAGTGGCGGTGCTCATCTGCGGTCGTGTTCTGAATCCCTTTGTCACTGTCACCATGTGCGCCATGTTGGCCCTTGGCTTGTTAGGCTTCGTGGATGATTACACCAAGGTGGTGAAGAAAACTTCCGACGGAGTTAGTGGCAAGACGAAGCTCTTCTGGCAATTGATAGTCGGCCTGTTAGTAGCTCTTTTCCTCTATACCAAGATGGACACCAGTGTCTGGCTCTTTGCCGATAGCGACGAGGTTTGGCGCGATAGTAAGCAGAGTATCTCAGACCTGTCTTTCCCTCTTTCGAAGTCCCCGCTCATCAAACTGGGCATCTTTGCGATTCCTTTCTTCATTGTGGTGATCATGGGTTCCTCGAATGCAGTAAACTTAACCGACGGTCTCGACGGTTTGGCGATTGGGTGCACCATTACCGTTTCTCTCGCGTATGCCGTTTTAGCCTACGTTGCTGGTAATGAAAACGCGCACGATTATTTGAACGTTCCCTTTAATCCTCATGTGGGAGAATTGGTCGTTGTTATGATGGCGCTAGTAGGTGCTGGTTTTGGCTTCCTGTGGTTCAATTGCTTCCCGGCCAAAGTGTTCATGGGTGATACTGGTTCACTCGCGATTGGGGGTTGTATCGGGACGACTGCTATTTGTGTGAGACAGGAGCTTCTCCTCGTGATCATTGGTGGCGTCTTCGTGATGGAGGCGATGTCTGTTGTGCTGCAGGTGGCCAGTTTCAAGTCTACAGGTAAGCGTATCTTCCGCATGTCACCGATTCATCACCACTTCGAGCTAGGGGGGTGGAAGGAGACTCAAGTCATCGTTCGTTTTTGGATTCTCTCCATCCTTTTCGCCATGATCGGTCTCGCCACAATTAAAATTCTCTAATGAAACTCAAAGGACAAAAGGTAGCTATCCTAGGAGCCGGTCGCAGTGGTCGTGCTGCTGCTGAGCTATGTCTCAAGTTGGGAGCGAAGGTCACCGTCTACGACTCGAATCAAATTAAAGGGGACTGGCCGGAGGAAATTCATCTGGAAGGGGAATCTACCCCCGAAAGCGCCGAGTCTAACAGTTTTGATCTGGTGGTCTTGAGCCCAGGAATCGAAACCGAAGGTGCGTTCGCTCAAGCGTTTGCGAATAAGAGCGAGGGCTTTATTGGAGAGATGGAGTTAGGGTTTCAAAACTACGAAGGTCTTGTCATTGCGATCACAGGGACGAATGGCAAAACGACGACCACGGAGTTGATTTCCGCATTCTTGAATGAGGGTGGAATCTCCTGTGTTCCTTGCGGTAATCATGGCCGCCCGTTGTCGGATGTCGTGCTTGATGAGAATCCGCCTCAAGCCGTTGCGTTAGAAACGAGTTCTTTCCAGCTCGAAACGATCGAGACTTTCCATCCCGATATTGCCGTTTGGCTCAACTTTGCTGCAGACCACATGGATCGTTATCGGTCTCTAGTGGATTACCGCAATGCCAAGATGAGAATGTTTGAGAACATGGGGAAAGGAGAGACCGTTATTGCGAAATCAGGAGAAGAACTGGAGTCGATTAAATCCAAAGTTGTTCGCTTTATGAGCGAGTGGGATGAGGAAGAAGGCTGCGAGTTCAAGATGCGTAACGGTTATATTTTTCATCAAGAGGAACCCTTTGTTTGTCTTGAAGAAACGAATCTTCGAGGACTCCATAACGCAGAAAACATCATGGCTGCTGCTGGTGCAGCGCAAGCTGCCGGCGTGGGACTGGAGGACATGAAAAAGACTTTGAAAACATTCTGTCCTCCTCCGCACCGTTGCGAACTGATCCGCACCCTTAATGAGGTGGAGTGGTTGAATGATAGTAAGGCGACTAATCTCCATGCCTTAGAGTCTGCTCTCCGCGCTCTTACGAGACCGATCGTTTTAATAGCAGGTGGTAAGGAAAAGGGGCT
This sequence comes from uncultured Roseibacillus sp., assembly GCA_937949965.1. GTDB lineage: Bacteria > Verrucomicrobiota > Verrucomicrobiia > Verrucomicrobiales > Akkermansiaceae > Roseibacillus. The sequence goes on from CALFBF010000085.1 coordinate 15,504, forward strand.
TGATTATACTCCTCTTAGCGAAGTTCTCCGCGAGCGCACTCTCGCGACTGTCACCTTTGGCGAGATTGGAGCTAAGTTAGGCAAACTCTTTTCTCAAAGCGTACAGACCGAATCTGTAGACACGCTCGAAGAAGCCGTTCGTGCTGCTCAAAGCCTCGCCCCGGCGGGAGCCACCGTCCTTTTTTCCCCGGGAACTTCCTCTTTTGACCAGTTTTCGAGCTATGTCGAACGAGGAGAAGCGTTCCGCAAATATGTGAATCAACTCAAATAAAAGACCAAATTATGAAGACCAAAGCGTTCCAATCGAAACGAAGACCAAAGAAAGGATTTCGTGCCTTGTATGCGAAAACCCGTAAAAGAAAACAACGTGTATCCGCTGCTGCGGCGGGAGGAGACTTCGCGGGAGAAGAGCCGAACCTAGGCGTGGCTCGTGCTCTCATCGTAATTCTCATTCTTCACGTCGCTGCCATTGTCGCTATAGTAGTACACAATAGTCGTCAAAGTGAGCTCGCCATCAAGGAGAGCCCCGCTGTGAAGCCTAATGTTGTAGCGCGAACTAAGCAAGTTGCTGAACCTGGTAAAATTCGACCACATGATCCTCATGCTTTTGTGAAACAGGGAGACACCTACGAGCGCTTTGCTCGTCGATACAATGTTGATGTTAAAGAGCTTCGTAGGCTGAATAATGATGCTCCTTTGAAGTATGGCCTTGCCTTGCTATTGCCTGAAGCGCCAGCACAGATTGTTGCGCCACCTTTACCCGCAATCGCTCAGCGAGTTCCTGATCCGATTATTCAGGAAAGCCTTCCTCCTGTAGTAGAGGTGCCTGCTCGACATGGCTTACCTGCCGAGTATGAAGTGGTAGAAGCGGCGCAGCCAATTCTCCCCCAGATAGCCACTTTGCCAGAGCCTTTTCCGGAGACT
>CALFBF010000086.1 GCA_937949965.1 uncultured Roseibacillus sp.
AAGCTGACGTCAGCTTGACCACGCCCGCTGTCTTTTTTAAAACCCTTTGTATTTAGCCCCCTCGACAACCACTTCGATCATCAATAAAACTCAGAATCTACTGGCAACGCTGAGGAGACCACTTCAGAAGTTCGGAATAGATTTGAGTCGTTCAGCTGGATTGCGTCGGTGAGAGTTAGCCCAAGTTCTCCAAACGCTTCAGAGGTGAGGGCATACTCGACAGTGAAAATCGCGCTCAATTTACTTAAACTTTTTTTTGGAGAAGCTCACGCAGACAGGCTGACAGTGGTCAACGAGCTCCAAGAGTCGTCGCTATCTGCCGGATTGTCTTGTGATGAAAAAGGATGTTACCACATGTCTTTTAGATCGAAAAGTAGGGACAATCATCTCGGGGAGGGTGATTGGACTGAACTATTCAAGGAAGGGATGAAGATTCCTTTCGAAGCAGGTTGTAGTATTCTTGAAGAAGCAAATGCTTTTTCCGCGCTGCCTCCACTGACTAGGCGGTTTCTTGATTCTTTGCAGTGGTTTGGCGATGCCGTTTCAGAAAGAAGCGTATCAGCTAAGATCTTAAAATATGTCACAGCTTTAGAGCAGCTGACTGGAACGGGTAAGGAGAAAATCGAAAACACAAAAGATTGTGGTTGTGAGAAATATCGTTCGGTTACGGAGATTGTGGCAAAACGCTCAGCTCTTCTTTACTGTGGGCAAACTAGAGCTGATTTCGGTGAAACAATTTCACGGTTTAAGAAGATCTACGGAGTGCGTTCCGATCTTACTCATGGTGCAATTTCACCGTCAGACGAAAAATGTTCCGAAGTTGCAGTGGAGTTGGCAGAGAAGGCTCGGGTTGTTCTTATGAATGGTCTTTGCTGTTTCGACTTTTTAGGACTGGATTCGTTAGAAATGACGAATCAGCGTTTAAAGGCTTATTTTAATAAATTCGAAGATGAAGTCGTTAATGGTTTTTTTGAGAAGTCTACTGATCTTGGTGAAGCATAAGTGAACCATCTTCTCTGTCTTGTCTCTAGATAGAAGTACGGTTCTTAGTGATCTAATTAACAAAAGTTAGAGACGACTAGCGTCTCGTAATGTGTTTTGTCGGTGACATTCAAATACTCGTCTGCTACCACTTTTTTCGTCCTCGTCTTGAGACCCAGAGACCCAGAGACCCAGCCTTCTTTCCGCTGGGTCTTTTTAGTTTCCAAGCAGAGCCAGAATGGGCTGTGGGTAGAAACCTAGGATGACGATGAGGATGGCCGCAGGATAGATCACTGCTTTGGTCGTGCTAGACAGGTAGATTTCAGGACCTTCTTGGGCAGGGCTCCAGAACATTACGCGGATGACCTTGAAGTAGTAGTAGAAACCGGCAGTGACTCCGATAAAGCCAGCCCCTACTGCGAGCCAGAGCTGGTTCTCGACTGCTGCTTGGAAGACATAGAACTTACCGTAAAAGCCAACGGTGAGGGGAAGTCCCGCGAGAGCGGCGAAAATGATGGTCAAAGTCCAGGCCAAAGAAGGGTGAGTTTGCCCGAGTCCATTGAGTGATTTGATGGCTTCTGAACCTGTGCTCTGGCTGATGGACTGCATCGCGAAGAGCGCAGCTACCGTCATGATGAGATAAGTGGCGAGGTAGAATCCGATAATCTGGTAGGTCGAGAGGGCCGTCGCTCCTTCCTCACGCCAGCCTGCCAAGGCGAGGACTAAGAAGCCTGCGTTGGCAATAGAGGAGTAAGCGAGGAGGCGCTTGAGATTGGTTTGCGCAATAGCTGCTAAGTTACCAACGAGGAGAGTGGCTGCTGCAATGACAACGAGGATGAAAATTGTTTTCTCGCGAGTAATTTCGTTGGAGAGGAAGGGATCTAACATTCGCATTGCGACAATGAAACCAGCAGCCTTGGAGCCTACGGAGAGGAAGGTGGTGGTGGGAGTGGGAGCTCCTTGATAGACGTCAGGAATCCAGAGATGCATGGGAGCAGCACCAACTTTGAAGGCGATGGCGATCACGATGAGGGAGATGCCGAAAAGTAGACCGTAAACATTTTTGGCGATATTGTTTTCGCTCAGTCCTTCCGGTGAAAGAGCGAAGTCAATGGTGGCGAGGTTCATGCTCCCTGTGATGCCGTAAATCCAAGCAATTCCATATACAAGGAAGCCGGTGGAGAGAGCACCGAGAATGAGATACTTCACCCCAGCCTCTAAGGAGCCGACATTACGACGCATGTAGGCGACGAGCACGTAGAAGGTGATGGTGGTCAGCTCGAGGGCGACAAAGGCCATCACCATATCTTTGGCCGAAGCCATCCACATCATACCCGCGCAGGCAAAGAGGGGGAGGGCATAGAACTCACCGGTGCCTTCTTCGGATTGCGGATTGTCGGTGTAACGGGTGAGAACTTTGCGGTAATCAATTCCCATTAAAATCACCAAGGCGGTGATCACGAGGGCGAGACCCTTGAAGAAGCGGGCGCTGTTATCCGAAGAGTAGAAACGGTCCAGCTCAGGACCGGTAGCATCCTTAGCAAAGATGAGAAGAATCAGGGTGAGGAGAAGGCCGAAGGCCGCGCCCCATCCGAGATAGCTTTTCTTCTCACGGGGAAGAAAGGCTTCGGTGAGGAGGACGACGAGTCCGAGAACTACGACGACGATTTCGAGATAGTGAAGCGGGAGAGACATGGAATTGAAATGCGTTCGGGAAAAGTTGTTACGGAGCGTCGGTGAGAGTGGCAGTCACGGGAATGACCTTGGGCACGGGCTCGTTGAAAAGATTCAGGAGAAGGTTGGGATAGAGTCCAACGACCAGAAGAGCGCCTGCTAAGACCACAGCCGGGATCTTTTCTTCTAGGTTCAGGTCTTTGGCGGACTCTGTTGCTTTCACTGGTTCACCGTGGAAGATGTTGCGGATGGCTCGCAACATGTAGATGGCCGAGAGCACTACGCCAAAGATGGCGATGATGGTTCCAATTTGAACGGGACCGAGAGAGTCACCAGCAGTCCAATTTCTGAAACCAGAAAGGAAGACGGCTGCTTCACCTGCGAAGTTGGCAAGACCGGGAAGACCAATCGAAGCCATCCCTGCGAGACCGAAGAGGAAGGCGAGTCGAGGGGCTGATTTCGCAAGTCCGCCGAGTTCTTCCATACGAAGGCTACCAGTGCGGTCATTAATGCGATCGGAGAGGGCAAAGAGCAGGGCAATGGAGACACCGTGTCCGAACATCAGAATCACTGCAGCCGGGAGAGCGAGGGTATTGAGGCTAGTCGAGCCTGCCGCTGCCAACGCCGCGATGGCGAGGAAGACGTAACCCATGTGCATCACCGAGGAGTTGGCTAGCATACTGTCGAGCCGCTTCTGGTTGATGGTCACCATGCCCACCCAGAGGATATTTCCAAGGAGCAGAACGATGAGGGGCACGAGCCAATGCTTCATACCTTCGGGGACGAGAGGGAAGAGCTTGAGTAGTCCGTAGAGTCCGAATTTTTTAAGAACTCCAGCATGGAGCATTGCAACGGGCGTGGGAGCAGAAGCATAGGCTGGAGCAGCCCAGGAGTGGAAGGGGAAGAGAGAAACAAGCACCCCGAATCCGACGATCAGGAGAGCAGCGATACCGACTTGGGCTTCGGGATCGATTTCGCCAGCAAGGATTTCACTGAAGAGTAGCGACTCTGCGCCTGAAGCCGATACCAGCCAGAGAAGACCGGCAAGGAGGATGATGGAGCCGAAGGCCAAGAAGATAGTGATGCGCCACGCCGCAGTTTTGCGGTCTCCCTTACCAAGAATCCCAATCATCAGGAAAGTAGGGATGAGGGCAAGCTCGTGGAAGGCGTAAAAGAAGAACAAGTCGGTGGATAGAAAGGCTCCGAGGGCACCGAGAGAGATGAGGAGGATAGAGGAGAACCAGAGGCGTTCTTTACCTTTGGGGCATTTGCCTGCCAATACGGCGGCGATGGTTACCAAGGTGGTGAGCAACACCATAATTACCGACATTGCATCGGGGAAGCCGAGCGCGAGGGTGATCTCAGGTTTAGCGAGAACGAGGAGGGAAAAGGCACCCAGCTCCGGGTCGCGCGTGTAGCTCCAGAAAATAGCAGCACCGAGTGCAATCCCGAAGTTACCAATGGCAGCCAGAAGAGAAAGATTACGTGCGGGTCCTCCCGCCAAGACGCCCACGAGAGCAACCAGTGGGATGGCGAGGAGAAGAATGAGGAATTGGTCAAACATGAGAGTGGTTCAGGCAGAGAGTTATTTGACGAAGACAGTGAGGTAAATTACGAGGACGATACCGACCCCCATTAGGAGAGAGTAGGTTTGGAGAGAGCCAGATTGTGCTCGGTTAAAGAGCTGGCCGATGGCCGCTGAACAACGAGCAAGACCACCAACGAGGAGTCCATTGATGATGAATTCGTCCAAGAAGTCGATAGTAGCCGCTTTGATGTTGACCGCATACTTGACCACCTGGTCATAGAATTCGTCGATGTAGAAACGGTTGGCGAAGAGCTTGGAGATGGGATTGTTCGCTAAGGGATCTTTGGTCTTATTGAAGTAGAAGACGAAGGCGAGGGCTGCGCCCACCGCGAAAGCTCCGAGAGAGGTGTAAAGCGCGAGACCGAACTTGAGAGGGACGTGGTAGTAGAGCGGAGAGATGACTTCCGCGACGACCTTCTGACCCGAGACAACGGCGAGTACCGCAAGAATGACGAGCGGCACGAACATGAGCGGGCCGACTTCTTTCGCTTTCTCCGCATTCTCTGAACGAGGTTTGCCAAGGAAGACGATGAAGAAAAGACGTCCCATGTAGAAAGTGGTTAGAACCGCAACGACAGCGACGAGAACGAAGAGCGCCATGTTGTGTTCGGCGGCGTGCAGCACTTGCTCCTTGGAGAAGAAACCGGCGGTGAAGGGGAAACCTGCGAGAGCGAGCGTGCCAATCGCGAAGGTAATGGTGGTGATGGGCATCTTCTTGGCAAGACCACCCATTTTCCAGATGTCCTGCTCGTGGTGACAGGCGTAGATGATGGCACCAGAACCAAGGAAGAGGAGGGCTTTGAACCATGCGTGTGTATAGAGATGGAACATGGATGCCTCCGTGGAGTGTCCGTGCGCAATCCCTAACACGAGGACCATGTAACCAAGCTGAGAGAGGGTCGAGTAGGCGAGAATCTTCTTAATATCACTCTGCTGCGTAGCCATCAGGGCGGCGAGCAGGGAAGTGATACCACCAATCCAGGCGATGGTATCGGTGGACCATTGGGGGAAGGGGAGGGTGCCGTGGTCTCCGAGGGAGAGGAAGACGCGGGCCATCATGTAGACACCCGCAGCTACCATCGTCGCGGCGTGGATGAGCGCAGAGACGGGAGTGGGGCCTTCCATCGCATCAGGTAACCAGACGTGGAGTGGAGCCTGCGCTGACTTACCAACTGCTCCA
>CALFBF010000087.1 GCA_937949965.1 uncultured Roseibacillus sp.
AAGAGTTTACCGAGAGAGCTAAAACGAAAGTCTTAGACCCGCTCACATTGAATTTTGTAATCGCGCCTGAAGAGTTGAATTCAAGGCCAATCATGGTCAAACCGGGTGATGTGGAAGCCTTGTCGCCTCCTCTAGAAGGAAGAGAATCCTCAAGGACAAGCATTAATCTCCTGCCGATGAAGGTACAGGGAATTGACGACACTAGAAATCCGGAAATCATTGGCGATATTGCTTCGGGAGTCGATACCACCTCTCGAACAGCAAACGAACAAAGTGGAGGATACACGCCGCATAGCTGGATTATGACTCCGGTTGGTGGTGCAGGTAACCGTGTTGAAATGACATTGGGAACTTCGGCGTCAATGAACATGACCCTTTCAGCTGACAAGGGGTTCCCAAACCCTTCGCTCTTGACGCAAAGCCCAAAAATCGTGAACTGGTTCGGAGAAGGGATTAAAGGCTCTGAACATGTGATTAAAGCTTCGATTGAAGGAAGCGACGAGATCGTTTTGCCTATTTGGGCCAAGAATATGCAAGCGAGAAATTTGCGCGTTACAGTTCATCCCATTACATTAATTAAACCTGACGGCACGAAAGACGAGCCGGATTTTATCCCGACAAAAACGGAGTTGGAGGATTACTTGAATCGTGTATTTAGAGAACAAATTAATACTACGTGCAGCGTAAATTTAAAGAATGTTCGTGAAGTAGCATGGGATGCAAGTCAGGGAACCAACGATTTAACTCAAGTTCCTAATACAGACTATCCGCTAGCATTTTTAGAGCCAAGTTTTCCAATGCCTAATGATGGGATTTTAGATTTGAATCAATCTGGAACCTACCATGAACCTAAGTTAATTACTGAAACTGACAACACAGGTAATCCTGGTTCGAATGAGAATACTGGTCATATTCAAGTTTATTTGGTCGGAGGCTCTACAGCGATACGGACTTTATTGATCAGCGGGAATCCGAACAATCCTAATGATGATAATGTATATTTTAGGTCAAGTGGTTTTGCAAAGGGCATAGCCTTCACAGGTCATACCAATCCTCGCAGGTGCTGGATTGCTGACAGCGCGTTACAAGATCCTGAAGCTGGAATGCACACAATTGCACACGAAATAGGACACTTCATTGTAGGAAGTGGGCACCCAGATGAACCTGCTATTCAGGACCAAGGGCCTGCACCATTACAGGGAACTGGTTTATCTCATCGTTTGATGGTTTCTGGTCGCTCTGAAAGCAGAAAAAGCAGACTGGGTCTTCAATTAGTGAAAGCTGAATGGGATGCGGCAGAAAGAAATTTGGATATTATTTTAAATAATTAAACATGAGAACGATTGTTGCTATGATACTATTAGTCCTTCAATGTGAGGCTGGAGTTGATTTTCAAGTATCAAAGAAAATAGACGCCGAACAAAGAGAACTTGAGGAGTCAAACATACTTCGACATGAAAAGTTCTTCAGTGATTTTTATGCAGGGGTATCTGAACAGGATTGGGTGAGGTTTTTACGAGTAAACTTTTATGTAAACAACCATTCTGCTTGGCAAACAAAAGAGTTGAGAAATCGGGCTGAACAAATAAGTCAAAAAGCATTAGAATATCTGAGAAACGACTCTGGATACGGAGAGGCTTTGAAAGCAGAAATCATAAAAATCGAAGAGAATCGGCTCAAAGATAGAACGTCGACTTACTTTGATGAAATGAGCCATCTTTTTTCATGTATTAGGCATGTCTCCACACTTGAAGCAGTTCAGCTACTAACAAGCTTTTTAGAATATGATCAAAATACCTTTGTCGATGGGCGGCTTGTTCGAACTTTATCAGAAAAAAACATAAGCCTTGCTGGTTGGGCTGCAAGTTCTTTAGCTAGCTTAGGTATTGATTCAGCACCAGAAAAGAAAGTTTTAGGTTATCCTGATTTGGATGTTCCTCAATGGAAAGAATGGTGGGCAGAAGTAGTTGCTGGAGAAAGAGTATTTGGCTTTGAGGGCGATAACGCTGTCTATAATCATGTTGGAAAGGTTATGCCAGACGGGTCTGTTATCTTAGTAAAATCAAACTTAAACGTCCCCTCAAAAATCAGTGGGAGTAAGGCAGACTCTAAAAATACAAAACCATCGGCTTGGTTCTATTGGGTGTTAGGTGGGTTAATATTTTTTGGTGTGATCAATCAAATTTTGAATAGTCGTAAGAAATCTTCGGCGTTATAGTGTTGTTGCTAGAGACGAAATCTACTCAAGTTGTCGGTGTAAAACCGTGCCGTCACGCTGGCGGCTTGATGGGTGCCTCAGCGCGGCTTGCGCCGTTGAAAACAAAAAGCACCCGCAGTCATCGTGCCTGCACTCGCCCGTTGGTTGTTCGTGGGACGTTCGCTAGTTCCCCATGGGGTCCTCGACCCAGCTCGTTCCTTTGGCCAGCCGCAATCTGTCGGGCTGATTACGAGTCGGACGCTCGAGCTTGTGCTTCGCGATTGGAAAAAGAAAATACCCACCCGGCCTGCACTATTGATAGCCTTTGAAATGAGTATTCGAGTCACCTTAGTATTCTCCACTCATTTGCGCTAACTCATGCTTCATAATATCGGCCAGTCCTGAGTTCAAAAGAGTAAATCAAAAATTCCTCTTGGCCCTTCATCAAAAACAAGGTAAATCCAATGTCATCACAATGTCTAATTTTTTCACATCTTCCTTCATCGCCTTGTCAGTCTTTCTGATAGCCCCTAGTTCGGCTCTTGAGATTATTTTCCGCTACGACTTAGACACTGAAGGATTTTTCGAACAAGAAGGAGCAACCGAAGCTTTGGAAACTGCTGCTGAATTCTTCGAAAATCTAATCGTCGATGAGCTAGAGGCCATTGATCCTGCAGGTTTTCAGCCGGGCACTCAGTTCAGTTGGCAGCCAACATACCTTGAACCCAATCAAAGCAACCAAGAACTTCCGGCGATTAGTGAAACCGATCTCCTCGTCCCTGCAGATACGCTTATCATTTTTGTCGGAGGAAGGCGTATTTCGGCACTCGCGCAAGGAGGACCAGGAGGAATCGAGTTCCTCCCACCAGCGAATACTGGGTGGTTCAATCAATTGATTAATCGAGGAGAAGCAGGGGCAACTCAGTTCATTAATAATTCTTTCACCACTGGCCAAACTGATTTTGCCCCATGGGGAGGGACTATGTTTTTCAACTCAAATGTCACGTGGAATTTTTCTACCACAGATCCGATAGCCAATTCAGGTATCGACTTTCTCTCCGTAGCCTTCCACGAGCTTGGTCATGTCCTCGGACTTGGTATACTAAGTCCAACTTCTAGTTGGCAAACCTTGATCGAAAACGGTCGTTTCCAAGGGGCTCTCGCTAGTGAATCTAACCAAAACTCTGCTCCCCAACTACCCGACCTAATTCACTGGTCCACCTTCCTCCCCGACAGCAGAACCCTCCCCGTAGCTGGCCGACAACATGGCGAAGCTCAACACGGAATGATGCGAATCCTAATCAGTGCTCTGGGAGCGGACCAATTCGCCGTTCCTACCGATCTCGACATCGCAGCCTTGCGAGATATTGGATGGGAGTTGGAGGTTAACTCGGTCGTTCCCCTCGAGCCGGGATTAAACTTTGGGCCCTCTTCTCCTCAGCTCATGATCCCTACCACCACTGGGATCAATTACCAAGTGATGCGCTCAGAAGCGCTAGACTCCTTTACCTCTTCGGGACCCATGATCATCGGTAACGGGGCAGTGCAGACCTGGGACGATCCAAATGGACTGATAGCGCGAGCATTCTATACAATCGTCTCGCAGGAGACGGTCTCACCTGTATCGGTCAGTCGCCTTTCACCAAAAAACCTGCCCGAAACGGCATTCTCTCTCAAAGAGAACTGGCCTTCACTCCCCGCCATCCAGTGCCAGTGTGGAGAGCATTAAAAAAGGTTCTCTTTGTTAGAGAATTCTCTGGGATACCTCCGGCAACCCGCTTTCGAGAAAAGATGATTTTAAATTTTCTCAAATCGAGACGGTTGAGGAGCATTTTCTTGGAATAAGGTTATAGGAGACACCCTTTTCTCTTCCTCTCTAACTTGGGGAACAATTCTTTAAAAACTTAGCATTAGTTAAGCAAGTTTTTCTAAAAAGAACGCACTTCCCGCTTGGTGAAAAGGCCGTCCTCTCATTTGCTCTTGGAAAGCACTTTTGATCGACCGTATGAGTCTCCGCCAACAACTTTCCGAAAGCCTCCCCGAAATTCTTCCTGCCGACCCCGCTCAAGCGATTAAGGGGACGGAATTAATCCGACTTGTGCGGATGAAGCTTGATGGAGAGTATTCCGACGCCTCCTTGCGTTATCACTTCTCGATCATGTCCTGTGATCCAGCCTCACCGATTGCGAAGGTTGAAAAAGGACAAGGTTACTACCGCCGCGCCCCTGCCGTTCCGGATTTGGTAAAAGCGCGGGAAATGATGTCTCAAGGTCAACTCGATGAAGTCGGCACTGATCCACGCGCACTCGACTACGCCGTTTCCCGTATCCAGAAGTTCCGTGCGATTGTGACCCGTTATTCGGAAACAAACAACCGCTTCCCCTATCAGTTCCGTGCCTCTCTTGGTAAAGGAGCACCGATTGGAAACCTTTGGAAAATCCCAGACATGGTGATTGTCGATTGGGAATCAGGAGAACCTGATGAGCGTGGATTCGATCTCGATCGCACCAACATCATGCTGCGTCGTTCAATAGGTCTAGCACCCTATCGTCTCGATGCTGTATCTCTGAAATTGGCACCCAATCTCGAACTCTGCCGCGAAGATTTCTTCCAAGCGCTTGCGGTCTCTTCTTGGTGCAATGCCGGCGAACTCTTCTACGCCAACCCTATCCCTGACGAAGCACTCGCAGAAGCGTTGCGCCACCTTGCCGCTCGCTACGGAGTGGGCATCACCACCTTCGGGCTATCGTTACAAGCCCTCGACGAACTGCCTCCTGCTGAACATATCCTGAACGCACAACCGCGTGAAACAGAGGCTCTCATGGAACGGCTTGATGTCCGTCGCATTGCGACATCCCAGCGTCGCGACCACCTCGATTGGGCTTCACTGCAAAATCTTCGAATGGAAAACCCGGAAGTACACGAGCTTTTCGTATGGGTCGCCAAATCCCTCGATGCCAACCGAGTTGAGCCTCAAAAGTACGAGTAAAAGCCGACCCGAGACAAAACTTGTCGAATCGGTTTCAACTTCCTAAAAGGCTCACCCTTTCATGAGCTACACTATCGGAATCGACTACGGAACAAACTCCGTCCGCGCCATCGTGGTGCGTACTTCGGACGGAGCAGAACTTGGCACTGCAATCTTCGATTACCCGAGTGGGCATCAGGGTATCCTCCTCGATCCCAACGATCACAATCTCGCCCGCCAACACCCTGGCGACTATCTCCAAGGTGTCGAAAAAACAGTCACCGAAGCGATCGCTCAAGCAGAGAACGAAGACTCCGCATTTTCCCGTGAACAGATCATCGGTCTCGGGGTAGACTCCACTGGCTCCAGCCCCATTCCGGTTGACGCTCAAAACACTCCCCTCGCGCTCAAGCCCGAATTCCAAGACAATCTCTCTGCTCAGTGTTGGCTCTGGAAAGACCACACCTCCATCGAGGAAGCCGAAATCATCACTCAACTCGCAGTGGAACACCGTCCACAATATCTTGCCAAAATTGGCGGGATCTATTCCTCCGAATGGTTCTGGGCCAAGCTCTGGAAGTGCCTCAAGGTCGATCCTTCAGTATTCGAAGCGGCCCATAGCTGGGTCGAGCTCTGTGACTTTATCCCCGCTACTCTAGCCGGCATTACCGAACCCTCCGAAGTCGTCCGCGGCATCTGTGCGGCTGGCCATAAGGCTCTCTACGCACCCGACTGGAACGGACTCCCAGATAAAGAATTCCTCTCTCTCCTCGATCCCAAGTTAGCCGACCTCCGTGACCGGCTCTACGAGGAAGCTCATGATGCCAGCGCCACCGCAGGTCAGCTCTCTGAGGAATGGGCAGCCAAGTGGGGAATCCCTGCCGGCATCCCGATCGCGGTAGGCGAGTTCGACGTCCACTACGGCGCGATCGGTTGCGGAGTGGAAGAAGGCACCCTCGTCAAAGTGATCGGCACCTCGACCTGTGACTGTGGCGTAGTCTCTGCTGATAGTGAGGTCGCCGACATCCCCGGCATCTGCGGCATCGTCAAAGGCGCTATTCTCCCCGGCTACTATGGTATCGAGGCTGGTCAGTCTGCCGTCGGTGATATCTTCAAGTGGTTCGTGGAAGGAGTCTGCCAAGGCAACGACGCTCTCCACGGTGAGCTCACCCAAGAAGCGGCCCAACTCTCCCCCGGACAAAGCGGTCTCTTGGCTCTCGATTGGAACAATGGCAATCGAACCATCCTCGTTGACCAAAGGCTCACCGGCACCCTTCTCGGTCAAACACTCTACACCACCCGGGCCGAAATCTACCGTGCCCTCATCGAAGGAACGGCCTTTGGAGCACGAACCATTATCGAGCGTCTCAAGGAGCACCAAGTGCCTATCAACCGCATCGTCTGTTCCGGAGGAATCGCGGAGAAGAATGCGATGTTGATGCAAATCTACGCTGACGTCACTGGCTGCGAAATGCGCGTTTCCCGCTCTTCTCAAAGCTGCGCTCTCGGATCTGCCATCGCGGCCTCGGTGATTGCAGGTGCTCATGCCGACTTTGATGGCGCGCGGGTGGCGATGACTGGACTCAAGGAAGTGACCTACACTCCCAACCCCGAGAGCCAAAAAATCTACGACCAGATCTACAGCCTCTATCGTCAGCTGCACGACTCTCTTGGCGGCGTCAATGAGAGCGCTAATTTAGGAAACGTCATGAAAGACCTCCTCGCCCTTAAACACTCCTAACAAATCTAAAAACCCAATAAAATGAGTCAATATCAAGCCCTCAAAGAGGAGTGTTGCGAAGCCAATATCCAGCTCCCCAAGACGGGTCTCGTGGACATCACTTTTGGTAACGTCAGCGTGTCTGATCCCGAGCAACGCGTCTTTGCGATCAAGCCCAGCGGAGTGGATTACGAAGATCTCACTGCCGACCACATGGTTGTTCTCGATTACGAAGGTAAAGTGCTCGAAGGAGATCTCCGCCCCTCCTCGGACACTCCCACTCATCGCTGCCTCTTTCTAAACTTCGAAGGCATCCGCTCTGTGGTTCACACCCATTCTCGCACCGCAGTCTCCTTTGCTCAAGCCGGTCGCGACATCCCCTGCCTGGGCACTACTCACGCCGACTACTTTTATGGTAGCGTTCCTGCTAGTCGTGAAATGACAGCAGAAGAAATCGCCGCTGGTTACGAGTGGGAAACCGGTGAAGTGATCGTGAAAACCTTTGCCGAGCGAAACCTCAATCCTCTCGAAATCCCAGCAGTGCTCGTTCGCAACCACGGCCCCTTTGCCTGGGGAACAAGTGGAGCCAAAGCAGTCGAAACCGCCCTCGCGCTCGAAGTTGTTGCCGAGATGAGCCTTAAGGCCCTGCAACTCAATCCGCAAGCCCCTCCCATTGCCCAACACCTACTTGATAAGCATTACCTCCGTAAACACGGCACTAATGCCTACTATGGACAGAATTCTTGAAATTACCTCGATTTCTAGGATCCGCATCGTGGGTGAATATGCTAACAATCCCCCACACCTACGATGTCTGACGAAAATTTCACCGACACCTTGCTCATCGTCGATTCTGACATCGATTTCTTGAACTGGGCGACCAAGCACCTCGAAGCACCCGACCTGCGCATCCTTCGCTGCGACAGCTCTGAGAAAGCACTCAAGGTCATTACTAGCACCCAAGTTGATCTCGTCCTCGCAGACTTTTTAGTGACCCCCCTTGACGGGCTTGAATTGCTTTCCAAAATTCGCGCACACGACGCCGCCATCGTCACCATTCTCCTCGCAGGCTTCCCGACCACCTCGCAAATCATCGAAGCCACCCGCTTAGGAGCACGGGATGTTCTTCGCAAAGAATCTCTCAACTTCGAGCTTCGGACCGTCGTTGAAAACGCCTTCCAAACGATTGGGAATCGACGAAGCGCCGATCAACCCGAACAAACCCTCCCTGCTGCCGATGCCCGCATCAAGATGATCGGGCAATCGCGCATCATCCAAGAAACCTTCAAGCTCGTAGGACGGGTCGCCCCCTCAGATGCCCCTGTTCTGGTCACCGGAGAATCAGGAACAGGCAAAGAACTAATCGCGCAAGCAGTGCACGAATATTCGCCTCGTCGCAAAAACGAATTCATCGCCATTAACTGCGGCGCCATTCCCGAAAACCTGCTCGAATCCGAACTCTTCGGCCACGAGAAGGGCTCGTTCACCGGAGCGATGACTCGCCGCACTGGCCGCTTCGAACAAGGCGATGGAGGCACTCTCTTCCTCGACGAAATCGGTGACATGCCTCAATCGGTTCAAGTCAAACTCCTACGTGTTCTACAGGACGGAAGCTTCTATCGCGTGGGATCTAATGAAGCTCAAAAATCGGACGTCCGGATCGTAGCCGCAACTAACAAAGATCTCGCTCACGAAGTCTCCGAAGGCAACTTTCGAGAAGACCTCTATTACCGCCTCAATGTGGTGGAGATCAACCTGCCACCTCTTCGCGAACGCCGAGAAGACATCCCCCTGCTCTCTGAATTCTTCCTACAACGGCTTGCCCGCAAATACAGTCTTGCGAAAATCAAACTCTCAGGAGAAGCCCTCGACGCCCTCTCTCATCACCCTTGGAACGGTAACGTACGCGAACTCGAAAACACGATGGCCCGAGCCTGTGCTTTAGCAGAGTCTTCTCTCCTCCTCGCAGACGATATCCCCTTCGCCCGTTCGCCTTGGTCCGAGAAGGGAAAGATTGAGAAAACCCTCTCTCATCTCCTGACTCTGCAACCAGAAGAGGAAAATGACACTCTCAATTGGATTCAAAAACTCCTCAAAGAACGAGAAAACTGAGAAACAAGTGCTAGCGCTTAAATTTACGTTAAAACCATCACCCTAAACATCTGCCTTCTACCGCTTCCAAGACCCCCTGAAAATAGCCGTGGCATGAAATCTGCTTACTTAAGACTCGCGCATCCTCGCAATCGGAGCTAGTAAGGTAAGCAGATATGGCTAGTCCGGCACTCACGCAGAGTCTCTCTCAGTCTCAGACCCTTGCGCCTCAGATGAGGCAAAGCCTCGAGATCCTGCAAGCCAACACTCTCGAACTCTCACAACTGCTGCGCCAACAAATCGAGATCAACCCCACTCTCGAAGACTTCACCGAAAGCGAATCCATCGAAGATCTGGAGCACGAACAACCCGACGAAGACAACTTCGACGAGCACCACGACACTTACGACGACGACCTACGCGACCTCGCGATCTTGGAAGGTCGCACCCTTGGCTCCAATCCCGATTCCGAAGAACGAAGAGAATTTCTCTACAACTCCCTCGTAGCCCCTCAATCTCTCGCCAGCCACCTAGCGCAACAGATTGAAGAATCCGCCCTCGACGAAGAACTACGACTCGCCTGCATGGCCCTCATTGGCAGCCTCGACGATCGCGGCTTCTTCACCGATTCAATCGAAGAGATCGGCTCTCGACTCGAAATTCCCAGCAACCTTATCAACGACGCCCTGGCCCTCCTCCACACCCTCGATCCTCCCGGCATCGCCGCTCGCAATCTACAAGACTCCCTCTTACTGCAGCTTGAGCGCCTCGGTCTCGCAGACTCGTTAGAGCATCGCATCGTAGCCAAACACCTCGATGGCTTAGCTCGCAAACAGTATCCTCAAGTCGCACGAGCCCTCAAAGTCACCGTCGAAAGCATTGCTCTCGCCGCAGAACACATTGCAACCCTCGATCCCTCCCCCGGCGCCATCTTCGACGGCACCCGCAATCCCATCATCTCCGCAGACGTTCGTATCACGTGGGAGGACGACCGCTGGATCGCTCTCTCGACAAATGAAAACCTACCGC
Organism: uncultured Roseibacillus sp.; assembly: GCA_937949965.1. Classification (GTDB taxonomy): domain Bacteria; phylum Verrucomicrobiota; class Verrucomicrobiia; order Verrucomicrobiales; family Akkermansiaceae; genus Roseibacillus. The sequence continues at coordinate 10,006 of CALFBF010000087.1, forward strand.
GGCTCCGCATCGCCGACAGCTACAAAGACATGCTATCGAGCACTCCGGACAAAAAAGTGCGCTCTTATCTCCGTGACCAAATCCGAGACGGTCGCGTCCTCATCCGCGCGCTCGATCAACGACAAGACACCATTATTGCAATTACAGCAGAAATCATCCGACACCAACCTGACTTCCTCGAAAAAGGCTCTCGCCATCTCCGTCCGCTGACCATGAACGATGTCGCCGAAACCATCGGCGTCCACCCCACCACCGTCTCGCGAGCAGTGGCCGGCAAATACATCGAGACCCCCCATGGAATCATCGAGATGCGTAAATTCTTCGCCACCGGCTACCATACCTCCAGCGGGACCGATGTCTCCAACGCTGGCGTGCGCCAAACCATCCAAGATATCATTGCGGGAGAAAATCCGCAAAAACCGATGTCCGACTCAGCCATCGAAAAGGCACTCAAAGAAAAAGGCCTCAAAGTAGCTCGTCGCACTGTCGCCAAATACCGCGAGCAGCTCAACATCCTCCCTTCGCATTTGCGAAAGAGTTACAAGCAAGAGTCCTAACTACGACGACGAACAAGGAGAGACATTCCCGACAAGCCCAACAAAAGCAAAGTACTTGCCTCTGGAACAGCCGTCGCCTGATTACTCACCACTGTTGGCTCCGTTACCTGGGTCAAAATACTATCACCCACCGCAGCCGCGACCGCACCAGACGGGGCGCCGAAAACACTACCTCCGACAACCAAGGCATCGCCAGCCGGATCACCACCCACCACGTTCTGGTCATAATAGTTCTGAACCGCAGTCTCTCTACCAGCCGAATTGAAGACAACTGCGTTGATGGTATCTACTCCATTACTGGCGAAAGCAGCATCACGAGCCGCTCTAACCTCCGCTCCCGTATCCGAGAAAAAGAAGAAGCGCCCATCTTCAATAAAAGTAATCTGCCGCAAAGCACCCTCCGCAGCCGAAGCCGCAATCGAAGCCACCCCTTCAGAAATCGCATCTACATAACTAATCCCGCCAAAAGTAGGCACAAAAGGAACGGAACGAACAGAATTCGCAAATCCCTGCAAATCTTGCGGCCCTGACAAAACAGTCCACGGAACCGCAGTCGTCGTGCCGTTCCCGTTAACGACCGCTACCGAAGCAGCCACACTACCAATAGCACCCCCAGCCACTTCATTCGCGAAGGAAGAGCTTTCAAACGCAGCCGCAACTCCGTCCAAGATAAAATCAAAACTGGCAGTCGAAAAAGTCTGCCCATCAACCAAAATCAAGATTTCAGAATCAACCGGAGTGGCAAATGCACTAGTCACACCAACCCAAGAAAGACCCAAAACCACCAACGATTTCGTCACCTTTTTTTTGAACGACAGTTTATTCTCCATAACGTTCAAAGAAACTAAATTATTCGGAAAAGTTAATCAACAACATA
>CALFBF010000088.1 GCA_937949965.1 uncultured Roseibacillus sp.
TGATCGATGTGTCAGCTGTTACCGTATCGCCAAAATATCAAGTCGTGATCCCAAAAGAGGTCAGAGAACGGCTTTCTCTTCTGCCTGGTGACAAAATCGAAGTGATTCAGATCGACGACAGAATCGAATTAGTTCCCGTGAAGTCGGTCAAGTCGTTGCGCGGCTTTCTAAAAGGACAGAAAAATAGCTTCAAGCGAGAGGAGGACAGATGTCTGTGATTGTGGACTCGTCAGGATGGATTGAGTACTTCACTGAAGGAACCAACGCTGACCAATTTGCGGTGGCGATTGAGAATATAGCCGAGCTTGTGGTTCCGACGGTGATTTTGATGGAGGTTTACAAGTGGATTCTAAGAGAATCAGGGGAGAACGATGCCCTCACCGCATTAGCCACAATGAAGCAGTTCCGTTCGGTTGCCTTGGATTCGTATTTGGCGGTCAACGCCGCAGAGAATTCGCATAAACTGAAGTTATCTTTGGCTGATAGTGTGATTTACACAACAGCGCAGGAGAATCAGGCTGAGCTGTGGACTCAGGACGCGGACATGGAGAATCTAGCTGGCGTAAAGTATATTCGCCACCCTGGCCGGATTTAGGAGAACAAGAATAGGCAGGGGAGTCGTCCCGCGCCTTCACCTCATTGATCGCTTATCTAAAGGCTGGTTTAAGCGGATAAAATCTCACTTGTAATCAGTCATTTGGCGTATATAATATTGCCAAATGGCTGTAACGAAGACTGCGAAAACGATTCGGAAATCGTCAGATCGTGATTTTTCCCTAGTTTTCTGGACACCTGAGACTTCCGAAAAGGAGCTTCGATCGGCGTTTCAAAGTAAATGGGGTTGGGTTGTGTCTTCTCCCTCAAGTACTACGGCACGGTATACCACGATTCTATCGAACCTACTTCGGACCTATACTACTCCCGAGTCCGCTACACTGGAATATGTGCGAAATTCTCTTTCGCACGGCCTTCATAAGGACGTCTTTCCGCGATTGAAGACCGTTCTTGACACTACGGGCGATGATCTTTGCCAAGTGATCAGAGTCCCTGCTCGGACTGTTGCTCGACGCGAGCTATTTAAGCCTGACGAATCTGAGCGTATTTTGCGAGTAGCATCAGTGTTCCAACGGGCAATAGAAGTTCTTGGGTCGTTGGATAAAGCGAGGCGTTGGTTCTCAAGCCCGAAACGAGCGCTCAATGGTAAGACGCCGATGGAATTCTGTGATACCGAGCCTGGGGCCGAGGAAGTTACCAACTTGCTTGGTAGAATTGAATATGGCGTTTTCACATGAGCGTATCGGCCTATCGAATTACCAAAACTAACCATGTTGCCAATGCGTTCGACGGAGAAGGGGCACGACTCTATGGCGGTCGATGGAATTCGATTGGTACTCGGATTGTTTACCTAGCAGGCTCTCGATCATTAGCCACGCTTGAGATTTTGGTCCACGTTGAGGACATCTCAACTGTTGAAGGGCAGTATAGCGTTATACCAGTCACCCTGCCCGAGGAGCTGATAGATCGAATCCCACCGCTAGAATTACCCAAAGGTTGGTCCTCGCCGGAGCCTGTTACCGCAACCCAAGTTTTTGGTGACCGGTGGGTCTCGGAAGAACGTTCATTAGTTCTTGAGGTCCCGAGCGCGGTAACCAATGAGGAAAAGAACTATCTATTGAATCCAAAGCATCCCGATTTCCACCAGATCGGTCTTGGAGACCCGCTCCCATTTCGAATTGATTCAAGGCTGTCGTAAAATATGGAGAAGCTACAAGACGATTTAGGTAAGATGGAATTGTAGGTAGATTCGCTCGTGCAGGAGGAGTGGTGATTTCCCTTGCTGCACCGTCTGCCAGATCTCAATTTTATGATTATATATGAGAGGGTTTTTTCTTAAATTCGTTGTTTTGCTTTTTCTTGGGTGCTCGTGGGAGGTTGCTGCTCAGATTGATCCTGTAGGTGACAACAGCAGTGATACTTTTGACGCTGTAGTGAAGAAGGTTTATAGCGCGAAGACCGAGTTCGGCTCCCATTACCGTGCTTACGTCATTGACTGGCGAGGCTCGGAAGTTGTTGTTCACGACCTTTTCGGCTCTACAACGAACAAGGTAGGAGAAACCATTTCTGTGATCTTGGTCGAACAGTCGTTTCGTTTGCAAGGGAAGCTCTACAGTCGAGTCGTTTTTTCGTGTTCAGCGGACTTGCAGGAGTCAGTGGATGCTAACAAGAAGGCAGAGAAAATAATCGAAGAGGCTAAAGAGCTTTTGAAAGAAGGAGACGAGCCTCGGGCTAAGTTTCTGAATGGTCCGAATGAGGAGAGGGTAATACTGCCGGAAACGTTAGTGGTTTCCGATTTAGAGATACCTCTGCTTTTTGAGAAGAATGTTTCTGGTGAGTTGAGGCAGTTTATCTTGAGAGATTTCGAGGTACTATTCAAAGGCGCTCAAGATTACGAATTGTATGACCTTAAGAAAGTTCAAGAAGGTGAACTTAGCGTTGTTGAAGTGGACGGTTTCAGCCTCCAGATTGAAAAACGTCTTTTTATGCTTTCCTCGCGCCCACCTGAATTGTTGCACAAGCACTTGGGGGATATTGTCGTTCAAGGTGGTGTTGATAAGGTGCTAGTTCCCGAGTTAATTTTAGATGCCTATGCCCAGGCTTTTAATTTGGCCGGAAAATTTCCACGGGAGTTTGAAGCTTTGGAAGATTTTGTGAGGATGATTACCGATTCGACAGAAGACTCACCTTTTACTCTTCATCCTAAAGATGTCTTTTACATGCCGGGTTCACTAGCGCTTGCTCGTCTTGAGCAGGAACCTGAGATGGTTATTCAGGCTCAGAAGTTTTATAGTCAGACGACTCGTCTGCGGATGGCCAGTGCGTTGAGCTTTGAGGAAGTTGCGCAAGAACAACAGAAAGACGGAATTCGCCTGAAAGCATTCGGCTATGCTCTTAAAGGGCAATCAGAAGTTCCTTTTGTGAAGATGGGCTTTGTCTATCACGATAGTAAGTGGAAAATTGTTGGAAGTAGGGGGGAGTGAGTTTCCTAGCGCTGGCCTTTACTTCCGCGCCACCGCGAGGAGGGTTTGGAAGTGGGGGGCTTGTTTTTCTTTGTCTACTAGCGAGGTAGTGGTGTTTTGGAAGCCAGCTTCTTCTAACAGTTCGCTGAGGTGGGCTTCGGAGAAGCCGAGATGGACGTCGAAGTAGAGTTCGCGTGCTTTTTCGAAGCTATGTTGGAGAAGATCTAACACTACTAAAGTGCCGCCGGGTTTGAGGATGCGGTGAGCTTCCTTGAGGGCTTTGCTGGGATTTTGGGCGTGGTGGAGGGCTTGTGAGAAGAGGGCGAGGTCTACGGTCTCGCTGTCGATGGGGACTTCTTCGATTTCGCCGAGTCGGAAGTCGAGGTTCTCGAATTGGTGCTGTTTGGCGAGCCCTTGACCGAATTCCACCATCTTTGGGGAGTTATCCACGGCGATCACTTGTTTCGCTCGTTGGGCAAAGAGTTGCGCGGCGGTGCCTTCGCCCGCACCCAAGTCGGCGACGACATCGAATTGATGAATCTTCAACAAGGCTTCGGCAAGAGATCTCCAAGAGCGGCCGGGGACGTATTGTTTCCCGAATTTCCCTGCTAATTGGTCGAAGTAGGCCCGGGTGGCATCACTGCGTTTGCGCAGGATGTGCTTGAGGGTTTGGAGGTCGGTTTTGTGCTCGGGGATCTCGGTAGCGGCCTTTTCGGCAATGGTTTGCAGGCTTGCAGGCATGGTGGCGCGATAGAAATTACTTTTCCCAGAACGGGTATCGGTAATGAGCTGTGCCTTTTTTAACTGCGCGAGCTGAGTCGAGATCCGCGATTGCCCCATGGCGAGGATTTCCTGCAGCTCCGCCACGGAAAGCTGTTCGTGGGATAAAAGCAGTAATAAACGTAAACGAGTAGGGTCTGCTAAAAGTTTAAGAGAGTTGAGTATTGACGTCATCGCAAAAGGAGGGTAATCGTTGCATCAACGAATCACGATTCGTTGATAACAAAATTCGAAAGACATGGCCAAGACCTTTATTTTTTCTTCAGAGTCGGTGACCGAAGGGCATCCCGACAAAGTTTGTGATACCGTATCCGATGCAGTTCTCGACGCTTGCCTCACGCAAGATACGAGCAGTCGCGTTGCGTGTGAAACCTTTGTTAAGGACAACGTAGTGGGCCTCGCGGGTGAAATCACTACCGCAGCCGAGTTCGACTACGGTGCTGTTGTTAAGAACGCGATTAAAGAAATCGGTTACGACGAGGATTACGCGGAAGGGACTCCTTACTCTTATGATTGTAAGTTTGAGAAGGGGGCCCTCTTCATGAACTTGCTCGGACGCCAGTCTCCCGACATCGCGCAGGGCGTGGATGCGGCGGCGGCGGAGAACAAGGACACTGCCGAGCAGGGTGCTGGTGACCAGGGCATCATGTTTGGTTACGCCAACAACGAGACTCCGGAGCTGATGCCTGCTCCGGTGCTTTATTCTCACAAGTTGGGAGAAGCGCTCACTAATCTTCGTAAAGAGAAGGTTCACACTTGGTTGCGTCCGGATTCCAAGACTCAGGTTTCTATCGAGTATGTGGACGGAAAGCCAAACCGCATCACGGCAGTGGTTGTTTCGACCATGCATGCGGCGGAAATCACCACTCCTGAGATTCGCGAGTTACTCAAGAGAGACCTCATCGACAAGGTTCTCCCACAGAACCTCCTCACGGATGATACCGAAATCCTCATCAACCCAACGGGCCTCTTCATCATTGGTGGGCCGGAAGGGGATGCCGGTCTAACAGGTCGTAAGATCATCGTTGATACCTACGGCGGCATGGGTCGTCACGGTGGGGGAGCTTTCTCCGGAAAAGACCCTTCCAAGGTGGACCGCTCCGCTGCTTACATGTGCCGCTGGGTTTCTAAGAACATCGTAGCTGCCGGATTGGCGACCGAAGTGGAGCTTCAGACTGCTTACGCGATCGGTTACCCGCATCCTGTTAGTCTCAATGTTGATACCTTTGGGACCAACACCGTTGCCGAGGAAGCGATCGAGAAGGCGGTGCAGGAGGTCTTCTCCTTCAAGCCTGCCGACATCGTGTCTCAGCTCGACCTTCTCCGCCCGATTTACAGTAATTCTACCAACTATGGCCACTTCGGACGTGAAGACGCGGGCCTCCCTTGGGAAGAAACCAACAAGGTTGCCGAACTGAAAAGCGCAATCTCTTAACCTCTCTAACAACACCCTTTCAAAAAGAAATAAACGCTATGAGCGAAGACTATAAAGTAAAAGACATCGGCGAAGCCGACTTTGGCCGCAAGGAAATTGATATTGCGGAGCACGAAATGCCCGGCCTTATTCAGGTCGCCGAAAAGTATGGTGCCGAAAAGCCACTCGATGGAGTGCGCGTGATGGGTTCCCTCCACATGACCATTCAGACCGCTGTTCTCATCGAGGCGCTGAAGAAAGTGGGTGCTGACGTGCGTTGGTGTTCTTGCAACATTTTCTCCACCCAGGATCACGCTGCTGCTGCGATTGCGGCGACTGGCACTCCGGTCTTTGCTTGGAAAGGGGAGACCCTCGAAGAGTACTGGTGGTGCACGTGGCAGGCCCTTCAGTTCCCCGGTGGCAAAGGACCACAGCTCATCGTTGATGATGGGGGAGACGCGACTCTTCTCCTTCACAAAGGTTACGAGCTTGAGAACGGTTCTGACTGGGTGAATGAGCCCGCTTCTTCTCAGGAAGAGCAGGTCATCAAGGATCTCCTCAAGCAGATTCACAAAGATCGTCCGGGTGTTTTCCACGAGTTCATTGCTGAGCTCAAGGGAGTCTCCGAGGAGACCACCACTGGTGTTCACCGTCTCTACAAGATGCACGAGGAGGGTAAATTGCTCATCCCGACCATCAACGTGAACGACTCGGTTACCAAGTCCAAGTTCGACAACCTCTACGGTTGCCGCGAGTCCCTCGTCGATGGCATCAAGCGTGCTACCGACGTCATGATTTCCGGTAAGGTCGGTGTCGTTTGCGGTTACGGTGATGTTGGTAAGGGCTGTGCCCAAGCACTCCGTGCCCAAGGTGCTCAGGTTGTCGTTACTGAAGTTGACCCCATTTGTGCGCTCCAAGCAGCGATGGAAGGTTTCCGCGTTCTTACTATCGAAGACACTCTCGGTTGGGGTGACATCTACGTTACTACTACTGGTAACTACGACATCATCCGTCTCGAACACATGGAGAAGATGAAGGACCAAGCGATCGTTTGTAACATCGGTCACTTCGATAACGAAATCCAGATGGAAAAGTTAGATTCTGCTCCAGGGGTGGTGAAGACCAACATCAAGCCTCAGGTGGACAAGTATACTTTCCCATCAGGAAGCAGCATATACATGTTGGCTGAAGGTCGTCTCGTGAACCTCGGTTGCGCGACAGGCCACCCCAGCTTTGTAATGTCTAACAGCTTCACGAATCAGACCCTTGCTCAGATTGAGCTTTGGAAGACTCGCGAGACTCGTGAAATCGGCGTAGAAGTGCTTCCTAAGCACCTTGACGAAGAAGTTGCTCGTCTCCACCTTGAGAAGATTGGTTGTAAGTTGACCACCCTCTCTCAGGACCAAGCAGATTACATTGGCGTGAAGCCAGAAGGCCCCTTCAAGGGGGACGCTTACCGCTACTAATTTTTTAGTAAATTTATCATCTACGCATCAAAACGGTCTCTCTTTGGGGAGGCCGTTTTTGCGTATAGTTGCCTGTTGGATGAAAGTGATGACTAGAGAACGGTCGTGCTAATCGTGATTCACTCCAGTAGCATCCACGCGGACAGAAGCAACCAGCTCAAAATTGTGATCCAGTAGAGCCAGGGATGAGAACGTCTATCTAATGGTTCCATGAAATGAGTGATGCCACTTTTCAGATCCGGTAAAACCCAGAGGAGGAACAGAAGCCCCCACACCCAATGCTGATCGGAAAAGACTGCTAGGTAAATGAAAGCGAGCCCCAAAACACTACGCCATTTTCTGAAAAAGGAACCTTGTTCGTGGGAAATGGTTTCGGAGTTATCTCTACTTTCTAATAGAAAGAATGCCGCTCCTTGGTCATCGTAGGCTAATGCTTGTCGGCCTTTTTCGTGAGGATAAGGGCCTTCAACTTTACCGCCGTGTCGCCTGACCATGGCAAAGGTCTGATCGAGATCATCAGTCGAAAAGTAAGCTGCCCAAAATTCTTTTGAACCTTTGACCTCTTTGCTGGCGACTTGAATTGCTCCCAACGTTTCACCTGACTCCGTGCGAATCGCGTAGCGCTCAGAACCGGCTGGTGTGATGACCCAATGAAACAACTCTTCATAGAATTCTTTCACGAGACCAATATCTGACACCATGAGCTCGGACCCGCACCAATGACTTGGTCGAATTCTATTGTGTGGGAGAGCGGGCGCATGGCCTTCGTAGCATGTAAAACCTGCTCCTGCGGGATCTCGAATCAAGAGCACTTTTCCGAGAGCATTTTGGTCTTCGAGTTCAATTTTACCTCCAAGCTTCTTCGCTTTGGCTTTCACCTTCTCTAAATTTTCCACTGCGAGGTAACTCATCCAGAAAGAAGGCATTCCGATCTTTTGGAAAGGCTCAGGCATCTCATAAAGACCTGCTGCTGCAGATTCTCCGAAAAATGCATTTTGATAGCCTGAAGCATCCACATCAAAACCCCATTGAAAGATTCCCGTGTAAAAATTCTTGGCTCTCTCAACGTCAAAGGTGGAAAGGTCAGTCCATACGAAAAGAGATTCCTGCTTGCTCATTTATCTTCCTGGAAATAGGGAGGTGTTAATTAATCATCAATTCGAATCCGGTCGCCTAGCATTTTATGACTGCTCGCAAAGCGTTTTTATTGAACCGTTTTTTTGAGAAAAAATGTTGGAGAAAGAAGATGGGATTCGGCACGTAAAGGCTCCACTCACTGTTCTTCTTGATTTCAATGCGTACTCAATCGGTTTCTTTTTTTCTAGCCTCGTTCTCTGCTTTCAGTGTTCTTCCGAGTTCCGGGGAAGTTCTTCCAAAGCAACCGAATATCGTGCTGCTCTTTGCAGATGATATCAGTGCTCGTGAGCTCCCACTTTATGGCTCTTCTACTTGGACATCACCTCTAGCAAAGAATACTTCAGATCCGCAGTATCGAGCCTCCACACCTATGCTTGACCAGCTTGCAGAAGAGGGGGTTTGGGTGAAGACTGCTTGGGCGGCTACGGTCTGTTCGCCAAGTCGTGCCATGATGATGACTGGTCGTTACGCTCACCTCCACAAGTGGTGGCATAACCGTGATATCGGAACTTGGTGGACGGAGCAGGGGCAGGAAGAAAAGTGGCCTCTCTACGAGAGCTCTCCTATCCATCTCGGCCATCTTGCCCAGCAGGCCGGCTATGGTACCTACTGGGCGGGAAAGACCCAGATGACGGGCGATTTACGCCGTTACGGATTTGATGAAGGCTGCTTCACTCCAGGAACCTTGGAGGATAAGGATAATCCCTACACCGACTTCAAGCACATTACGAAGAAAGGACCGGAGGGTAAGGTTTTGCTTAATGCGGATACGGGTGAAGTCGCTGATACCTACCTCCAGCACGGGTGGTATTGGTATCCCCATGTGCGCATCATGCATCCTGAGGGTAGCGGAATAGATTTTGAATGGTGGCCTAATACGGAAAAATCACGTGAGGAGTTCGGGCTGCACACTTACGGGCCAGATGTTGAACTCGATTTCATTTTCGACTACATGGAGCGCCAGCAGCAGGCAGGGAAGCCCTTCTTCATCTATCACACTTCCCACCTCGGTCATGATGCGTTCGATTGGTTAGTGCCCGATTCTCCTTCGCGGTGGCCCGGCACACCGGTCGTGCAATGGGATGGCAACGGTTATCAGCGTATTTCTCCAAAAATTACTGGGGATCAGGGTGTTTACGATACTCATGATACGGTAACTTCACCCGGGATCCATCATCATGTGAATTACCTAGATTACCAAGTTTGGCTCTATCAGCAGAAGTTTGCAGAGATGGGAATCGCGGATAATACCGTTTTCATTTTTTGCTCGGATAATGGCACGAGTGGTTACGGAAAGGCGAGTGGTGACCGCCAGCGCGGTACCCATGTGCCACTCATTATTCATGCCCCGGGTCTGACTAAGCAGGGCGAGCAGGATATCTTAGTCAATTTGTCAGACTTTTTACCCACTTTTGAGGATCTCACTGGGGTTCGTCTTCCTGACGATTATGAGGTGAATGGGGAAAGCTTGTTTCCGTATCTTTTTGAGGAAGCAGAAGATCATCGAGATTGGATCTATGCCTACCGCGAGGATAGGCAGCTGATCCGCGGTCGTCAGGTGATGAAGGATGCCGCTAACAAATGGTGGGATGTCTCAACCCAGCCAGCAGATTTGATTGATTATCCTCAGATTAAGGAGAAGGATTGGGCCTCTCTCTCTCCTGCGCATCGGAAAGAGCGCAAGCATCTCAAAAAAATTCTTCCTCGTTTTGACAATTACGATAGCGAACACGACGCTCCCCTTGTAGAACCGAAATAACTATGAAACTGAAATTATTATTCCTTTTAAGCGCGGCAACTACTATTTTTGCCGTAGAAAAACCGAATGTCGTTCTCGTTATGGCGGATGACATTGGGTTGGGCGATTTGAGCTTTTACCAGAAGGAGCGCGAGCCGACTAAGAAGCCCACGGTAGCGACTCCACATCTTGATGCTCTCATTGCTGCCGGGATGCGCTTTAGTGATGCTCATTCTCCGGCTTCACTCTGTGCTCCTACTCGCTTTTCGATGATGACTGGGAACTATCCTTATCGTAATCATAGTCCTTTTGGGGTGTGGTCACCTTCGGCAGATTCTGGTATCGAACCGAAGTTTACAACCATTGCCCGGATTGCCAAAGAGGGAGGATACGCGACGGCTTTCTTCGGTAAGTGGGGATTAGGAGATTCCGTAAAAGGTCGGACTAAGGGTTTTGAGAAATTGGCCAAAGGAGCTCTCTACTTCGGCTTCGATTATGCTCTTGAGCTTCCTCAGGGTATCCAAGGATATCCTTACGCGTTTTATAAGAACCAGCAATGGATGAAGTTGGCTCCTGACTCCACACTGGCTGAAGTAAGTTCGCTCCAAAACGGCTATCATGATTCTAAGAAACATAATGATCGAGGAGGAATTGGAGACTCAAAATGGGCTCCGGAACAGGTGGGACGTATCCTAGCGGAAGACGCGGTGGACTACATCGAGAAGCATGCTGAGAAGCCCTTCTTTCTCTACTACTGTAGTCAGGCCGTCCATATTCCGCACGAGCCCATCAATGAGTTGAATGGTGAAAAAATAGCAGGAACGACTCCGAGTCGTCACGGCGATATGATTAAGGAACTTGATGTCCAAATTGGGATGATGGTGCAGGCTCTCAAGAAGGCAGGTATCTATGAGAATACTCTCTTTGTGTTCACCTCCGACAATGGTGGATTGCAGTGGGATAAGGGAATGAAAGCCGCCGGACACCAGACCAGTAATGGCCTAGCCGGAGCGAAAGGTTCTATCCTAGAAGGGGGCCATCGCGTTCCCTTTCTGGCTACTTGGCCAGGGATGATTGCGGCAGGCTCAAGCTCGGATGAAATGGTTGTCGGGCAGGACATGGTGGCCACGGTAGCTGCTCTTGCTGGGCAGCAACTCGACTCGGCCAAGGTCAAAGATTCTCTGAACTTGGTCCCGATTTTTAAAGGAGAAGAAGCGAAGAGTAAACGGGAAGTGATTGTTCACCAATCCAAATCCAAAGGGGGACAATATGCTCTTCGGAGAGGTCCTTGGAAGCTCGTTATGGAAGGGCAAGACCCCGAAACCCTAGATGGACTCAAGGCAATTAGCCTCTATAACCTCGGGGAAAATCTAGTCGAAAGTCCTGCGAACGATCTGATTGATTCCGCCGAGCATCAAGAGCGGGTAAAGGCCATGTTGGCAGAGTATCTCGCGCTGCGAGCGGAGGGTAACCCCACTGTGAACTAAAGGGGTATTCGAACATTTCAACTGGTAAGCGTCGGAGGCACCAACTTGGTATCTTCGGCGCTTTTTCTTGGACGGATTCCTTCTTCCAATCTTTAGTGAAGGAATGATAAGCAAACAGTGTCCTCTTTTTTTATTAGCTGCAGTCGTTTGTGCCGCAGGTTCCGTCTTGTCAGCTTCTGAAACGAAATTACCCATCCCGGTCTTTAACCTGACTGGTTACATCAGCGAGAGTGGAGTATCGCAGTCGAGTTGGTTTAACGTCGATCTTAGCCCGCAGACGCCTGTTACTCATTTTGATGTCGTTACTTCTCTGCAACGAGCGGCGGAAACTGAAGAGATTCCTGCGATTGTGGTGGAGGTCGATCAGGCTGCTTTCACCTTTGCACAGTTGCAGGAAATTAAGCGAGAGATGGAGGCTGTAAAGGATGCTGGGAAAGAGGTCTGGTTCTACTCCGATGTCCTCACTTTCCAAACTGCGGTTTTAGGTTCAGCTGCCAGTCATTTTGTTCTCAATCCAGAGGCCGTTATTGCGTTGAGTGGGTTTCATTCCGAAAATCTCTATTACAAAGGACTGTTAGATAAGGTTGGGATCACGATTGATGTCGTGCACATCGGAGATTTCAAATCTGCGGGAGAGAATTTTTATCGCACCAAGCCTTCCGAGGCTTCCCTCAAACAGAGTAATATCCTCTTCGATTCCCTTTACAATACGCTGGTGACTGAGATTGCAATTGGGAGAGCGCTTACTCGTGATTCCGTCTCTGCCTTTATTGACCGAGGAAGGGCAACCGCGCGCGAAGCTCGAAAAAATGGTCTCGTGGATCGCCTTCAATCTCGCACTGACCTTGTTAGCGAATTGAGGAATAAGTACGGAGTAGAGGCGAGCTTTGAGCGAGATTATGTCCAGCAAGGCACTGCGACTACAGAGGTGGATGGCTTTTTTGACTTGATGAAGCTCATGTTCTCTTCTGGGAAAGATAAGACTCCGCAAGAAGATTACATTGCGGTGGTGGTTTTCGAAGGGGGTATTAATATGGCCAGTATTGCTCCCGCTAGGAACGAAGTCCTTCGTCTCGTTGATGATGTGCAATGCCAAGGACTAGTTCTGCGGGTGAACTCACCGGGTGGTTCGGCGTTAGCCTCTGATATTCTATGGGAAGCTCTCGATGAGTTTCGGCAGAGTGAGCGCCCGTTCGTAGTCTCGATGGGGGGAGTGGCTGCTAGTGGTGGATACTATATTTCTAGTGGTGCAGATGTCGTTTTCGCAGAACCTACTACCATCACAGGTAGTATTGGGGTGGTGGGGATGAAGGTTGCGGTAGGGGATGCCTTAGCAGAGCTAGGGGTCAGTAGCCATGAGTTCAAGAGGGGGGCTCACGCGGATCTATACAATAGCAGTCGCCCGTTCTCTCCTGAGGAGCGCAAGATCGTGCGCAACTCAATGCTTGATGTCTACCGGACCTTCAAACGTCGGATTACGGCGGGTCGCGGAGATCGGTTGCAAGGCGATTTAGAAGCAATGGCTGGGGGCCGAGTCTATACCGGACGTGATGCCCTTCGCTTGGGTTTGGTGGATGAGCTAGGAGGCCTCAATCAAGCGATTGCCAAAGCCGCCGAGCTTGCGGAAATGGAGACTTTGAATACCGCTCTCTTTCCAAAACCGACAAGCGCTTTGGACTCGTTCTTCCAACCAAAAGGGGAAAATAATGATGACTTCCTTTCATTGAAATCACGTTCCCAAAGTTTTAATCTCGCCGAAATTCTAGCGCCAGAGCTTTCGGTTCTCTCTCTCTTGCCAGATGATAAGAAGCGTCAGATTGAGGAAGGTCTGCAGATTCTGCAGTCATTGGAGGGAGAGAATATTCAGCTTATTGCCCCTCCTGTTCCTCGTTAGCTAACCTTTGTGCTCATATCACCAACCGAGATAATTCTGCAGA
>CALFBF010000089.1 GCA_937949965.1 uncultured Roseibacillus sp.
CTACGCTCCATCGTCGGCCTCTGTGACGGGACTAATGGTGTTTCGGAGTTACAGACAAATATTTACACTACCGGACAAGATAAACTGCCAGGAAACAAAACAAATCGATGAGCGATAAACCAGCTACGCCACCACATAACCGGAAACTTGGGCTTACAGGCACGGCTTTAACAAAAGCGAGAAATCCTAAGGGGGATGTTCAAGCTTTGTCGGCAGCTAGGGATGAAATAGAGCAAGTTTTAATCGATACTGGTTTTTGCATAGATGCGCCGTTTTCTTGGGTGACGATTGCAATCCGTTTTGGTCTTAAAAAGGAAGATGTCCCGCACTATCAAGGGGTGAATAAAAAATATGGAGATTTGTCTTTGGCGATTGAAGTTTCGGTGGAAGAAATGTTGAAAGCTTCTCTTTCAGAATTGAAGGACATCTTTAAGGAAGCTGCATTGAAAGCCCTTATCCATGCAGGAGAGAGATATGAACGACCTGTCTCGGAACTCAGAGGAATGGCATCTCTTTGAATTTTCCTCGCGCTAACCCTGTCCTGCAAACACCGTTCCGTCACGCCTCGTGCTGGCTCCTTCGTCGCTGTGGCACGAGTCGCTCCGTCACTCGTGCGTTGGTAGTTCGGGGGCGGTCGCTGGGCCTCGATGCTCAACTCTGGCGGCTCGTTTCACACGCCAATCGTTCGCCTCGGCCACGCCCTTCGTTGTGTTTGGCGGCGGTCGTCGCGTCTTCCACTGCTGTTCCTTCGTCACATCAGCCAGCCGCTCCTTCCTCTGTTCGCTCCGGCGGGTGTGGGCGTGTGGCGCCACTCTTGCGCCTGCGGCGATTTAAAAAGGAAGATGCCCAGCCCCGCCTCCGCTTAGATGGTTCTTTGGGTGGTGTCCATGGTTCGGGAGTGCCCTGGTGAATCCACGCGTCATCTAACAGGTTTGCTTCCCGTTGGTCAGTGCATCTTCAGTCCGGCCTCCAGCCAGGTATCAGCTTGTGGGTGCTTCAGTCGTGCCTCCTTGCGCAGTGTTCTGGAAGCTCATCTGCTTCCAGTCCCGCACCCTCGCTCCGCCAGCCCCTTCAGCTCATGCCAGTCTTCCGGCCTGCAATGATAACCGGGCACTGGAATGCGGCGCATGGAACTCATGGACTTGAAGTGTCACGACCTCGACGAAGAGCGCGGCACTGTCATGATACGATAAGGGTAGGAGAGAAAAGACCGCATGACTGCCGTCGGAGACCGAGCGATAAAATGGGTGCAGTGTTACCTCGATGACGTGTGGCCAGACCTCGTCAGAGAACCCGATGGCGGCACCATCCTTTTGACGCACCTCTTTGAAGCCTTCACTCCGAATCGGTTCCCTCAAATGATTCGAGAATACGCCAAAGAAAATGACTTCATCATCGTGACGAAGGACAAAGATTTTTTGGAGCAGAGTTCCCTTATGGGTCACCCTCCAAAAATCATCCACCTCAGACTGGGAAACTGCTTAGTACAAGAAATCGTCGACCTTTTGGCTGATCAATCCGGCCAGATCAAAGCGTTCGATAAGCAGATGTCGCGGTCCTACATGTTGCTCCCGTAGAGTCGCTTCCTGCACGGTCGCTTATTCGACCGCAGAGAATTTGGCTTCGATGCGGTTGAGGGCGAAGGTTTCGAGGGCTTTGTCTTCGAATTTTTCGATGACGTCGGCCGAGAAGCCTTGTGCGATGATGCGACGGGCATTGGTTGGGGCGATTCCTCTACTGCAAAGGTAGTAAATCTCTTCGTCACTGACTCGGGCAGAGGTGCTGCCGTGGGAGCACTTCACTTGGTCGGCGTTGATTTCGAGACCGGGCATGGAGTTGGCCTCGGCTTCGTCGCTCATAAAGAGGTTACGACAGGTCTGATAGGCGTCGGTGTAGTGTGCCTTTTCATCGACGAAGATGAGACCAGAGAAGACGGTTTTGCCTTTTCCGAAGAGGGTGTTCTTGAAGAGGAGGTCGCTGTTGGTATGAGGTGCACCGTGGTGTTGGAAGGTGCGCTGGTCATACTCTTGTCCGGTGGTCGGAATAGTTACTGAGAGGATCTCAGAGGTGCTCTCTTCTCCATTCACGGTGGAGTAAGTCTCTTCCCGAGCCCACGCGGAGCCGATGTGCACGGAACCGCTCTTGGTGTTGGAATGCTTACCTAGTTTGGAGTCTGCTAGACGAATGAACTGACTCTTTGCGTTGAGCTCTTGGGAAACGAGATAGCGCAGTTGGGTGTTGTCCTGTGCGATGAGATCGCTTACCGAGACGACGGTGGTTTGGTCGTCTTCGTTAGCACTCATGAAGCGTTCCAAGATGGTTCCCTTAGCCTGATCCGCTCCGATGATGAGGGTGTAGGGGAGGGTGACATCGTTGCCAGAGATGAGGTGCACGATTTCGATAGGAGTGTCGCACGCTGTCTTGAGCTGAATCGCAAATCCTCCTTCGCACTTGGCACGATGGAGGGCCGCGAGCTTGGGAGATCCGAGCTTGCCCTGTAGGGAGGGGAAGTTCTGGGAGAGGGAGTCTCCGTGATCGCGCAGAACATCAGCGAGGGGGCCAGCGACTACGCCTTCGGGCAGGGAGCCCTCGGTGGCGATGAGTTCGTTGTTGTGAAAGACAAAGCGCACAGCACCTTCCAAAGCGGGCTCGGGGAGGGGAGCGTTTGCGCCTCCGTGGGCGATGTTCACGTCCTCTAAGTTGGCGTTCTTGTAGGAGCCAAAACGCCAGTTCTCGTCTTTGCGAGTTGGCCAATTGAGTTGGGCATAGGTGCTCTCGGCTTTGGCGCGGAGCTTTTGATACCAATCGGGAAAGTTTGTTGTCACGGATGGTTTTTCTTCTGCTAGAACAGCACTCATTAGGGAAAATTTTTGTTTACTAGGATTCTAGTTTTTCGAGGTTAGCCAACGCTTCCTTCCATCTCGAGCTCGATGAGGCGCTTGAGCTCGACGGAATACTCCATCGGGAATTCGCGCACTAAGTCGTTGATGAAACCGTTGACTGCTAAGCTCATCGCCTCTGCTTCACCAATGCCGCGCTGCTGCATGTAGAAGAGCATCTCTTCGCTGACTTGGCTCACGCTGGCCTCGTGCTGAGTGACGTGGTCATTTCCCCGGACCGTGATGGCGGGGTAGGTGTCGGTGCGACTGTTCGAGTTGATGAGGAGGGCGTCACATTCGGTGTTGTTCTTGCAGCCTTTGAGGTGCTTGGGGATGTGAACTTGGCCTCGGTAAGTGGAGCGACCTTCGCCCACCGAGATGGACTTGGAGACTACGTTCGAAGTGGTATTATTAGCAGCGTGAATCATCTTGGCACCGGTGTCTTGGTGCTGGCCGTCATTAGCAAGGGCGATCGAGATCACTTCGCCACGAGC
Organism: uncultured Roseibacillus sp.; assembly: GCA_937949965.1. Classification (GTDB taxonomy): domain Bacteria; phylum Verrucomicrobiota; class Verrucomicrobiia; order Verrucomicrobiales; family Akkermansiaceae; genus Roseibacillus. Next base: position 3,374 of record CALFBF010000089.1, read on the forward strand.
GCCTTCACCCTTCATCACCACGCCGGGATATTTCATGGTGAGACGACTCCCGATGTTACAATCAATCCAGCGGACTTCGGCCCCTTCGTGCGCCATGCCGCGCTTGGTGACGAGGTTGTAGACGTTGGAAGACCAGTTCTGCACCGTGATGTATTGAATCTTGGCATCCTTCATTGCAACAAGTTCGACCACCGCAGAGTGGAGTGTTGCGGTCTCGAACTTAGGAGCGGTACAACCTTCCATGTAGGTGATTTCGGCCCCTTCGTCCGCGATGATGAGAGTGCGTTCGAATTGGCCAAAGTTCTCGGAGTTAATCCGGAAGTAAGCTTGCAGTGGTTGCTTCAGCTTCACGCCTTTGGGGACGTAGATGAAAGAACCTCCTGAAAAGACGGCGCTGTTGAGCGCAGAAAATTTATTGTCTCCGGTGGGAATCACTTTGCCGAACCAAGGACGGAAAATTTCCTCGTATTCATTGAGGCCTTCTTTGGAGTTCACGAAGATAACACCCTCTTTCTCCAAGCCTTCCTTCATGTTCGAATAAGCGGCTTCGGAGTCATACTGCGCTTCCACTCCCGCGAGGAAGGCGCGCTCTTGTTCTGGGATGCCGAGACGTTCGAAGGTCTCTAACACTTCAGCGGGGACTTCGTCCCAGCTGCGTTTCGGCTTCTGTCCGTCGGAGAGGTAGTAGCGGATGATGTCGAAGTCGATGTTGTCGAGGTCGGCCGTCGCCCAGTTGGTGGGCATGGGCTTGCTCTCAAAAACTTCTAAGGCCCGGTGGCGGAATTCACGAATCCAGTCGGCATCGTTCTTGACGTCGGCGATGTAGTCTACGGTGTCTTTCGTAAGACCACGTCCGGCATCGTATTTGTGATTCTCGGGGAAGGTGAAATCGCCTTTGGAACGGTCGATGTCGATCGCTTGTGCGGTTTCATCTGCCTCGATGGTTTCGGCGTCGTAACTCATGCTGCAACCTCCTCCTTTAAGAAGTCATAGCCATTGGCCTCGAGCTCGAGGGCGAGAGATTTGTCTCCGCTCTTCACAATCTGACCGGCAGACATCACGTGGACGTGGTCGGGCTCGATATAGTCGAGCAGGCGCTGATAGTGAGTGATCACGAGGAAGCCACGGTCCGCACTGCGCATCTCGTTGACTCCCTTGGCAACGACCTTGAGGGCATCGATATCGAGTCCGGAATCGGTCTCGTCGAGGAGACAATATTTCGGGTCGAGCATCATCATTTGGAGAATTTCGTTCCGCTTTTTCTCACCACCAGAGAAGCCTTCGTTCACGGCGCGAGCAGTGAACTTGCGGTCCATCTCAAGGATGTCCATCTTCTCATACATCTCGTGGTAAAACTTCACGGCGTCGATTTCTTCGCCCTTAGGAAGACGAGCCTGACGAGCGGCACGGAGGAAGTTGGCATTGGAGACTCCGGGGACTTCTGCCGGGTATTGGAAAGCGAGGAAGAGGCCGGCGCGTGAACGCTCATCGACTTCGAGCTCGAAAAGGTCTTCTCCGTCCATAGTGGCAGAACCAGCGGTGACCTCATAGTCATCATGTCCGGCGAGGACCTTGGAGAGGGTAGATTTACCAGACCCGTTGGGCCCCATAATGGCGTGGACCTCCCCTTTTGGGATTTCCAAAGACAGACCCTTGAGGATTTCGGTTCCGTCCACATTGGCGTGCAAATTTTCAATCAAGAGACTCATCGTCGTTCGTTCTGGTTTACTGGTTAGAGCTCGGCATTAGGCCTTTCAGGGTCAGCTCTAGCTCCCTGACCTCGACCCCTTGCGGTAGATCGAGCAAATCTTCAAGCTTAACTCCCTTTTTAAAAATCACGTCGTGGATTTCGCCGGTAGCTTCGTCCTGGAAGTGGACGTGCTCTTCGAGGTTAGGGCAGTAGCGGCTGGGTGAACGGTCAAAGTTGACCTGCTTCACCAGTTTGTGGACGACAAGAGCTTCGAGGCAATTGTAGACCGTGGCGAGCGAGATGGAGGGCATGCGCTCCTTCGCTCGTAGAAAAACGTCCTGCGCAGTGGGATGATCACGAAGGTCGAGGAGGACGCCGTAGACCACTTTGCGCTGTTTGGTGAGCCGCAATCCTCCAAGCTCTGACGGGATTTCGTCAGAGTGGGAAGGAAGGTCGATCGGCTGTTGCATCATCGCGGTTCGGGAAGGTAGTCGATCAAAGTGCGATCTCAAGAAGGAATTGGAATGATTCCAAGTCCACTCTGAGCGGTTTTTTTGCTTCTTTGAAAGCGGAAGAAGGAGAAGTGGAAAGGACTTTCGCTGCGGATGTTACTGTGAGTTGGTGAAGAGCTCTTGTTCATCGATTTCTTCCCCAATGGCCTCAAGCTCGAATTGCCGATCGACGTTGAGTCGTAAACTCGCGAGATGTTTTTGAAACCACTGATCAGGTGGAATCATGGACAGGAGATTGCGACCTCGTGCATGGTAGAGGTAATAAGTCTGGCCTACCACGGGCTCGAAGTTGATGTCGGCTTCATAGGCGAGCTTGTTCCAATTGAAGTGCGTAATCGCAGAGATGTATTCTTCCCGGATCTCTAGTAGCTTCTGTTGCAAGTCGCGTTCCACTTGCGAGACCCCTCGGCTTTTAAAAGAGGTGAGGTCGTTGGGAACAATAGCCGGGGAGAGAGTGGACGTAGGGTAAGGAAGAAAGGCGTCTGATGGATTTTCATCAGTGCCTATTCCTGTTAATGTTTGCAAGTCGTCCTTCCGGTCAGTCATCGCGAGAGTATCAACCCATTTTGAAAGGTCGCAAGGGGGAGTTTGCTGAGGGGGGAGGTTTCTCGTCTACTTTATCTATAGGACGCTTCCGATAACTCATTTTTGAGAAAAAATGAGTTCAAATTTGCTCAAATCGAGATGGTTCGAAAGCCAATTGAACGAGTTCACCCGGTTTCAAACCAACATAGAGTTGAGGGAGTTGGGGAGTGTTTTCTTGGAATGAGGTTATCGACAGGGGCCCTATAGCCCGCGCTCTCCTGCCAACTGCTTTGCAAGTCGGGTAATGGGGAAGTTGGCCTTAGGGTTCTTTAAGGCATCCTTAACCCATGCATCAGAGACTTCGCTGGTCAGTTTTATTTGCTTCAGGATGTTGACCACATTTTGTTGGGCGTACTGGTTACTGTAATCAGCGAGTTCTTTTAAGAGCACAGGCAGTGCTTCTTCGCGATGGCCGAGACCAATGAGCGCTCGCGCAGCAGCTGCGCGGGTTGCGGCGTGATTATCTTTGAGGGTTTCGCGCAGGGCTTCGGCTGCGGATGCTGTTTTTTCTGGTCCGAGGATGAGGCAACCTTGGGCTGCCCAGTAGCGTTCCAATCCATTGGGGGAAGCCAGTTTCTCGATGAGGAGAGGAAGGTGCTTTACATTGCGGGAGGAGGCTTGGTGAGCGAGTTTGATGAGCGCAGGCCAGCTATCTTTTTGAGTAGCCACGTAATCCATCAGGGTTTGTTCAGAAGCAAGTTCGGGGAACATAGGCTCGGGGACTAGTCCTGTGTCGAGCACATCAGCCATCGTTTGCCGCAAGGCTTTGCGCATCGTTCTGAGCTGTTCGAGGTGGGCTGGCTCCTCGGCGAGATTCTTGATTTCCCAGGGGTCGAGGGTTGTGTCGTAGAGTTCTTCCACCGCTTGGTTCTTTTCCCAAATATGATTAAAGGGTTCTTTGAGTTGTCCTGTCTTCCAAGCGTTTTCCCAGACAGACCAAGCGTTTTGACCAAGTGAATAGTAGCTGTAAGGAGCGGCCGGATTGTGAGGACTGAAGCGACGAATATACTTCCAGCGGCCATCGGTTAGGCCTCGGCGCATTCCGTAGATTTCGTCAAAGCGGTCAGCGAAGAGAAAGGCGTAGGCGTCTTCTGCTGGTTCTTGTCGCTTGCTTCCGAGAAAGGCGCGGCCCTGCATTCGCTCTGGTTTGGAGACTCCGAGCAAGGAGAGCACTGTTGGGGCCAAGTCGACGAAAGCAGTGAGCTCTTCTGTCGTACTACCATTAGTGAAGGGAGAGAGGTGTTTCCACTTCTCAGGGACATGGATGAGGAGAGGAACGCCTACCCCGGTGTCGTGGAGGTAGCGCTTCCCTCGTGGAGTGACACCTCCGTGGTCAGAGTAATAGAAGATCAGAGTATCGTCACTGAGGCCTGCTTCTTCTAGCTCAGTTAAGACTTCTCCAACCCTTTGGTCGAGAAGACTCATCATATCGTGATAGTTGGCAACATCGGAACGGACCCCGGGAAGATCGGGAAGGTAGGGACGCAATGTTACCTCTTGAGGAGAGATACGAGAGACCGCTGGGACGAGGCCACTCTCGCGGGTCTTGGCTAGTTTGTCTGCAAAGAGGGAACTCTCGTGAGATTCTTTAAAGTTGAATATGGCAAAGAAAGGCTGACCTTCGGCGCGGTTCTTATAATGTGCCTTAGAATTACAATCGTGCCAGATCGCTTTATCGTCGCCCTCGAAGTTGTAGTCTGTCTTGGAAGCATTGGTGCAGTAATAACCAGCTTCCCTAAGGTAATGAACGTAGGGGAGATTAGCTGCGGGGATTTTGTGGCGGCTTCGCATGTGCTGCGTACCTTGGCTGGGGGCATAGATTCCGTTGAGGATTGTGGAACGTGCAATCGCGCACACCGGGGCGTTCGAGTAAAAGTTGTCGAATCTAACAGAGCGTTCTGCGAGTTGATCAAGGTGTGGAGTAGAGGCCTGCTTGTTGCCGTAGCATCCTAGCCAAAACTTGTCGTTATCCTCGGAGGTAATCCACAGGATGTTTGGTTTCTCGCCAGCAAGAAGAGAGTGAGCAAGAAGGAAACAAGTAAGTGTTAAAGTTCGAATCATAATGAGAAGGAAGCTACTTCGTGAAAAGAATACTCTTCATGAAGCAGAATCATTCCGGGATTTTTCACTTTTCTCAAGAACTTGATGGATTTTTTATTCTGACATTTGGGACATAGGTTTAAGAGTGCTTGTGATAACCTCATTCCAAAAAAACGATCCCTAATTTCCTCAGCTCTTTATTGGTTTGCAACCTGATGAACTTGTTCAACAGATTTTCAAACCGCTTCGATTTAAGAAAATTTGGAATCGCTTTTTCTCGAAAGCGGGTTACCGGAGGTGCCCTCTAATCGTCCTGTTCCACAGAAAGACGGAAAAATCTTTGTGGGTTGGTTGTGTCGAAGGAAAAGTCTTCAATAAGCAGTTCGCCATCGATTGTTTCTGTATCGGTCGTGACTCCAGTTGCGGTGTCGAACGAGAGAAGGTCATCGCTATCCTCGATAACGAATGTGAGATCAGTTGCTTGATTTGTTCGTGAGACTGAGAAGCCGTCATTAGACATATTGAGGTTGAGTTCTTCTCCGTCGTTTGGGTCGGTAGGATCAGTGCCTTTAGCGTATTCGATGAAGTTAGAGAAGCCGTCGTTGTCGGCATCGTCATCGGGGCCAGCAGGAAGACCGGCTGCAATTTCTTGCGTCGCCCAAAGCTCAAACGTGAGATTTGGGAAGGGGATGTCTCTCACTTCCCACCCGATTTCGCGCATGAGAGTGAGAGCTAAATCAGGATCATCTCGGGTCCGGAAGCTTGAGAATGGTTCCATCAAAGAGTTCGGGAAGAGATCCTGATCAAAGTGAGAGATAGAACTCCCCGGTTGGAATGCCGAAGGACCGAACAAACGAACGAGTCCCTCTCTTGTCCCAGAACGCACGAATGAGTTGCCCAAGCGGACAGTGTCGCCTGCCGCTGCCCTCAAGATTGCTCCGTCTGCTAAAGAGACCATTAAAGAAGGAATTGTAACTCGAATATCATCTCCTCCAGGTTGGATAATGGGAGTGGTGACATTGTTAACAATGATAACCCCAATCGCACCTGCCTGTTGGGCTCGGAACACCTTGTCGTCAAAATTGCAAGAGCCTCGATCAACTAGAACAATCATCCCGTCAAGTTCGGCAGCATTAATTGGATCTTCACAAGCATCAGCTGTGTCGCCCACTCCATCGTCGTAAATCGCTAACTGACCACTGACGCCTTGAAGAATAAGCTGGTTACCAAACATTGAAAATTCAGCTTCGAACTCGGTCGTTTCGCCAGCACTATTCGTTAGTCCGACTCCAGCTACCGCCCCAGATAATAGTTCTGTTCCTGCAGCAGCAGTATTCTCTCCTGTCCAGACGAGGAAAGGCGCATTCCGGCTCGAAGTCAGTCGTTGCGCATTTGTCATATCTTGCCAGTCGGTATCTGTTTCCAGATCTCGAATAAATGAAGAGTAGACATCTGGGGTGCCTCCCAAGAAAGCACCACTGTTGGTATCGATGATTGCTTGGAATCCGAGCCCATGACCGAGTTCATGAGTTAAGGTCCCTAACAAATTAGACTGGTTGCCGGGGAGATTGTCTAATCCGTAGTAATAACCCCTCCCTCCGAGACAATTAGGATCGCTATCAAGGTTGCTGTTAACGGTTACTGTGATTTCCGGCCCAAAAGTACGATCACTTCTTGAGAGGTGATTCATCAGAGATGCCGGGTAAACGATGTTATTCCGCGGAGCACCGGGGAAATTCCGAGAAAAGTTAGTAGTGCCTGCACTGGCCAAGACGCCACTAGTCGGAGTGCATTGTTGGGGGGCAAATTCTGCACTCACCTCGACAGGACCATTGACGACTAGAAAGGAGTCCCATACAGCAATGGCCGCTTCCATCACTATCCGGCGTTGCTCGCCTAGAGTGGTACCCGTGTTACCGCCTACAGGGGTTCTTGGTTCAGAGTCATTGAAGCCAAAACCTGGAGGATCAGTATAAGTGACGGTGATTTGCGCACTGAGTGGCAAGAGAGAAAGGCTGAGGAGAATAAGGAAAATTTTCATCTTTCGGCTCCGTCTTGATCGTTCTGAAAGTCTGCTCCTGAGAAGAAGTCCTGCATTTCTGCATCACTTGAAACACAGGCTTCTTCTATGTCTCCATTCGGATTGATCCGGGCGATGGAGATTGATTGAAATCGTCCTTGGAGATCGTATGTAACCGCGCCATCAGGTTCAATGACTGGGGTCAAGCCTACTATCGACCCGTTTAGGTCTTCTTCACTTTGTCTTTCTTCTTGAGAAAGGACACTGGTTAAGCCAACACCTAACAACGCAAGTGCCGGAGTTATTTTGTAAATACTGCGCATTTACACAAGTTAGCATAAAAAATCGTTTTGTGTAAAGATTACTTTCAGTAATTTAATTAACTTAAGCGAAGTTTTCGATTTTTAAGTTCGATTTTTTGACTTTTGTGTTGTGAGGCGATGAGCAACTTTGCAGGCCATGTAGAGAGAGTTTGCTTGGGCCTTCCCTTGCCAAGCAAGGTTAAAGGCCGTGCCGTGGTCCACCGAGGTGCGGATGATGGGAAGGCCAAGAGTCACGTTCACCGCTTCGTCGAAGGCCAGCGTTTTGAGCGGAATCAGCCCCTGATCGTGATACATTGCGATGTAGCCATCCACTTTTTCACGAAGAGAGGGGAGGAAGGCGGTATCGGCTGCCAGCGGTCCGATGAGGTCGAAGCCCTCTTTACGCAGGATTTTGAGCGCGGGTTCAATCACCTCTTTTTCTTCGTTACCAAAGAGTCCGTTTTCTCCTGCATGGGGATTGAGCCCGAGGATGGCGAGCTTGGGAGTTCTCTTCTTTTCCTCTCCCCAGAGCGGGAGCGCTTCGGCACAGAGCCGAGTGACTTCACAAATCCTTGCTACGGACAATCTCGTAGCGACCTCAGCGAGGGGGAGGTGGGTGGTGACCAGAGCGGCGGTGATTTCTGGCGCGGTCAGCATCATGGCGTGGCGTTCTGCGCCCGTGCGCTCGGTGAGGATCTCGGTGTGTCCGTCGTAGTGATGCCCCCCAAGATGCAGTGCTTCTTTGGAGAGAGGGCAGGTCACCACCGCATCGAGGTGTCCGGCCATGGTGAGATCGATTCCCTCGGTGAACCAATGATAAGCCGCACGCCCCGAGACCGCACTAGGTGCACCCGCTTGTAAGGTGTCCAGCCCTGCTACAGGGAGGTCAATAATGGCTGGTCCGTTAGGAGGATTGGTGAGGAAGCTCTCTTTGCTGACGATGGGAGCAGTAATCTCGTAGTCCAAGGTCGCAGCTACGCGATGGAGCAAATCCGCACAAGCAAACAGGATCGGCGAGGTTCCCGCGAGCGGCTTGGCGAGAACTTGCAGCGCCAACTCAGGCCCGACGCCAGCAGGGTCTCCGATGGTAAGGGCGAGCTTCATGTCTGGAGGGCTTGCTCCGTGCTCTTAGCTTTCTCCCTTGGCGCGGGGTTCGCCGCTGGAACGATTGCCTCCAGGGCTGGTGACGAAGGGGCCGCCTTCGAGGGGGGCTACTCCGGTGCTGGCCACATCTGGCATGTCGGTCGGCTTACCTGCGAGAGGGAAGTCCTTGCGGAGAGGGTAGTAGGGATAGCCTTCCCACATCAGAATCCGGCGAAGGTCAGGGTGATCAGAGAACTCGATGCCCATCATATCGTAGACCTCGCGCTCGTGCCAGTTGGCGCTTTTCCAGATCTGGACCGCAGTAGGGACTTTCTCGCCTTCTTCCACTCGGGAACGCACGCGAAGGTGCTTGGAGTCATCGACATTGGCGAGCTCGTAGACCATCTCAAAGCGGGGTTCTTCCTGATCGTGATCGATGCTAGAGATGTCGATTAAGAAGTCATAACCCAGTTCGAAGGCTTGCTTCAAAGTGGACTCCAGCGCGGACAAGGCCACTACCACAGTCGTCTCGTTGCGAAAGTCGACCGTCTCAAGAAGGTCCTTGCCTAGCTTCTCGCTGAGCGTGGACACATCGGCGGTAATCAGTTCAGAATTCATGCTTCGGCAGTCTCGGGTTCTTGTTTTCCTTTGAAGAGTGATTCTCCTTCGATCTTTTGCTGCAATCGCATCAGCCCTTCGAGGAGAGCTTCCGGCCGAGGAGGGCAGCCAGAGATATAAACGTCTACGGGGATGAGATTGTCGATGCCTTGTAGCACGGCGTAACTCCGATACATCCCGCCGGAGGACGCGCAGGCACCCATGGCAATGCACCATTTGGGCTCAGGCATTTGGTCCCAGATTCGTTTCACAGCCAGTGCCATCTTATAAGTCACCGTGCCGGAGACGATCATCACGTCAGACTGGCGGGGGGAAAAGCGCATCACTTCCGCTCCGAAGCGGGAGATATCGTAGCGAGAAGCTCCCGTCGCCATGAGCTCAATCGCACAGCAGGCGAGTCCCATCGGCATGGGCCAAAGAGAGTTTTTACGCATCCAGTTCACCGCCGAATCAACGCGGGTGAAGATAATATTACCCTCAATCTTTGAGTCGTAAGCGGCGTGGGTCTCGGGTGAGGCTGCGGAGGTATCGGCAGTGGCCATAACGCGGTCACCTTACCTTCCCCCAAAAGACTCACAAGTCCGACTTTGTGAAATTTTTCACAAAGTCATCTAGGGAAACCGTCGCGCTTTCCTCACCGAGAGAGGGCAGAGCTTGCCAGCCTGAGAAAAGGCGCTAGCTTCCCCGCACGTGAAAAGTGCTGCTGAAGGCCTCGAACCCGCAGATGTGAACCCCGCTGAACTGCGGAGGACTGCCCTTATTTTGCTCGGAATCATCATTGTGGGAGGAATTGCGGTCACTTCGGCCTATCTTGAGACTGCCAAGAAGCAGAAGAAAGATCCGCGACCCGCCTTTCTGGATGAGGTCAAGGGTCACATCCTACTCCAGCGGGCGGACGGCAGTGTCGTGAATACCATCGATATCAAGGAGGACCTCTGGCTCTACTACCAAACCTCTTTTGATAACCGTGACGGCCATCCCGAGCGTCAAAAGGCCCTCGCGCTTCTTCCCGAGGAGGGTGTTCATCAGGTGAAGTTCTTCGTCGATATGGATCCTAACAATGAGGAGGATCGAGCGAAGATGGCGACTCTGGAGGCGGAACCTGGAGTGTGGAAAGTCGCCGCCAAGGCCAAGGTGTTAGAAAAGTATCTCAAGTCCGAGATTCGTTTCGGAACTATTCCGCACATGAAAGACGGCAGGTTGATTTACGATAGTTCAGTGGCCATTCTAAAGCGTGATCAGCCTGGCGAAAAGCATCCCCGCATTCACATCCGAGGGGAGATGTATGACTTTGAGCGTGCCGCTCGCGAGGCCGTCGCTCGCGAGAAACCGGAAGAAGTGCAAGGCTATCGCGAAAACTGGTTTATGAGGCACATTAATTACCTCCTCAACGAAGGTGATCCGACTGAAGAAAAATGAGTGATAAAGCAAAGATCATTGCCATGTATGTGGGCACTGTCGTTTTAGCAGTGGTCCTGGTAGCGACCTTTACCTGGCTGCGAAAAGCACAAGAGGCACGTGAAAAGAAGGCGATGGATGATCGCATCGCTGTCGATGTCGGGAGAGCTGAAAAGATGGAGATGCTCCGTCTCGAAAACGATCTCATCGCTACTAATCAGGCTGGTGAAACGGTGATGCTTTCCGCCCTGAAAGATAAGGTCTGGATCGCAGCTCAATTTTTCGCGGAATGCCCCCACTGCGCTTCTCGTAATGGAGATCACTTGGTAAAACTCTATCAGAAGTATAAGGATAATCCCGACTTCCACGTGGTCTGCGTCTCCGTGGACCCTGACATTGATGACGTGGAGCGACTGCAGCAGTATGCGGAGAACTTGAATGCCGATCTCAAGAATTGGTGGTTTCTAACAGGTCCGCGCGAAAAGCTCCACCGCTATATGGAAGATGAGATGAAGTTCCTCGCGGTGCGTGAACGACTGAAAGAAGAAGATATCGCGCGTGAGGGGCGCTGGGCTCACGACATGGGTGTGGCTGTTTTTTCCAAAGGAATGATCATGCGCGAAAAGAAAGATCTCTTCTTTGCTCGCGAGCAGGGCGACGAGATGTATGCCCACTTTGAGGGTTTGTTGACCGGTGCGATTGAGAAGGCACTAGCAGAATAGTAAGTGATGAGCGAGAGAATGCGATATCTCGGCAGACCGTCTAACGACGTCCTTGGCCGACAGTTGATGAAGGTGGTCTGGGTGTTGACCATCCTCGTTCTTGGCCTTGTTGCCGGGATGCGACGGATTAAGTTGCCACTACCAGAGGGGGTGGATTTGGGGTTCTTGCCAGCAGTGAATGCGGGGCTCAACAGTGGCGTCGCTCTTCTTCTGATTGCGGGGCTCGTTGCCGTTTTGAAGGGCCGCATCACCCTGCATCGTAATCTGATGACCTGTGCGGTAGCGCTTTCGGTCCTCTTCCTCCTCAGCTACGTCAGCTACCATCTCACCACCAGTGAAACGATCTATGGCGGGCAAGGTTGGCAGCGGACGGTCTACTACTTCATCCTCGCAACGCATATCATTCTCGCAGCAGTGAGCTTTCCCTTTATTCTCATGACGCTTGTCTTTGCGTGGACCAACCAGTTCGGAAAGCACAAACGACTGTCGCGCCGAATCTATCCCATCTGGCTTTATGTTGCCGTCACTGGTCCCATCGTTTATGGGATGCTCAAGCCCTATTATTCATGAAGGTTGTCGCTTACTCCTCCCCAGATTATCAGTCTTTTCTCCGCACTCTTGATCGTCGTGCTATCCCTTCTGATCGGGTACGTGATGTGGTGGGCGGAATCATCGCAGAAGTGCAGGAACGGGGTGATGAGGCTCTCGTGGAGCTGACTCAGAAGTTCGATAAGGCAGACCTCAGTGCAGGTCTGTTAGTGAGCGATGAGGAATGGGCTGCTGCGGAAGCCGCTACCGATGTGGCAACCCGTGAGGCCATTGCTGCTAGCCTGCGTAATATCACTTTCTTTGCCGAGAAAAGTCAGCGCCAAGATTGGCGGGACCACAACGAGCAGGGGGTCGAGGTGGGCGAGCGCTTTGTGCCCTTCGAGCGCGTCGGTTGTTACGTGCCGGGCGGTAAGGCTCCTCTCGTGTCCACTGCGCTCATGACTGCTGGTTTTGCAAAAGCAGCGGGCGTACCCGAAATCGTGGCGGCTACTCCTTGTGGTCCCGATGGCAAGATCAACGCCGCTCTCCTATACGCACTCAAGGCCGCAGGAGTGACCGAGGTCCTCAAGGTCGGTGGTGCACAAGGAGTCGCCGCCCTTGCTCTCGGAACAGATTCGATTGCTCCCGTGCAAAAGATCGTTGGTCCCGGCAACGACTTTGTGGTGGAGGCCAAGCGTCAACTCATCGGAGCCATCTCCATCGACCTTTTACCCGGACCGAGTGAGATCATGGTGCTAGCCGATGAAACCGCTAATCCTGCCTTCGTCGCTGCCGATCTGTTAGGACAAGCCGAGCACGGACCCGACAGTGTCGTGGGTTTGGTGACCGATTCGCAATCGTTGTTAGAAGCCGTTTTAAGAGAAGTCGAAAAACAAGCTGCGACATTGAGCCGTGGAGATTACCTCCAGAAGGTTCTGCAAGAGGGAGCCTTCGCCATTGTAGTGAAGGATTTGGCAGAAGGGGTAGCGATCGTGAATGCCTTCGCGCCCGAACACCTCTCCCTAGTCGTCGGAAATGAGAACGATTGGCTCCCGCAAATTCTAACCGCTTCCGCCATTTATGTCGGCTCCTACTCTCCCGTAGCGGTGGGCGACTTTCTGGCGGGCCCGAGCCACACGCTGCCCACCGGTGGTAGTGGGAAGAGTTTTTCCGGACTGCGAGCGGATCAATTTCAGCGTCGTATCAGTGTCGTTCGTCTCGATGCCGCAGCGGTGGCTCAATCCGTGACTGCGGTGGAGCAGTTTGCTCTCGTTGAAGGACTGGATGCCCACGGTCGTTCCGCACGTATTCGTTTGGAAGACTTGGAGTGAAATCAGTCTTCTCTCATGGCCTGACTAATCCGTGTCAGTGGTCACTATAGAGGGTTTCACCCATCGTCTTCCTGCCCCATGATTATAAAAAGTGAAGAAACCAGCAGAAGAGCGCAAAAAGGTTTACCCTGCGAAGCGATTCGCACGGGGAGCAATCTCGTGCCCTTCTTGCCAGTATGTCCTCGAGCATGCCACCGAGAGATGTCCGAAGTGCGGTTTCTCCGGTCAAGTCGCGGTTGAGAAGTTTCCCTTCCCCGCCCCCGAGCTCAGCGCGGTTATCGATCCTAACAGCTATCTCAGTAAAGAAGAGACCGCCTCTGTGGTCAGCAAAGTTCAGAAACTGCAGAAGCGTCTTCCCCAAGTTCGTTTCCTCAATTGTCTCGTGCCTTTGGGTAATGAGATCAATCTGCGCGAGTTTGGCTTTTGGCTCTTCAATGCAGGGCAACTCAAGGGAGGACCACAGGCTAAGGATTTCGCAGTTCTCTTCCTCATTGATCCCAAGCAGAAAGGGATGTCGGTTACCGTGGGTTATGGGCTTGATGCTCTCGTTATGGATACCGAGTGGGTGACCATTTGCCAGGGATCGCGGGACTTACTTTTTCGACAAAAATTTGGGCAAGGCATTGAGCAGTTCTTGGATGGGGCGCTTAATCTTTTGGCAGAGCGGGCGTTAACTCTTAAAAAGGAGCTTAAAAAATGAATGCGGTTCTGTCGTTCTTCAGGTTGGCCTCTCTCTTCTTCGTCCTTGGCAGTTCTCTGAGCGCCTTCGATCTTAAGAATCCTCCTCTCGATGGAATCTATGATCCCTACAAGTATCTCGATACCAATTTCCGCACACGTATTGCCCACACCATCAACTATGAGCGCACTCATCGCGAGTTTGAGATCTTTCTCCTTCTCTTTGACGAAGAGCCTTCTCAAGGTGCCGAAGTCCTTGCCAAACAAGCGGGTGAAAACTGGTCGAAAGGGAAGTATTGGACCGTTGTTTATCAGGTTGGAAAGGATGCCGAGCCCAACTGTGTCGTAGGTGGTGATTACATGAGCCGGCTTCCCGCGGGAATTAGTAATCGCACCGTGCGAGGTGCTCGCGGCACCGCCTTACTCGTCGCCACCCCTCTGAATCGTCTCCAAGAGTTGATCAATAATCTTGCTGACGAATTCGGTTTTCTCAAGCTACAAGCCAAGCAGAACTACGAAAAAGCCGTTGCCGAATTTGATGCCAAGCATCGAGCGGAACAACGACGAAAGGGGACTGTAAAAGTCATTGCTGGCACCGCTCTTCTCACTCTTCTCGCCCTCGCCACCGGAGCCTTCTTCTTCTGGAAAAAGTATCTTCGTAAGCTCAAGCCCCTCGAATTCCCTCTCACCTCACCCCGTCGCCGCCTCTCTGCACCCTTCAGTGGAGGGGGTGATGTCTTGGTGAGTTATGGTCGCAAGCGTTGAAGCTTCTGATCTCGGAAATTACTAAACTCACATCATGAAGACTGCTCCCTGGTTAGCGCTACTCCTAGTGCCTTGCTTACTCATGGCTTGTCGCGACCAAGCCAAAAAAGAGGAAGAAAAAGACTCCCTCAGTGGACAGGTTCGCTTTTCTCCTGAGGAAGGTGAACGTTGGGTCTATCAGGTCGAAGTTCGTCTCGACCCTGACGCGAGAACTACTAAAGGAGTCGTAGAATCAGGGCCTGAAGGCGCTGTTTCTGATTATCTAAAGGAGCGGGTTTGCCTAGGCCTGAAGCAAGTCGTAGACGGAAGCTCTGAACTCGCGCACTGCTTTCAGGTCTCCGAGGGAGGTAATGTTCGCCAACTCGAATTCATTCTCATTGATGATAAAGGAATCTCAACCCGTGCCTGGCAAGAAAGTGGACGGGAACGGATTCTCATGAACCCCATCGTGTTGATCCCTTCCCAAGAGCCTCCTGGTGCCACCTGGGCGATGAGCTTGCCTAATCCCAATGACCCGGGTGGGGATCCAATGTTTTCACGCCAGTTCCGTTACTTTGGTCTCGAGAAGCTGCAAGTCCTTGGAGAGGATCGGAGTGCCCACCGCGTGAAAGTGGTGGGCAGAACAGGAGCCCTCCTCTTGCAGCGAGACTTCTGGTTTGTAGACCAGCTCGGCATTGTGAAAGAGCGCAAGGCTTACTACTCTGAGGAAAAACGAGTGGCCTTAGTGGAAGAAGAGCTCACCGAATATCATCCTGTTCAGTGAGCAGTTACTCCGCAAAAGCTTCTGCCTGCTTTTCAAAGTTTGCGAAAAACGCTTCCCCCAGCGGTGGCAGCTCAAGAGCCGCGATGGCACTTTCGTAGTCGGGCAGGGTTTTTGCTCCCAGGCAGAGGCTATGATGAGCAGGCTCATCCAGAGCCCATCGGATCGCGGCTTGCGCCATCGTGTAGTCTGCGGGCAGCCCTTCCGCGAGCTTCGCATAGGCCGAGAAATCTTTGTCTGCAAAGAGGGCGCTGCGGTTATCGTTCTGATCCCATTTGGGTTGCCCCTTGAAATATTTCCCGCTCAGACGTCCTTGTGCGAGCACGCCCCGCACTTGAGTCCCGACTCCGTTCTGTTGGCAAAATGCGGTCATTTCACGAGTTGGCTTGAGGAGGTTAGTCGGAAATTGAACAACGTCTAACAGGTCTTCCTCGTGGAGTGCCTTCACTAAGTCAACATCACTTGTGGAAATGCCAAAGAAGCGGATTTTTCCCTCTTCGCGAGCCTTCTCTAACAGGGAGCGCGCTTCGGCAAGATCCGCTACATCGGGGGCGCAGTGATAGAGGAAAATATCGATATGATCAGTCTGCAAGCGGCGGAGTGAACCTTCCAGACTCGGAAGAATGGTCGCGGGGCTAGAATCATCAATTCGGGTGACCCCCGGACCAACTCGGTAGCCGAACTTGGTCGAGATCACCCAATCGTCACGACGGCCGAGAAGCGCTTCCCCAGTGCGGCGTTCTGCTTCGCCATCGCCATACTGTTCGGCGCAATCGATGAAGTTGAGGCCGCGATCACCGAGTTCCTGGATGAGACGAATGGCTTCCTTTTTGCCAGGATCGGGATGCCCATCAGCCTTTCCGTCGAAATTGACTGGGCCGGCCAGCTGCCAAGTGCCAATGCACAGAGGAGAGACCGAGAGGCCGGTTTGGCCGAGAGAATTATAAATCATAATAAAAAGAGAGGACTACTAGCGGTTTAGTAATGATTGGCGTTTGCCTACGGTGATGTGAGGGGCGCGGAGGTAGAAAGGTTCTGCTGGAGTAGCGAGAAGCGCTTCTTGTTCGGGCGCACTACGACCTGCAAAAGCAGAGGCGAGTAGCCCGGCGCTCGATTGACGATGAGTGATTTGATCTTGCTGCGCGGGATCTAACGGAAAGCGTTCCGCAGGATCGAAGGAAAAAACGTCTTCGCCAGCGGCATGGGAGCGAGCAACTGCTGCTAGCAGTTCTTCCTGATCCACCAGCGAGAAGGGGCCTTCGACGCGTCCCTCTACGAGATTTTGTAAGGAGTAGTTTCCTCGTCGAGCATCTCCGATTGCGAGGGCCTTTCTCCCTTTGCAGAGCACGCCTTCAAAAGAGCAAATCGGAGCAATCCCACAATCATGAACCAACGCGATTCCCTGCGCCGCCGCAATTCCGATTCGGGAACCATTGTAACTCCCCGGACCAATCCCGACCACGATAGCATCGAGAGTTTCAACCGCCGACATGACCTCTTCCAACGCAGGCCAGAGAGTGGCCGAAGGCTTGCGGCCAGCTGCAAAAGAGCGTTCGAATTTGACCTCTCGATCCTCGAATAGAGCCACTGAACCAGTAGAAACACTGGTCTCGATAGCGAGGAGAGAGGATATCGGCATGTCAGAGAGGTAAAAGAATTGCGACAGAAAGAAAAGAAGAGCTTGAAACTCTCGGCAGACTTCGGCAGTTTCTCGCCGCGCAAGGTTCTCAGCAACCAAACGCAACCGAAAGGTTCATAATATGCAGGATTAGCTCAGTTGGTAGAGCAACTGGTTTACACCCAGTAGGTCGGCGGTTCAAGTCCGTCATCCTGCACCATCTCACAATCAGTAGTTTACGAGAATTTAAATTTTCGTCCCACTCTAAGTTGCTGATTGTTCTGCGCAAATAATTTAGAGATTCAGTATCGAAATCGTTTTTATTCGTATACTCTACTTATTGAGTGAGGCCTGTTCGACCGAACGAATAAACCCATGGCCTTCGATAAGGTAAGCACTCAAAACTAGAGGTGTGGTTCCGGTGAGGAAACTTTTGCCGACCATTTGGTAAGGAGCAGTTTGGAAGGGGAGGGCTTAGTGGAAGAAGGAGCTTCGCGTGCTTTTGTCACTAACGCCCAGACAACGTAAAGAAGGCCTAACAGAAGCACTAACCAAAAGTGGAAAATGAGCACGGTTGTTTTTTAGCTTGGGCTCTTCCTTTTGGCAAATTTAGAAGGAGGTGTATTTCTAATCTGATAGAGTGGAGTTCTTGGGGTTAGGTCTTGAAGTCCCGCATCTGGAAGATCACACACGCAATCGCGAAGAGGCTGAGGTCGAGTCCGAAGAGAAAGACGAAATTGTCGGCTAATTTGGCCCATGGGAAATGGCTCTCGAAGGCGAATAACCAACTGCTCATTTTGTAGGTGATGAAGTTCGCTTCGTAGGGTTTGAAGATGGGAAACTCTTGCAAGACCATATCGAGGAAGAGAATACTCAATGCCATGATAGTGGCGGTAGCAGGCTTCATCTTCATGCAAGAGAAGAGGAAGCCGACCGCCGAGATAGTGCACATGCTCAGCCCGATCAAGAGGGCGGCGATAACTAAGCGCAGCATCCCCGGCCCCCATTCGGGATAGACCGCAAAGAGTCGCATCTTGGGCGAAAAAGCCATCATCCCTCCGTCTACTCCGAGGGCAATGACTGCCATCGCATAACCGGTGATGCCGACGAAGATCACGAAGGTGATGGTGTAGATACACACCGAGATAAACTTGAGTAAGAGAATACGAAAACGGGTCACAGGCCGGGCGAGCACCATGCGCATATTTCCATCCTCAACCTCCTTTGCCACGATGTCTCCTGAGACAAGAGCGAAGTAGATAGAGCCTAACAGAAAGAGGCTGAAGGCCATCACCATGAAGGTGACGGTGAGGGAACTGAAGTACTTATCAGCCGCGAGACCATTCTGTACCATGAACTCTTCTTGTTGAGAGCGCACGGAGTCGATCTGAAAGGTGACGAGAAGAATGAGTTCGAAGATCAAGAAGACGGCATAGCCGACGTAGGTGCGGCGGCGGGCGAAGAGCTTGGTGAGTTCACCACGGAGTTGGGTTAAAAAAGTCATCGCGTTACTTTGCGGGAAAATTCGAGATAGAGGTCTTCGAGTGATCGTTTCACGGGGCGGATTTCCCGCACTTGTCCTCCTTGGGCAACCGCTCGTTGCACTAGCTGAGCGGGGTCGCAGGTTTTGGGGAGGATGAGTTTGTGGCCCTCAGCTTGCCCTCCAAATTCTTGCGCGAGAGAAGCTCGCAATTCGGTGGGTTCAAGGTCGAGGTGAAGCACGAGGTGATCTTCCGCTAAATCCTCACGACCTCCTTGGAAGACTTTTTGACCTTCCTGAAGAATGACCACGCGATCGCACATCTGCTCTACTTCGCCGAGGAGATGACTGTTGAAGAGCACGGTCATGCCGCGTTCTTTACGGAGCCCCAGGATGAAGTCTCGGAACCACTTGATGCCCTCGGGATCGAGGCCATCGGTGGGTTCGTCTAGTAGGAGGACTTTGGGCTCGGGTAGGAGAGCCTGTGCTAAGGCGAGACGCTGCCTCATCCCGTGAGAGTAGGTGCCAACTTTGGAGTGAATACGGTCATCCATCTCCACGCGTAACACCACTTCGTCAATGGCAGCCTTGCTGACTCCACCTGAGTAACTGGTTAGGAGTTGGAGGTTCTGGTAACCGCTCAAGTAATCGTACAATCCCGGACTCTCGAAAATTGCGCCCACTCGGTGAAGAGCTTCGGAACGGTTTTTCTGAATCGAGATGCCATCGATATAGGCTTCTCCCTTCGTCGGAGCGACCATCCCTAACAGAATGCCAAGGGTGGTGCTCTTGCCAGCTCCGTTGTGCCCCAGAAGGCCAAAGATTTCTCCTTCTTCCACTGCAAAGCTGACTCCTTTGAGCGCGGGTTTTCCGGCGAAAGATTTCTCCAGATTTTGGACCTCTAACATCATCGTCTTATTTTCTGGCATGGCTCAATGCTCCTCCTCCAGTTGAGAACTTGACTTTGTCACCCGAGCGGAAGTCTCCGTAGAGGAGGTTGGTTCCGTTCTTATTGCCATGGAAGGCTTCCTTGTCACCCGCGAGTGGAATCTTTGCTGCTTGATCACTCCCGAGAAAGTTCATCGCCTCGCGTGGGGTGTTGCTCACGAGGTTGTTCCAAGCATAGCTCGAACCCGATTTTTTAAAGAACTCCCGGTCAGCCGGACAGCGAAAGATATCGGGGTTTGAGTTATACCGCCGTAACTCAGTCTCTAACACGGGGATCTCAGCATTTCGCGAGGCTCGCATGGAGTGGAGGTCAGGCAAGCGTCCGTGGTGGTCACGAGTATACGAGTCAAGCGCGAGGCCGATTTCGCGTAAGTTAGAGAGACAACGCAGTTTGTGTGCCTTCATCAGTACTCCACGCCCTACCGGAACAATAATCGCGCCTAAGATAGCAACTACCCCGATAGTAATGAGAACCTCGGTCAGGGTGAATCCTCTCTGTTTCATCCTCATTACATTCCGCCTCCTTGGAAGGGTTGGCCTCGGATGCCTTGCATCACTTCATTCGTTGCTTTGAGAAAGGGCGCGAGTTCCATCTTGGTTTCTGCACTCGCGTTGTCGAAGTAAGCCTGCATTCCATTCTGGGCAATCAGCTCCATGATTTTTGGATCCTTATCCATCACCAGTTTCATCTGTCGTGCGGTGGTGCCGTTTTCGAGTTCTTGCAGCCCGCGTTCGATGAAGTCCCTGCGTGCTTCCGGAGTGAGGGCATCGAGGGCTTGGAAGAAGCGGGTGAAGGATTCTGCAGTGAGGTCCACGAATTGACGCCGCTCGCTGGCAGACAACTTGGCGAAAAGCCCTTCTAAGGCAAGGTTAGCTTCTTCCCGCCCATTTAGGTCGAGGCGATTCACAACAGAAGCTACTTTTTCTAAAGTCTCAAAGCGTTGCCGTGTCGTTTCGTCGTTTGGGAGATCACCGTATTGGGAAAAATCTTCCAAGTCGGCTTCCGTGACCAACTCTTGGATCCGCTCAGGAGTAGCTTGGTGGGGAGCCAACAGAGCTTTGATTCCGTAGACTGTGATCCAGAGGACGAGGAGTCCGCCTGCGACTTTGGTTAATAACCTCCAATGGTTCATGGCCGCAACCTACCCCTGACTACTCAGTGCGCAACTGGGTAATTTATAGAAGTTTTTGGGGTCTGGGCATGAGGGCGGGTAGGAGAACGAAGGAGGGGTGCCGTTCTCTTGATTTTTAATACTATGTTGCCAGTATTTGGCAGGATGATGGTTTTGCTTTCTAAGCCAATTTATAGTGTCCTGCCCACTCTGCTCGTGGGGCTGGTCCTGCTAGCAGAGCATTAGCGGTATCGTTATTAATGAAACGCTTTGTTGCGGGGTCGAAGTCGAGATTGGTATTCAGGCGCTCCGCGATCATACCAAGGGTTAATACTTGGGTTAGTAATCCTCCTCGGCTAAAGGGTGATTCTGTCTTTCCATTTCCCATGGCAGCTTGCACGAAGCTTTCGAAGTGATCGAGTTCCGGTTCGTGTAAAGCGAGGGATTCGGCGTGTTCTTCCCGGCTCACAAGGGGGAAGATCGTGGACTCACGCTGGTGGTGTTGGCGTTGGATGATGTAATCTTCTTGTTTGCGATGAAGGAGGGTTCCAGCGCCGGGAGGTTTTGGGTATTGTTTCGTTCCGTCGGGTTTGGTTTCCGCATATTTTTCAGAGACCTTGGGTCGGAAGTCCTTGCCGCCAGCTTTCCAATGAAGTTCGAGGGCGGGTAGTTTTTCGCCCCGCGCGGGAAACTCGAAAAGAATATCACTCGTAAGTGGAAAGATGATGTCGTTGTGATCTCCGAGTTCGAGGGTGTTGATTTTGGTCGGGAGTCCGAGATTAAGAAAGTTGTGCGCAAAGTCGATGATGTGAGCGCCCCAATCTCCGAACATGCCAGAACCGTAAAGGTGGAAACCACGCCAATCAAATGGATGATAGAGGGCGTTGAAGGGTTTCTTTTCACAGGGGCCGCACCAGAGGTCCCAGTTTTTAAGTGCTGGCGGGAGAGCTTCTCCTTCAGGGTAAGCTGAGATCCGTTTTTGAGCATCCATGAACCAGAGCGCGGGTGACTTCCAAGCTTCAATCTTCACGATGTCATCGACGACCCCATCAGCGACGAGTTGCTTAAATTGGCTGGCTCCTGCCGAGGTGTGCCCTTGGTTACCCATTTGGGTCACGACCTTGAATTTCTTCTCGGCTCGCATCAGGATTTCCGCTTCCTCGAAGGTGTGCGTGAGCGGTTTCTCCACGTAGACATGTTTCCCAAGCGACATTGCTTGGATGGCTGCGGTGAAGTGGGTATGGTCAGGAGTAGCGACACTGACGGCATCAATATCGTCTCCCATTTCCTCGAACATTTTGCGGAAGTCGTGATAGCGCTTGGCGTCGGGATAGGCGGCTAAGACCTTACCCACATCGGTTGGGTTTTCGAAATCGACATCGACCAATGCGATCGGAAGCGCCGTTTTTTGTCTAGCGAGGGAAGGAATCACCTTAGTGCCTCGTCCGCCCGTTCCAATTGCGGCAAAATTCAGTCGCTGACTCGGTGGGAGTTTGGGGTTTCCCGCTGCGCGTGCACTTGTGAGATAGGCTGGAATGAAGGTGAATCCAAAGCCCGCGTTGGTGGACTTTTTGAGAAAAGAACGTCGTGAACTGGATGAAGGAGTTGTGGACTGATTGGATTTTTGCATAACGAAAAGAGATGAGCGCAGATTTTGGATTTTATAAGTCAGTAAGAGTGGCAGAAACGATACGAGTTTGGCGATGAACCTTTTCGCAGAATTGTTCAAAGTAAGGGCATTCCCGATAATCTCGTTCCAAGGAAATGCTCCCTAGTTTCCCCAGTTCTCTGTGGATTTGAGAAAATTTGGAATCATTTTTTCTCGAAAGCAGGTTACCGAAGATACTTCATGAGAAATGAGAAGAATCTTAGGTTACTTTCTTTTGAGGGGCGATTGCGGCTAGGCTCTTAAGCGCTTCGTGACAGCCTTTCACCTCATGCACGCGGTAGATTGCTCCTCCGCGACTGTGGCCAGCGGCGACGCAGGCGAGCGTGGCCGCGTCTCGCTCACAGGGCTCTTCGATTTCGAGCGTTTCTCCAATGAATCCCTTCCGACCTACAGGTAGAAGGATCGGCCTGTGGAAACAGGTGAGTTCGGTCAGATTGGCGAGCACGGTGAGATCGTCAGCGGGCTGCTTGGCGAACCCAAACCCAGGATCGAGAACGATCTGTTCCTCCGAAAGTCCGGCTCGAAGACACTGCGTGATTTTTTCGCTGAAAAAATCTTTCATGGATTGGAGGATGTTTTCCCAGCGGACGTGGGAGTGGTCTTGTTTGGGTGCTCCAACTGAGTGCATCACGAGCAGAGCTGCATCGTGTTCGGCGCACAGGCTGGCATTACGATCATCGGGGAGACCGCTCATATCATTGATCAGCTCGGCCCCCATAGAGAGGACTTCGGAGACCACTTCCGTGCGCCAAGTATTGAGCGAGAGCACCGGAGGCCAGACTTGCTCTTGGTCGCGAGGCTGGCTGTTGGCAATAATGTCGGGCCATCTCTCACAGAATCCCGCGAAGCGTTCGATCTCTTCTGTGATGCTGATTGCTTCGCGATTCGTGCGTGCGCTTTCTGCGCCGACATCGATGAAGTCTGCGCCTTCGCCAATCATCTCCTGCGCACGTAGGTTGGCCCAGTTGTGATCGACCTTGCCATCACCAGAGAAGGAGTCGTGATTGATATTGAGAATCCCCATCGTGCGTCCTCGGCTAGGCCAAGAGAGAGTGCGCTGAGGTAGACGTAAGTTCATGCCCCAGCTTCAGTCTTTGGAGTTTTCGATACCAATCCGTTTTTCACGAATTGAGACAAGAGAATGGTATTTTGAGAGAGCTCAGCTCGTTTAATCTTCACTTTTAAGTGATAATGTATTGCAAAAGTAAATTCGAAGACTAGATTTGAGTTGCTCATGATAAGACGGGTCATCCCAAGTTCGGTTCCCTCGCAATCCATCCCGAATTCGGGCTTTGCGACTTTAGTCGCAGTCTTTCTGAGCATCCTTCTCTCCATTGTAGCGATTAGTCTGCTCAGTCTAGCATCTATTCAGCTGCGTGGTGCTTCTGCCAGCGAAGCGCAGATGGTTGCTCGGGCTAATGCTCGTCTCGCCCTTAATATCGCCATCGGGGAATTGCAGACTTTCTTGGGCCCTGATCAACGAGTCTCAGCTCCGAGCGCGATTTTCGAGGAAAATGAACCCGTAGTTCATCCTCATTGGATGGGGGTCTGGAGTAGTCGTCGGAAAGGAGGCGGTTCCTACTGGGAGCGAGATGATTTCGGTGGTGGGCTTCGTGATGCCCGAGCCGAGGAGGAGGGTTGGAACGCCCGAGAGGAGGTTCTGTCTTATCTAGTGAGTGGGAATGAAGGGGGACAAGATAAGAGCGTTCAGTTTCGTGATCCCGATGCTACTCCCGAAGAGGGTACTTGGGCTATCTTAGTCAGTTCAGGAACACTTGGTGATGCGGCTAGCCCGGAACGCGATTATATCCGTGTTCCCAAGGTGTCAGTCATCGAGGCTGGTCAGCGAAGCGGGAGCTATGGCTTCTGGGTCGGTGACCTAGGTGTCCGCGCTAACATTGCCACTGCGGATGCTTGGAAAGAATCCGAGGAGACTGAAGATGAAGAGGAGAGTGCTGAGGGGACTGGGGGGACTGGGGAGGAGAGTGAAAGCTCTGCTGATGAGGAAGATGGGTCACGTGACCTTGCGCGGAACTATCAAGCGATGCTCTCGCAGGAGGTGGATGCCGCCATCATCTCTACTCTCGATGAGGAAGAATCGATTAATCTTAATTCAGAGCTTCGGACTAAGCTCATTAGCGACGGACAAATTGCGCTTGCCGCTCCCAGCCCGGAGTGGTCGCAGAGCGTCTGGCATCAAGTGACGACTTGGTCACAAGGAGTGCTAAGTGATGTTCGCGAAGGAGGGCTTAAGAAAAATCTCACTGTTTACCTGGAAGATGAAACTCCTATTGCCACCGGAGATCGAACTGATCGCCTATTAGATAGTGATAATTTGGTTGGACCTCGTAATGAAGAGCATGCGGAGCAGCTAGGACAAGATTGGGAGAAGAGTCGCTACCGGACGACCGCTCCTACCTTTGGGATGTTGCGAAATTGGGTTCAACAGAGTGTCCAGTTAGAGGAGCAGAACTTACCCCAAAGATCGCCTGAGACCGAAAGGACGGCTGAGCCAGAGATAGGCGGGCGTTCCGCATTCGCCAATGAGGAGTCTGTGAAGTTAGCCAATCGATCACGCTCTGACCTAAGGCCTATCTTGGTGGAAGGGTCTTCTTACTTTGCGGTTTCTTTCCACCCCAATCGTGCGGGTTCCCGATGGCGTTACAATATACGTAGTCATCGCTGGCCACGGGTGGTGCTCTGGAACCCCTACAACGTTTCTCTGACTATTCCTAAGTCAGTAGTGATGATGCATCTCAATTCCCGGAATCATTTTCGCACCGGAGCGGCTGGTGTTATCAATGACAGAGCGTTCTCAGGTGATGTGCAGTGGTTGACTTGGGGTGGTGGGACACGCACCCCTCCACCGCGATCAGGGGAGGAGATTACCGAGAGTGATAACTTTAATGACCCCTATACTGGGATGCAATTTTTCACCATCCCTGAGGAAGAGATCGGTCCCGGGGAATGCCTTTTCTTCTCGCCTGCGGAGGCGGCAGAGTATGATTCCAGAAATATTCTAAGCAATGTTTTGTCCGCTGATGTGGCCCCTGATCCCTCGCGTAATTTTTATGTCTCTTCTGGTGAGTTCGATGGTGATGATGGCTCGGGGTTTGATTTCCGCCTCTTCGACTTCTTCTTCCACCCCGCACGGAATCTCAATAATCAGGCCGACGATGCGCGTATGATTTGGAAGGATGCTTCGGACTACGATTCGGCTAGTATTTTTGATTTCGACGTCATGCCGCAGTTACAAACCGTTTCGTGTTCGTTACAATATGGCGCGGGAAAGGAGCCTCGGGTGGCGTGGAATGAAGTGAACCGCATTCCGATTGAAATGACCGATCTCGATGAACCCAGAGTCACCCTCAAACCGGATGTGCGCACGCGAGAAGGGTTTCGTCTCCGTTGGTTTGAGGAGCATCCTTCGAACACAGGGGTGCTTAATAGCCCTGCCGGTCCGGCGGCTTTTGAGACCGCTCTTTTAGCGAACTGGAATCCGCGAGCCAGTTTTTCGATTCGTTCTCCTTGGGATAATATCTCAGGTGATCAGGGGGATGGTCTTGCGAGTGGCCCTTGGTTTTTTGGAGCCTATACGCGCGACCTTTATGATTCCCTCGTGGGTTGGGATCAGCAGTTACCTTTCTTTGAGGAAGGGAAGTATCGCGGAAATCCGTTTGGTCCTCCTCAGGAAGGTCAGCTGCGTAATATTCTTTTTGAACTACCCCGCGAGGAAGTCGGATTGCTGTCCTTGGCCCAGCTTCAGCATGTGAAATTAAGTGAGTTCATCTGGCATCCTTCCTACGCTGTCGCAAATTCTCTCGTTGATCCACGTCTTGGTTTAGACGGTGTTAGCGGGACTGCTCCGGAGTTGAGTGGAGAGGCATTTGGAGGATGGAATGCTGCCGCGAGTGGATGGTCTAGTGATGCTGAACGTGCTGCTGACTCTGATGAGTGGGCGCGTTTTGCTCGCTTCCTGATGAAGGACCTCCCTGTAGATGAGAACCTCGTATATGATCTCAGCTACGAGGTGAACCATTCCTTATGGGATGAGTTCTTTCTCTCAAGTGGTAATGAGGATCAGCGTCGGCGCTTTGTGGAGGAGGGAGAAGCGCTCCCGAATGGGCGCATGCGCCTCTTGCCAAGAGCAGAGTTAGAGGAGATCAATGATCTCAATCGATCCGCTTCTCGCTTGATGGTGGAGGGTGCTTTCAATGTGAATTCCACCCATATCGAAGCGTGGAAAGCACTGTTAGCTTCCACTCGTCAGAGCGAGGTTTCTCCTTCCGGTAATGTTCCCTTTCTTCGCAATGCGCAATCTCGGGAAGAAGAGTATTTGGCCGATCGTAGCTTTCCCGATGATGAAGAGGCTTGGGCTGGGTTTCGTAGTTTGAGCGAGGAAGAAATTGAGGCCTTAGCGCAAGAGATTGTCGAACAGGTGAAGAAACGAGGACCGTTCTTATCTTTATCTGATTTTGTGAATCGTCGTCTAGTAGATGAAGACGAGGAGACCTCTCTCATGGGGCCACTGCAAGCGGCGATTGAGGCTGCTGAGCTGAATAGTGATTTCGAGGATCGGTGGCAGTTAGATAAGTCCGGCGGAGATTTGCCTGACTATAGCCACCCCGATAATATCGCGGATTCGACCCGTCTCAGTCAGACTTTGAAGCCGACTTCCAAGGGTTGGGGCGCACCGGGCTACCTCACTCAAGCTGATTTACTACAAGTGATTGGGCCGACCTTATCTGCACGTTCTGATACTTTTTTGGTTCGTAGTTATGGTGAGGCAGTAGACAGAGCAGGGCGTCCTACTGCACAGGCTTGGTGTGAGGCTGTTGTGCAGCGCACTCCGCAACCAGTCGCTCCCGATGAGCGAGGGCTGAATCCTGATCCCGAACAGAGAGAGGGCGTTTTTGGGCGCCGTTTTGTGATTCGTTCCCTTCGCTGGTTGACCAAGAATGAAGTTTAATGATGCAAGTTGTGATTTTCCGGGTTCTCTTTAGTGTTCTGTTTCTTTTAGGTGGCTTGCCTTGTTGGGCTCAAGAGAGTGCTCCTTTACGAACTGTTCGTTTCATTGCGTTAGGAGATCCACCACCGTTTCGGCAAGAGATCCGGGCTGGTGTTCGTCACGAATTACCCCCGCCACCTGGTAGCGTCCCTCCTCTGACGATGGGGGTCCAAATGTTGAATCAAGAGGGAAAAATTCTCCCGATTACTGATGCCGAGGGAACAGTCGCGCAGAGTGAAGTGCGGCTTCGGCTGAATCAAATGACGCCTCCAATCTTTTTGCCTGAGCAGGAATTAACGTTTCAGTTGTTAGAGGGAGATGAAGTTTGGCATAGTCTACGGTTGCCAGTTAAGGGCTCTTTTTTAGCCGTGTTCTGGCGTCCGAGTAAGAGTGAAAATTGGAGCGAGATTCGATCGCGGGTTGTCCCGGATGGTAAAGAGAAGTTCAAAATTGGGGATCTCCGTTTCATCAATGTGGGACCAGTAATAACTCGCTTTGAGATTAAGGGAGAGGAAGAGTTCGAACTCGCTGCAGGTCAGGCTAAGGTGAGATCTTTGGGGACTTCGACTGGAGCTCCTACCACTGTGAGTTATCGTGATCCTCGTCGTGGTTGGCGTCGGTTCTGGTCGAGTGCGCTCGTCCAGAATCGCGGAGAGCGGAGCACGGTCTTCGTTTATCGCGCTGATGGTGAGAAGCCGCGCCGCCCTCTTAATCTCATTACCCTGCGCGAAAGGATCGCACCGATTGAGGTTCCGCCGTCTCGGCCAGAGGCTACCAATCGCTGAAGCCGCCTTGACTCGGTGGTGAAATCGCTTCGATCTTTTTTACAAACAGCACTGGATTTTTGCCATCTTCGATTATTTCGTAACGTAGAGTGCCACCGACACGGACCCAAGATCGTTCTTCGAAGACAGGAGCGGCCCCTTCGAACTCGATTGGGAAGGCGAGTACTAAAGCATCAGCGGCACAACAAGTCATCAGGGTGCGATAGAGCCGTAGTCGGCGGCCATCTTCGTTCCCGTTTCGTTCGATGACAACCTGTCCTTCAGTCTCAACCTCAATTTCACTGAAGACCTCCATCATTGATTCATCACCCGCAGAAAAGAAAATTTGGCTAGCGGGGAGCTGGTAACGACCTTCCGCATTTTGCGGAGTCGACTCTTCTAACATTTCTCGCGTGAAGGGTGGCAGCGCGTAGGCGGCATTATCAACCTGAGTATTGTAGAGGCCCTTGCGTTCGAGGACATCGACGGAATAGCCAGCAGAGGTGTCCGTTGCGAGTGCAGCAGAGAGGGGGAGAACCATCAGCAGTAACACCACGAGGGGGTGTTGATCGTGGTGGTCATGTCCATGTTCACAGTGGTCGTGACCGCAGTCCGATTTTTGACGCAAGGTGAGGAGCACAAAGGCTCCCAACACCAGCATTCCCAAGCCACCGAGGAGGGCGAATTTGTGAAACTTAGGAACGAGGAATTCGCCCATACGACCAGCAGAGTAGAGCCAGACAATCGAACTTCCCCAAAACAGGGTGGCGAGGGCTGGCAGCGCGGTCATGAGTGTCTTCATCGTTATATCCCACAGCATCGTAGAGGAGAGCCTTCTTGGCAAGCTCATGGGCGTGGTGTAGGAAGAACCGCGATGAGTGGGGGAAGAGAGGTCTTTGTATCAATGCGCAATGTCCATCAGCGCTTTGGGGACCAACACGTCTTGCGAGGAGTAGACCTCGACATTTATCGTGGGGAAACTCTTGTCCTGTTAGGGGGTTCCGGTGGGGGGAAGAGCGTTCTCATGAAGCACATTTGTGGCCTCCTCTGTCCTGTGAAAGGCACCATCGAAGTCGATGGTGAAAGCATTGACTGCCGTGGCGAGCGTGAACTCGCGGGCTTGCGGAAGAAGGTCTCCATGATGTTCCAGAGCGGAGCGCTCTTTGATTCCCTATCTGTGAGTGGGAACATCGCCTTCCCTCTCCGCGAGGCCGGAGAACGCGATGATATAGTCATCCAAGAAAAAGTCTGTAAGGCCCTAGAAATTGTGCGCCTTCCTGGTCAAGAAGAGAAGATGCCCTCTGAGCTGTCTGGCGGAATGCGCAAGCGTGTCGCTCTTGCCCGTGCTATTGTCGAAATGCCAGCCATGGTTCTCTACGATGAACCTCATGCTGGTCTCGACCCGGTGACCGCTGATTCCATCGATCATCTCATCAAGGACCTCCAGACTGATCATGGGATTACAAATGTTGTCGTCACGCACGAGATGCGTAGCGTCTTCCGAATTGCAGACCGAGTGGTCTTTATGCAAGATGGGCAGATCTACTTTAAAGGAACCCCGACCGAAATCAAAGAGAGCGGCGATCCAGTTTTGTTAGATTTCCTCGAAGGCCGGAGTGAGAGAGCCGGAGAGTGGAAGTAGTAATTCGCTGAGATGTGAAGTGAACTACTGCTTAGGTCGTAGTTCTTCTGAGGTGTAGACCCGCCCGGCGCGATCTTTGGTCGCGTTGCGCACCGCTGTCACAGATTCGGTGGTTACTTGGGAAGCGGTGTTAGACCATTCCGCGCGAATGTAAGTGATGATGTCTGCGATCTTATCATCGGTGATGGAGGGGTTGACCGCTAGCCCAGGCATGGCTGCGAGGGGCTTGTAATTGACGCCATTAACGGTGAGTGGTCCCGCCATTCCATGGAGAAGAATTTTGGTGAGACGTTCGGGGCTTTCGGTAACCCACTCGGATTCGTCGAGGGGTGGTCCTAGGTTGGGGAGTCCTAAGCCGTCACCCCCGTGACAGCCGGTGCAAGCCGCTTCTCCGAGGTAGAGTTTCTGACCGCGCTTGAAAGAAGCTAAGTGCTCTCCTTTGAGGCGTTTTATCGCTGGGACCTTCGCCGTGTTTTTGACAAAGGCGGTGATGTGCTTATCGATGGCACTCTTTGTTTTGGGGAAGACGCGAACCCCATTGACTAGTAGTCCACTCGTAACCGCTTCGGCAGCGTATTTGGTTTTGCTCACGGGAGCAAAGGTATCTGCGAGAGTACTATGATGGCTGGCAGGTAAGGAGGCGAGGAGACGTAGCGCGTAGGGGGTAGTGCTTTTGTTCTCAGCTACAAGAGGCAGCGTGACGTCCTTGAGTTGCAAGCGTTCGTCTTCAGAGAGGGTGAGCGCTACTGCGAGAGCATGCTTCTGCAGCCCTTCATTGTTATCAGCAGTGAGTATTTTTGCCAATTCTTGATGGCTAATTTTCCGCATTCCTTCCAAGGCCCATAAGGCATGAATCCGAGTGCGTTCCTCAGGGTGAGCATTGAGAGCTTTTTGCAATAGAGGCACGCTGGAAGCATCCTCTCGTTCTACCAAAAGGCGCTGGGCGGTATCTCGCCACCACCCATTGGGATGAGTGAGAGTTTCGACCAATTCTACGATGCTGGCGTCGGCCAGTTTTGGTTGTGGACCTCGTGGAGTATCGGCGTGACGAATCCGATAGATACGGCCTAACCCATACGAAGGGCCT
The DNA here is from genome assembly GCA_937949965.1 of uncultured Roseibacillus sp. Classification (GTDB taxonomy): domain Bacteria; phylum Verrucomicrobiota; class Verrucomicrobiia; order Verrucomicrobiales; family Akkermansiaceae; genus Roseibacillus. Next base: position 33,734 of record CALFBF010000089.1, read on the forward strand.
CCCAAGCCGCGTGCCTCATATTGCGCTCGTAGGTAAGAGGTCATATAGGTCTTGTGCTGGATAATGCCGTGATAGTAATCGACGAGATAGAGGCAACCGTCTGGAGCGGTGTAGACATTGACTGGGCGGAAGCGTTCGTCGGTGGAGGCTAGAAATTCGTGTCCCTTGAAAAGGTGTTTTCCGCTGAGTCGATTTCCCTCTGAAGTGATGCGAGTGGCCTTCACGAGATTGACGACGGACTCGGTAGTGAAAGCTAATCCATGGTCTTCAGTAGGGAAGTTGTCTCCTCGATAAATGGCCGGTCCGGCTGCTGCCGTTGTGTTGATCAGCTTGTGGGTCTTGGGGTCTAAGGTATTTTGATCGTAACCATTGATCTTGGCGATATAGCCGCGATTAACTCCTGGTGTTACCCGGATGGGGTAGACTCGATTAGAACCCACTCTGACCGAGGCGTCGGGCTTGAACTTAGCCGTCGAGAAGGTTTCGAGAAGGTCAGGCAGTAGCTCATCACCGCGTAAGAGTGTGGAATTGTTGTTGTGAAAAATCCGCCCAAAATCATCCATCGTGATGCCCCATTGACCACGGAACTGGGTGCTGTCTTTGGTGAGCTTGCCTTTTCTCCAAAGGTAACGCGTGCTTGATTTGGCATTATAGAACCAATTGTTCAGATGGCGCATCATTCCATTAGCACGGTGCTCCACATTTCCTGAAGGGGCATATTTGTTATCGAGCAAAACAGGTTCGCCACTGCGGACAACGCCTTCTCGTGGCACAAAGTAGAGACTCGTATGATCTGCGATGAGAGCCCCTCCTTCCACCACCGCAACACTACGAGGGAGGTGAATATGATCCCAAAAAACAGTTCGTTTATCGATTTGGCCGTCGTCGTCGGTGTCCTGTAGCACTGCGATACGCCCTTGTGGTTTTTCCTCCCCCTTACCATCCAAGTCGGGCATGTAACCGCGCATTTCAACGACCCAGATGTTACCGTTGGCATCAAAGCTGAGTGCGACTGGTTTTTCCACCAATGGTTCGGCGACTACCGGCTCGATGACGTAGCCCTCAGCGAGAGTAAAAGTCTTGAGCGCATCCTCCACTGAGAGAACGGGCGCAGGAGGGATGAGCTCTGCTGGCACAACCGAGCTATAGTTTAGGTGCTCATCACGATCTCCCTGTTGAGAAAAGAGAGAGGAGCAAAGAAAGCAGGTCGTGGTAGTGGCTAAGAAGCGTTTCAAGACAGTAAATTCTATGGTTCGGATAACAGCATTACAGTGCTTTCTTGAAGGAATCTTACAAGTTTCGAGATGTTCCGTCCCTTCCCTTCAGAAAGAATTGAACGAAAAAGCCGACCCGAAAAAAATCGAGCCGGCTTTTTGCTTATGGGGGTAAGAGTATTTGTCTCTAGCAGAATTACTTCACCATTGCTTGCGAGCGTAGGTCGAAGCGGTCGAGGTTCATGACCTTGGTCCATGCGGTGACAAAGTCTGCGACGAACTTTTGCTCACCATCGGCACTGGCATAGACTTCCGCAATGGCGCGGAGCTGAGAGTTGGAGCCAAAGATGAGGTCTACTGAGGTTGCCATCCATTTGGTCTCCCCCGAGCTACGATCTTTTCCTTCGTAGAAGTGTTCGCAATGAGGAGAGATGCTCCACTTGGTCTGCATATCGAGCAGGTTGACAAAGAAGTCGTTGCTCAAGGTGCCGCTCCGCTCGGTGAGCACGCCTAGGTCAGGGTGACCGGAGTTGGTGCCCAGAACGCGCATTCCACCCACTAACACCGTCATCTCTGGAGCAGTGAGGGTGAGAAGTTGAGCACGGTCGAGGAGGTTCTCCGGAGCGGGACGATCGAGATCCTTGCCCAAGTAGTTACGGAAGCCATCACTCTCGGGCTCTAACAAGGCGAAGGAGTTAATGTCGGTCATCTCGGCCGTGGCGTCGGTGCGACCAGGGGAGAAGGGGACTTCAATCTCATGCCCACCTGCAGCAGCTGCTGCTTCAAGCGCGGCAGATCCTCCTAGCACGATGAGGTCGGCGAGAGAGATTTTCTTTCCGCCTGATTGCGCTTCATTAAAGTTGCTTTGAATGCTTTCCAGAGTGCTGATTACCTGCGCCAATTGTTCAGGCTGATTAACGGCCCAGTCTTTTTGCGGAGCCAGACGGAGGCGAGCGCCATTGGCTCCTCCGCGAAGGTCAGAACCACGGAAGCTTGCGGCGGAAGCCCAAGCGGTGGAGATGAGTTGTGAGCTTGTGAGACCGGAATCAAGAAGTTGTTTTTTGAGTTCTTTAATGTCTTCGCCGTCGACGAGATCGTAATCTCTCGCTGGGAGGGGATCTTGCCAAATCAATTGTTCAGCAGGTACTTCTGGTCCGAGGTAGCGAGCGACTGGGCCCATGTCTCGATGAGTGAGCTTGAACCAAGCGCGAGCGAAGGCTTCTTCGAATTGCTTCGGATTCGCGAGGAAGCGTTGTGAGATTTCACCATAGATGGGATCTTCGCGGAGGGCCAAATCGGTGGTGAACATCATGGGCGCGTGGCTCTTCTTCGGGTCATGGGCGTCGGGCACCGTCCCTTGACCTGCGCCATCCTTTGGTTGCCATTGCTTATGGCCTGCGGGGCTCTTAGTCAGCTCCCACTCATAGGCGAAGAGGTTGGAGAAATACATGTGTGACCAGCGAGCAGGGGCGCTCGTCCATGCTCCTTCGAGTCCACTCGTAATCGTATCTTCGGAATGACCTTTGCCGAATTTACTGATCCAACCAAGGTCTTGGTTCTCGAGGGGAGAGCCCTCTGGTTCAGGTCCCACGTTACCTTCTGGACTGGCCGCGCCATGTGCTTTTCCAAAGGTGTGACCACCTGCAATGAGGGCGACCGTCTCTTCATCGTTCATCGCCATGCGACCGAATGTTTCACGAATGCGTTTGGCCGATTCTAACACATCGGGCTTTCCTTCCGGCCCCTCTGGGTTGACGTAGATGAGACCCATGAGGGTGGCTGCTAGTGGTTTTTCGAGTTCACCCTCTTCGCTGCGACGCTCTGTCGTGAGCCATTTCTTTTCTGGTCCCCAGTAGACGTCTTGTTGAGGTTCCCAGACATCGGCACGTCCGGCGGCGAAACCGAGAGTCTTGAATCCCATGGACTCGAGACCCACGTTACCAGCGAGAATCATGAGATCGGCCCACGAAATTTTTTGCCCATACTTCTGCTTAATGGGCCAGAGCAGACGACGTGCTTTATCGAGGTTACCGTTGTCAGGCCAACTATTGAGAGGCGCAAAGCGTTGTGTTCCATCAGAAGCTCCGCCACGACCGTCGTGTTGACGGTAGGTGCCCGCACTGTGCCAAGCGAGGCGGATGAAAAAGGGGCCGTAATGCCCATAGTCTGCTGGCCACCACTCTTGCGAGTCCGTCATTAGCTCTTCCAAATCTGTTTTCAACGCTGCGTAATCGAGTTTTGCAAACTCTTCCGCATAGTCGAAGGACGCGGCGAGCGGATTTGCTTTGGTGGAGTTTTGGTGAAGGATTTGTAAGTTTAGGCTATTGGGCCACCAGTCCTTGTTTGAGAGTGCGCTTGCAACTGTCGAACGGTTTGGGGACGCATGCTGTCCCATCACGGGGCATTGTCCGAGAGCGTGAGATTCCGTAGAATCGGCTGCACCCGGTTGGGCAAACAGCATCGTGGGGAAAAGAGCGAGAGTGGCTGCAGAGAGAGCCTTGAATGATCTATTCATGGTCGATTTTTTTAATCAGTAAATAATTCGCAGGAGGGTAAAGCTCCCCGAACGAAGAAACTTAAGGTGAAATAGTGATATGCGTCTAATGCATTGTTTAAATCCTTGTGATGCGTTTGACGCATTGTTTAGTTTCCAACGCGATGAGTTTAGAGATTATCCAGTTGAAGCAATTTGTAGCCCTAGCGCGGACTCGCAACTTCACCCGTGCGGCTGAGGAACTTAATCTCTCGCAACCGGCCTTGAGCCGCTCTATCCAGAAGCTGGAGGAACAGGTGGCGCAACCCCTTTTTGAGCGCAAGCCTCGCGAAGTTATTCTAACAGATTTAGGTGAATTATTGTTAGAACGTGCCAAGGAAATCTTGCGAACGGTCGAAGATACTCTCTCGCTCCTACGCGACGAGGGGCAGCAGGGGCGGATTCACCTCGGGATCATTCCCACTATTGCGCCTTATTTCTTACCCGAGTTGTTACGCCGCTTTGCAGAAAGCTTTCCGCAGATCTCAGTGGTGGTAGAGGAGAGTCCGACCGAAGATCTTGTGAGAAAGTGCAATCATGGCGAAATCGATTTAGCAATCCTAGCGCTTCCCGTTTACGACCAATATCTCGAATGTGAGGAGTTATTCGAAGAAGAACTCCTTCTTTGTGTGGCCCCTGATCACGAGTTGCTGCAGGCTGAAAAGGTGACTGTCGCAGAGGTTGTCGAGTATCCCTTTATTCTCCTTAACGAGACCCATTGCCTTTCCGAAAACGTGGAAGCCTTTTGCCGCAGACAGCTACTGCAGACCGTTCAAATCAAGCGCATTAGCCAATTAGCGACTGTTCAGGAACTCGTCGCTTTGGGACACGGGGTGTCCATCATTCCGCAGATGGCGAGTGCGCTGGATAGTAGCCAGCGTTGTGTCTATCGATCCTTCACCGGCGAACGTCCTAGCCGTGCCGTCGCCATGATCTGGAATCCCTATCGCCACCAGAGCAAGTGGGTCCAGGCCTTCCAAAATCACCTCCGCAAACATTACCAAGGAAAGTAGAGGCGCGATTGGTTTTCTGAAACGGCTTACCGCCTGCGTGTAAATCGCTCGTGATAACCTGGGACGGGTTCGTCGGAGTAGAGCCAGTAACCTGTGGTATCAGCTTCTATCCGAGAGATAATGTCTCGTCGCCAGATGGTAGAGTAGGATCTGATTTCGGCAGTGTTTCCCTCGATGCTGAGAAATTCACGTTCTCCCTTTTCTTCCCAATCTTCTGCCGTAGTAGTATAATTTTTTCCGTTAGCTACTACTTGGGTAGTGCCCAGAATTGGACTCAGTTTAGTGGTGAATTCGGCTGTTTTATTGCCCCAGGGCTGGGTCTCCTGCCAACGTGCAATAGTCGCTTCGCGATCACTTACAAAGCGACCGTTGAAAACTTGTGGGACCGAGGACGAGCTGTTGCAACCAATGAGGAACGCAAAGAGGGGAATGAGAAGAAAGTGAGGCCGCATTTTTCGAGGGAGCAGAACTGTTTGAGAGTTTTTAATAAGAACATACAGACTGGACCGCACACCGAGCACAAGCCGAGTAGGCCGAAAGAGTGGCATGCAATGCTCAAGAGCTAAGGATGTTTACTTTGGTTCGATGGAAAGACCAACTGCTGAGAATGAGCCCAACGAGAGCCCCGAGATAACCGAAGTTGTGGATATGACCGACTCGCACAAAGGAGGGCAGGTCTTGCACTCCGTGAGTGAGCAGATAATAAGCCCGTAATGAGTGTAAAGGAATGCGTGAATAGAGCTTTCTCACGAATATTGCTCTGAAAGTAGGAGTTATTCTACGTCTTCTAGTTCTGGATAGTTCTTGCAGAGTTTTTCGACTTCAGTTCGCGTGTGCTTATTCAGGCACGAGATAGAATCGGGATAGAGGCGGGCGTGATCAATAACCCCCCTAACAATTTTGAATGCTGTGTCTTGTTGTTCGTGGTTAAGTTTTCCGTTACTAGCGAGGTGATCAAGCTCCTGTGCTGCTGCGAAGAGAAGACGGTATTTCAGCTTGTGGGAAGTTGCTTTATCTCCGTTTTTTTCGGCACGAGA
>CALFBF010000090.1 GCA_937949965.1 uncultured Roseibacillus sp.
TGGACTTCGCTACGTGATTGTCCCGAACTCAGAACCACCCAAGCGCGTTTCGCTCCGTCTCCACATAGATGCGGGCTCGCTGCATGAGGATGACGACCAGCGCGGGGTGGCGCACTTCCTGGAGCACATGGTCTTTAATGGCTCTGAGAATTTCCCCGACTCTAAGGAACTCATCCCTCGGATGCAGGCGCTGGGGATTGGCTTCGGGGCCCACTTGAATGCTTACACTTCCTTCGACGAAACGGTCTACATGCTCGACCTCCCAAACTTGGCCGAACCTACGATGGACCTAGCCTTTACGGTGATGGGTGACTTTGCCGACGGAGCGCTGTTAGAAGAGGAAGAGATTGAGAAGGAACGCGGAGTGATTCTTTCCGAGAAAAATTCGCGCGATTCGGTGCAGACGCGTCTCCTGAAGCAGCAGTTTGGCTTTCTGATGCCAGACTCGCTCATCACCCATCGCTTCCCGATCGGGACTGAGGAGGTGATCAAGAGCGCAGTTCGCGAGCGCTTCACCTCCTTCTACGAAGACTACTACATCCCTCGTAAAATGACCTTTGTGGTGGCGGGTGACATTCAGCCCGAGGAGATGGAAACACGCATTAAGGAAATCTTTGGGGAAATGACTAACCCTAAGGAAATCAAGCCCGAGCCTGAATTGGGCGAGATTCCCAGCGAAACCGGTTTCCGAGTCGCTATTTTTTCTGATCCAGAAGTCCCCTCCGAAGACCTTTCTCTCATTCAAGTCAAAGAAGCGGAAGTGAAGTCGGATTCCGTCGCGGTGCGGCTGGCAAAGCAGCCTCTCTCCGTAGCGCATGCGATGCTGAGCCGTCGCTTCTCAGTCTTGGCCAAGAAAGAAGATTCCCCTATCCAAAGCGGGAATGCCTCCAAGGGAGTCTGGTTCCAAGCGATGCAATATGGTGCTATCGATGTCACTCCTAACGAAGGTCGCTGGCAAGATGCGGTGGCGGTGCTGGAGCAAGAATTCCGCCGTGCTCTTGAGTATGGATTCAATCAATCCGAGCTCGACGAAATCAAAGCGAACTTGCTGAATGTCTACGAACAAGCCGTTGAACGCGAAGAGACCATTCAGTCCCCTAACTTGGCGATTCAGGTGGTGCAGACTATTAACGAACTCCAGTCCTTCTCCTCCCCTGCTACCGACCTCAAGATTGCGAAAATGGGTTTGGATAAACTCACGCCCGAAGCCTGCCATCAAGCGCTCAAGGAGTTCTGGAGCAATCCAGATATGACCTTAGTGCTAACAACCAAGGAAGAGCAAGAAGACACCAAGATGACCTTAGCTAAGCTCTACGAAGAGAGCCAAGCACAAGCGGTGGAAGCACCTGTCGAAGAAGCGAAGGTCGATTTTGCCTATGAAAAGGTGGGCGAACCGGGAACGATTCTCTCGCAGAATCGAGTCGAGGAATTGGATATCACGCAACTGGTTCTCTCTAATCAAGTGCGCGTGAACTTCAAGCGCACTGAGTTTTCCAAAAATTCGGTGAGCTTGAGTGCACGTTTTGGAAGTGGAAACCAAACCATGCCCCGTGACAAAGAAAGCCTGCATCAGCTTGCGAGCGCAGTCCTCAATGCGGGTGGATTGGGTAAGCATTCTGCCGATGACTTGCGTCGGATTTTAGCAGGACGCAATGTCTCAGCTAGCTTTGGCATTGGCGATACCGCAATGACGCTTTCGGGTAGCACCACTCCTGATGACCTCGCTCTGCAGCTCCAACTGATGTGTGCCTATCTCACCGATCCGGGATTCCGCGATGAAGCCATCCGACAGTTTCAACAAGCTCTTCCCATTCTCTATCAGCAGCTCAAGCACGACCTTGCTGGTGCTCAAGCTAAGATGTCGCAGTGGCTCTATCGTGATGACCCACGTTACGCGATTCCTTCCCTAGAGAAGGCTCTGACCTATACCACCGCAGATGTGCGGGAATGGGTTCTACCTCAAATTCAGGAGAGCTACCTCGAGCTCAGTATTGTAGGCGACTTCGATCCAGAGACGCTTCCCGAACTCCTCACTACGACCTTTGGAGCTCTTCCTACTCGTGCCTCCGCACCAGAAAGCCATCCTGAGGCCCTCACCCTGACTCTGCCTGAAACTCCCCAAGAACAGACCTTCTCCTATCAATCCAAAATACCTAAAGCCGCGGGAATGGTTCTTTGGGAGACTCGCGGAATTGGGAAAGAGATTCAGCATGCGCGTCGCCTGAACATCTTGGCGGATGTCTTGGGGAACCGGATGCGAGAAAAAATCCGCGAGGAGTTAGGCGCGACATATTCTCCGCAAGCAGCCTCTCGCCCTTCAGACACCTTCCCCGATTACGGTTATCTCTTTGGCTTCTCCATCGCGAAACCTGAAGAGCTGGATACCATCAATGAGATCACTGCAGAGTTGGGTGCGACCCTTGGTAAAGAAGGAGCAAGCGCGAGCGAACTGGAACGCGCGCTCAATCCCGTCATTGCCCAACTGGAACAAGTGGAACGGGACAATGGCTACTGGCTGCGCACCGTGATGGCTCGGTCGCAGCAAGAACCTTATCGCTTGGAATGGGCAAAGGGACGCAATGCGGATTACAAGTCGATTACTTTAGACGATGTCAATGAGCTCGCCGCTCAATACCTCACGCCTAACCGCGTGATTCAAGTCCAGCTCGTCCCTGAAGAAGAGGAAGCGACGGCTGAAGAGTAAGGTAATTTTGAGGGAAACAAGTGAACTCCTGTTTTCCTTAATTCGATTTCGTCACTGATTAACGATGCCTGCCTTTCCTTTTCAAAATTCGTATTCTAAACTGCCAGAATCCTTTTACTGGAAACAAAATCCGACTCCGGTTGCGAATCCACGACTCATTGCCGCTAATGAGTCTCTCGCTCACGAACTAGGTATTGAGACGAATTGGTTACAGTCCCCTGAAGCGGCTGAAGTCTTCGCCGGGAATGCGGTCCCTGACGGGGCCGAACCTCTAGCACAAGCTTATGCCGGACATCAATTTGGCGGTTTTTCTCCTCAACTCGGCGATGGCCGTGCCCTTCTGTTAGGAGAAGTGGCTAGCGCGAAAGGGAGGCGAGACATTCAACTCAAGGGCTCCGGGCCCACTCCTTTTTCTCGCCGTGGTGATGGTCGCTCGGCTCTGGGCCCGGTTCTTCGCGAGTATCTGCTTAGCGAAGCAATGCATGCGCTGGGTGTGCCTACTACGAGAGCCCTCGCTGCGGTTGTGACTGGCGATACCGTCTATCGCCAAGAAGGAGAAGTCGCTGGGGGCGTCTTTACCCGAGTGGCGGCCAGCCATCTTCGGGTGGGCACTTTCCAATACTTCTATGCCAAAGGCGATCACGATTCGCTGCGAACGCTCGCGGACTACGCTATCGAGCGCCACTACCCCGATGCGGCAACTGCGGAAAATCCTTACCAAGCCCTTCTCGCTGCCGTTATCGAAGCACAGGCCAAGCTGATCGCGCAATGGATGAGTCTCGGCTTCATTCATGGGGTGATGAATACCGATAACTGCGCAATCTCTGGCGAGACTATCGACTACGGGCCTTGTGCCTTTATGGAGGGTTTCCATCCCCACTGCGTCTTTAGCTCCATTGATCGTAATAGCCGCTACGCTTGGGGTAATCAGGCTGCAATGGGATTGTGGAACCTGAGTCGTTTTGCAGAGACTTTGTTAGACTTGTTAGATTCTGATAGCGAGAAGGCCAAGTTGATCGCAGAAACCGAGCTGGAGAATTATCACCAACAGTTCGCCAATGAATATCAGGCACGGTTTTGCGCGAAACTTGGTCTCCCCCTCCAGACCGGAAGCGATTTCGTGCGAGTAACGCTGGAGACCTTGGCGGAGCACTCCGTTGACTTCACCCTCTTCTTCCGACTGCTCACTCGTTTTGCAGAGAGTGGCGATAACGCTGCTTTACTCGCCCTCTTTCGGGATCAACAGGCGGGACAAGATTGGTTAAAGCTATGGCAGACCACTGTCCATGACCAACCTGACGCTACTACGATGCAGGCCGTAAATCCGGTGCGCATTCCCCGTAACCACCAAGTGGAAGCGGTGATCCAGGCCGGTTACCAAGGAGACTTCACCCCCTTCCAACGCCTCCACGCCGCGCTCTCTGCTCCTTATGAAGAAAGCGAAGAACATGTTCCCTACGAAGCCAAAGCGAGTCCCGAGCAAATGGTTCACGAGACCTTTTGCGGGACTTAATTCGATAACGCGCTCAGCGGCTTAGCTCTGCCACACGAGGCGCACGCTATCGAGTCGCAGGCGGGACTGCTTGAGCGCGAAAGCCACTTCACGCGAGACCTCTTCTTGTTGCGAAATCTCCTCGGGGGAAACTTGGGGATTGCGAGTGGCGAGGTCCTTCAAACGGCTCAACGATTGCCCAAGGACTTCTTCCGCTTTACAGCTAGCAGCCTGTTGCGGAGCTTCGCTCTTGGAGCGTGCGATCTCCTGAGCCTTCTTCATCAGAGCAGGGAGAATGTTCTTGCGGAAACTCTCCTGCGACACGAGGCGATGAGGGTCGGCCGCGCGAAGCGGGATCTCTTTGAAGAGTTCATCTCCGTCACATTCTTGCTCCTTATGATTCACAGTCACCGTAATCACCGTCGGTGGCAGGAAGCGATCAATGTGAAGACGCTCGGGAGCTAGGCACTCGAGGATGAAGGCACATTGGAGATAGATGCCCTTCCCTCTTCCGGTCTTCCAGTGAGCAAAAGTGGAATTACCAGTATCGTCAGCAAGGAACTGATCGAGAGCGGTGCGGAAAGTGGGGTGGTCAACAGTGAGGAAAGTGAGGTCCTCACGGAAGAGAGCTTCCGGCCGGTCGAAAGTCACTGCGAGGCCGTCTTCGGGTAAATCGGCAAAGGTTTCGCTCAGGCGCTGTCCTCTCTTGAGATGATAATTCCGCTCCGCCAAATCATCGACATCGAGACCGAGGTGATCAAAGAGACGAAGTGCGAAGCTCTCGAACTGACGATTCCCATCCGCTTCGTCCACTGCTTCTAACAACTCCTCAGCACGTTCTGTTGGAGGAGCTCCGAGGGCGAGTAAACGGTCATGACCATTCGCCAAGGTGTCAGCCACTTCTTCCCGACGACGCTGAGTTTTCTGAAGGAAGGCATCAAAGCCTGCCGTTTCTCCGCTTTGGATAATCTCTAACAACTCCGGTAAAAGTTCAGCCGTCAGAGTGGCGGAGCCTTTGAGCGGCTTTTCGAAAGCTTGCAAACCCTCTGCCAACCAGCGAGTGAGGAGCTCGTAGCTCGTATCCCTAACGTAAGGGACATGAATCTGTATATCCTCACTCTGGCCGATGCGATCGAGACGCCCAATTCGTTGTTCTAGAATCTCGGGATTCTGGGGAAGGTCGAAGAGAACTAAGTGGTGCGCAAACTGGAAGTTCCGGCCCTCACTACCAATCTCAGAACAAAGAAGAATACGAGCCCCATCCGGATCAGCAAACCAAGCGGCATTGCGATCGCGTTCCATAATGCTCAATTCTTCATGAAAGAGCGCGGTCTCGACATTGACCAACTCGAGCAGATTCTCCTGAATCCGAATCGCGGCCTCGGTGGTGTGAGTAATGAGAAGCACTTTCTCATCTCCCAAGTCTTTCAAGAGCGCGGCCAACCATGCCGAGGCCTTTTCCCCTTTCTCCAAAGGAGAGAGATTGAGGCGTCGGGCCGGAAACCCAGTCAGTCGATCGCGGGTATTGCGGAAGAGAACACGCCCAGTCCCGAAGGAATCGACCAGTTCCCCAATGAGGGCTTGGCGTGCGTCCTCTTCTCCTTTGGTGAGTGCTTGAAAGTGTTCCTCAATGCGGGGTGAATTTTTGGAGAACGGCGCAATTTCCTTGGCGGCGGGCAGTTCCCCTTCACTGAGAGATTCGACAACTGCCGCCAAGGGTTCATAGGAATCCGCCTCTTTCGCGAACTCGGCGAGATTGGTGTAACGATTCGGATCGAGGAGACGAAGACGCGCGAAGTGGCCCTCCGGTCCCAGCTGCTGAGGAGTGGCTGTTAGGAGCAACACGCTCGCTACTTCTTTCGCTAACCCCTCCACCATTTCGTAGGCAGGACTAGATGACTCCGGCGTCCACTCAAGGTGGTGAGCCTCATCGACAATCAGCAGATCAAAGCCAGCCTCCCGTGCCTGTTCATTTCTCTTGTTAGAATCTGCTAGAAAATCGGTAGAGGCAAGAATGAGCTGACTATCCAAGAAGGGATTTGCGGTTGGATCCCCTTCCTCAATAGAAGCGGCCCGGCCCTCATCGAAGAGAGCAAAGAGAAGGTGGAAGCGCTTGTAGAGCTCCACAAACCACTGGTGAACGAGAGGTTCGGGGACGAGAATGAGAATCCGATTCGCTCGCCCGGTGAGGTTGAGGTGGTGAAGAATAAGGCAGGCCTCGATCGTCTTCCCCAAACCGACCTCATCCGCTAAGAGAAGTCGTGGGTAGAGTCGAGAGGAAGCCTCCGCCACAATCGCGAACTGGTGAGGAATCAAATCCACTCGCCCCCCCGCGAACCCACGCGCAAGGGATTGACGGACGGTCGCGTTCCAGCGCAGCGCACGGAGGCGGAAGTCGTGCAGCCGGAAGTCATCAGTGATCCCGGCCAAGAGACGATCGTCCGGGGAAGAGAAACTCAAGGTATCGAGGAGATCGATTTCCTCGATAATGACCTCCCCTTCGCAGTGATAGTTCACGAGACCTGTTGGGGTCTCTGCCACTTTGGTGATTGTAAACTCGCCTTCAAATTGGTCCTGAATAAGATCACCCTCCTTGAACAAGACGCGAACAAGAGGCGCGTTTTGGAGGGCATAGCGGCGGGTTTCCTCCGCGGCGGGGAAAAGAACCACCACTTGGGCTCCTTCTACTTCTACGATTACGCCGAGCCCCAGTTTGGGCTCCGAGCGGCTCATCCATCTTTGTCCAGGTGCAGGGCGGGTCATGAAAGTTTACCCGCTGAGGAATGAACCACTGAGCTTAGGATTGCAACCCTAGCGGAAAGTTAATCCTCTTACTCTTCGTCAAGACCCGTTAGCCTGCGCACCTTCGGCACTTGAGCCTGACATCGACTTTGTTATCCCCTGCCAAGCCTAGGGGCTAGTAGCTTCGAGATGTGTTCTCTCATCCTCCTTTCCCTCATCGCTCACCAGAATCTAACTCACTCAGAAAAGTGAAAATCTACCCGCATTTTTCGTAGACTACGATAAACTACCACCAGCACAGCATGACTTATCAGGAAGCGA
>CALFBF010000091.1 GCA_937949965.1 uncultured Roseibacillus sp.
CGCATTTCGTTTAATTCTTTTTAATTAAATCTGGATTGTCGCTCAGCTACTGAAGTTGCGTAACTTTTGGAGAAATTTTAGTGAATTGGTGCTGGTTGGATTCTCAACTTAACTGGTTTTTCTCTATCTCTAAGCTGGTTAGAGGGAGAAAAAAGGATCCCTTGGGTTTGTTAGTTTTTTCAAATCATCGATTTCATTTGATGTTTTGATGACACTAACGACACGCTGAAAGTTTGCGAGAATTACGAAATGATGGTTTCGTATTTTTAACAAAGCGACTTGTGAGGCGGTAACCTCAAAAGTCAGTCAGCTTTCAGTTATTCGAAAATTTGTTTGGCCGCTGGAGAAATCCAGCGGCTTTTTTCTTTTCGAGAAAGGATTCTCGTTTCATCCTTGAGTGTTTAAGAAAATGGAGAGAAAGGTGGAAAGTACTTGGCCTTTGATTAATGAGCAAGGAGCAGCTGAAAGTGTCTCTCGGGCTCGTATGGACGAGTTGTGGGCAGAAGGGTGGCGGCACTTTGGCTCCCGTTTTTTTCGCTATAGTTTGATGTGGCAGAGTGAGGTGTGGAAACGGGTATTGAATTTGCGTGTGCCATTGATGGAGTGGGAGCCGTCTAAGAGCCAACGAAGAACCTTACGCAAAAATCTAGATTTAGAGGTAGAAATTGCCCCTGCACTACCCGGTGCTGAGGAAGAAACCTTATTCCAAATTCATAAGCAGAGGTTTAAGGAGAATGTTCCTGATTCTTTGCGAGATTTCTTAGGTGATGAGCCTAATGGGCAGCCGGTGCCTTGTGTGCAGGTGAGTGTGCGAAGGGATAAGCGCTTGATCGCAGCGAGTTTTTTAGACTTAGGGGAACAGTCTTGTTCGAGCATTTATGGGATTTTTGATCCCGAGTTTAGCGCGAGGAGACTTGGTATTTTGACTCTGTTGTTAGAGATGAAATACGCCAAGCGGTTAGGTTTTAAGCATTACTACCTTGGCTACGCTTGTTTGGAGGCTTCTCCCTATGATTATAAGAAAGAAATCCAGCCCTGTGAGGTCTGGAATTGGCGTGAGTGGCAGTTCTTCAGGCTCGACGATTACTCCAAACAAGACCTCCCAATACCAGCAGTGTTCCTGGGAGAAAGAAAAGGATAAGTCGATTAAGAAAAGTGATTTCCGGCCCAATGAGATTGAGTTTGTAGGTCCGTAGACCGCGTGGACCGACTCCGACGAGTTCTTCCCGACCGATGAGCCAGTTTACGGAGTTTTTTACAAAATCGATTTGTTCCTCGCGGGCGCGTTCGGGGTGGAGAAAGTGGCTGTTAGCGATGACGACCATACGGCTAGCGGCCTCGGCCGCTTCATCTGAAGTGGCATCTCCTACGATGACTGCCGCAGCAACGGGGAGGCCTTGTTCTCGTTGTAGATCTTCTGCGGAGTCAAACTTTGGCAATACTCCGACCTCCTGGTAACGAGTCTCGCCCCAGAAGCTAGGACTGGCCTCAAGGAGATTGAGGGGAAAGATGTTTTGTGTGTTGAGATCCTCGGCATTCTCCCGCACAGAGAGAGAACAAGTTGGCCCCTCGAAGGTCGTGGATTGCCCCGCAAGACCTTCGTTGACTTCGCCAAAGTCGGTGAAGATGGCGGATACTTGACCCACACTGCGGCCGTTCTGCACGCTGGTAAGTCTGTCGTTGTTAGGAGTGATGCCATGACGCCGTAAGAAGGCCCGCAGTTTGGCCGGGCGATGCTTGGGGTCGAGGATGGCTAGGATAGCCGCTTGAGGCCGGATCCAGTAGTCGTCGAGGATTGCCAGTTCTCTATCTTCGAGGTCGTAGCTAGGTGCCACGAGGACGACTCCTTCGGCGTCAGCGGGGATTTCTTGGAGGTCTGAGAGATTGATGGGTTCGAGCACGAGGTTCTGCCGGAGGAGGGTGTCCGCCAACATCGTCCAGGGGGACTCTGTGCTCCCAGATTCGACAGGTGATTTGTCGGCGAGAAAGTAGAGCTTGCGAGGTGCTCCCTCGGTAATGGAGAGGAGGGCGGTAGCGAGGCGGTCTTCGATTTGGAAGCCGGCTGGGCGGCGCTGGTTGTTCTGGTCCGTGCGGTAGATGACAAGATCGTCAACCCAGAGGGAACGAGTGAGATTAGGATCAGGGGCGGAGGCTCCTGGGGCGCGAGCGTCGATGAGAATCAGATCACGATTGAGAGTGAGGTTGTAGGTGCTGGCGAAGGCGGAGGCGGCGTCGGGTTCACGGACTGGATCGAGGAACTGAGCGACGAGCTTGCCATCAGACTCGCGCACAAATTCTTGCACCGATCGACGAACTCGTTGATAGAAAGGCGAATTTTTGCGAAAGACAACCGTGAGACGGATCGGATCTTTCCGCTCGCTTATCGTTTTTTTAGCGAGGATTTTCTGAGAAAGATCGGATAAGCTATAGTCCTGATCTTTAGACAGATCCCAGACCTTGAAGTAATGGGCTGATAGATAAGCGGCCGAGAGAAAAATCACGAATGCCAGTACGAGCTGGATGAACGAAAGGCTACCGATGCCGAGGCGGGAGATTGGTTTCATAACAAGGACTGTTCTGGGGTTCAGTTACGCCAACGGCGGTAGTCCACGAGATGATGGGTTAGAAAAACAACAAGAGCAGCAGAGAGGAGATAGAAGGAGATGGCACGGGTATCGATCAGGCCGGTGGTGAAGTCTGAGAGATGTTGCTGTGAGGAGAGGTAGCGAAAGAGTCCCGCCGCTTGAAAGCTGTCTCCCCAGATCACAGGCACATAGCCTAGGAAGTAATGGAGAACTAACAGACCAACGGTAATGATTCCTGCCACAATCTGTGATGAGGTCAGCGCGGAGCCGAGGAGGCCGAGCGCGGTGAAGTAGCTTCCCATCAAGGCCAAGAGAAGGATGCCACCAAAGAAGGAGCCCTGGGAGAAGGGAGCAGTCACCTCGGTGAGCACCGGGAAGAGGATGAAGTGGAGGATGGAGGGTAAGAGGAGAACGAGGTAGAAGGTGAGGGCGGCGAAATATTTAGCGAGGACTACTTGCCAAGTCTTTACTGGTGCCGTCATCAGGGTTTCGAGAGTGCCGGAGCGTTCTTCTTCTGCAAAAAGGCGCATTGTGATGAGGGGGAAGATAAAAAGGAAATAGAACCAGAAGTTGGGGGTGTGGTAGGTGACGTAGACGAGTGACTGCGCAACGGGAGCATCCGCAAAGCCCTTCATCGCAGTCGAAAGGGAGAGGCCTTGCATGAGGGCAACGAAAGCAAGGACAACCCATCCGAAGAGGGTGTAGAAGTAGGTCTTGAGTTCTTTGCGATAGAGATTGAGCAGTGGTCTCATAAAGGGCGTGCGTGCACGAGGAAGCTACGCCGAGAGCCTTGTGGATAGCAAACTTTCTGTGCTAATAGCTCAGGAGAATCCGCTAGGAGGGATGATTTCGAGGTGCCTATTAGCTCGGAGTACTCGTGAAATTGCAGTTCATCAAAAGATCGTGCCATCTGGTGCGAGCCAAAATGTGCCGCCGGGCTGGCCATCGAAATACCAAGTCCCTTCAAGTTCTTTCCCGTTTCGGCGCGACTCCCCTCGGAGAACGAGGCGACCGCTCAGGAGCTGGATTTCGCCTTTGCGACCATTTTTGGAGTGGTAAGTCGCCCGTTGAGTGATGTGTGGACCGTGATTATGGAGGAGAAAGCGAGAGGCCTCGTTTTGCGCTGAGATCGGGTCTGCGGCGAGCGAGAACCACAGCGAAAAGGGGAGTTCGGAATTAAATCTTCCGTTAGTGGTCGCTCTGCCTGAGAAGAAGAGCGCGCGATTCGCAGAGTCGAAAGAGACGTCCAGTTGAGTAGCCTCATCGGCTTCGGGCTCTTTTTCCTTACCTCCTCCGCATGATGGGAGAAGAAAAATGAGCGGGATAGTGAGAATGAGGAAAAGGGAACGCTTCATTACAAGGTGGTTGCAGTCTTAGAGGGGGGAAGGGACGGAAATGGTCACTTGTTCGATGATGGAGTCCAGACCACCAAGAGTTTGCGTGCGCAGCCGCGAGGCCTTTGCGGCCATCATTTGCTGGAGACGAGCGTATTCGGCGCGGCCAGCTTTGGTCTCTATTTCGATTGCCTCATAGCCGTATTGGGAGAGGTCATAGGGCGAGGCACGCATGTCTAGTTCACGCAGTTCTAATGCCAAGAAGAAGGCCTCACGTAGCAAGTCGGAGCCAATCCAAGGCATCGCTTTGAAGGACCATTTGTAGAGATCCATGTTGGCATGGATGCATCCTGGTTGCTCGTAATCTTCCCGGGTGAGGAGGGTGGGCTGGAGGCGATTGCGTGGCACGGCTTCTGGAGTGAAGAAGCGCACGGCATCGAAGTGAGAGCAGCTGAGAGTCTGAGATTCTACGAAATCAGAAATCTCACTGGAAGAGAGTCGCAAGGGGGCTCGCTCACGGTGACGGATGTCCTCGCTACGATAAACCATGGCCCATTCATGTAACCCGTAGCAACCGTAGTTTGGAGGGCGACCGGCAGTGAGTTCGAGCAGTCTTCGTGAGAATTGAAGACGCTTGATTACTTTTGGTGGCAGTTGTTCGGGATTAAGCGAGAAACGATCTCCCTGCCATTGGTAGTGTTTTTTTTGAAAATGCGCAGGAGCTTCTGTTTCGACAACTAACGACTCTCCGAGTGCGGGATGCCATTGCTCTAACTTTCCAGCACGGTAGGGATAGTAGCTAAAGAGAAAGTCATAGACGGGGTGGAGTTGCCCGCAGGCTTTACGCTGTCGATAGGCTGACGTGATCGGCCCCAGTTTCTCTCGATGCGCACTCATCCGTGCACGCCAACTCTTCTCTAGGATAGGGTCTGATGGCGAAGACAAGTCCATAGAGAGAGAGCACCGGTAGAGAAAAGGGGGGGACTAATTGCTTGAGGGAAGTAATCGAGTGAGGGCGTTAACCGCAGCAAGGGTCCAAACAAGAACTCGGAGCCAGTTTAATCGCGTCAAAGAGGCAAAGGCTCTAGGTAAGGGGCGGATTGAGATCTTACGGTGTAGGGGCATAAAAACGACAATCGTCAGAAACCAAGAGCACCCAGCGAGAGCCGTCGCCAAGATGTTGGGAAAGGTCATTTGGTTCATTACTAACAAAGATGCAGTTAGCAATTCAGTGACCATTAAGGGGAATACAATGAAGGTGATATTACGACTGTGGAGACGATGAAAACGCGGCCAATGGGGAGCTTCAATCAGCTGAAACATTGGGTAGTGCACAAGTTGAATGGTCCAAATGAGTCCGAAGAGAGCAAAGACAGTAAAGCTATGAATAATTATTGCAGAATCCAAAGGAAATAAAGTGGTTGTTGATACTTAAAGTGTAGAGTCCGAACAAGCGTCAAGAGAAGGAACAAATCAGAAATGTTAGGGGGGAGAGTTCCTCTCTTTGCTGCGACGATTTAGACTAGAAGCTTCAGGAAAGAAGCTTCGTCCAGCACCGCGACTCCTAGGTTCTGAGCTTTCACCAGCTTTGAGCCTGCTTGTTCACCGGCTAGAAGGTAGCTAGTTTTCTTGGAGACTGATCCGCTTACCTTTCCTCCATGTGCTTCTACTAGTTCTTTGAAGTGATCCCGTGCTTGCGAGAGAGTGCCGGTGATTACAAAGATTTTTCCCGATAAGGGGGCGTGACCATTCCTGTTCTCTCCTTCGGTTGGAGTCGGGGCATAGTTGTTAGATTTTGGATTAATATGTAGTTCCTGCAGGCGGTTAAGAACGAACTGCCCTCCCTCCGAGGTGAGGTATTTCAAGAGTGACTGCGCTGCCACTGGTCCCAAGTCAGGAGTGATTTGCAGTTCTGCTAGATTATCACGATTGTATTGCAGAGCATTCTTAATTTCGTTGTAGCGTTCTTGCCGTTCCTGCTTCTCGTGTTCGTTAACAGGGGGATTGGATTTATTCCGGGGCGAGATCTCTTTTTGTTCTGCTTCCAAGGTCGCAATATCTACGATTGTAGACAGTAGGGAACTGGTTGTGAGATCGGTGAGATTTTTATGTAATCGCGAAATTTCCTTCGCCGTCGATTCTCCGATGTGAGGAATGCCCATTGCGAAAAGCCAGCGGTTGAGAGGGATTTCATCGCGAGCTCGGAGTAAGGAGGCGAGTAGGGTTTCGGCCCGCTTTTCGCCAAAGCGTCTTTCCTTAGAAGCAGCTTCTCCTTGCGCGTTTTTGGCAGGATCTAACATGAGATTGGCAAGATCGTCTCGCGTGAGTCGGAAGAGGTCCAGTGCGGTCGGAGCTAGGCCCGTTTCGACTAGCTTTTGAGCCACCGCTTCTCCCAGTCCGTCCAGGTCGAGAGCCTTGCGACCGCCGAAGTGCTTGATGCCTGTTACCGCCTGGGCAGGACAGGCGAAGTTAACGCAGCGCCAAGCGACAAACCCTTCAGGTTTTTCAATCGGGGCCTGACAAGAGGGACAGCGATAGTTGACGTGTCGGGGGAGGGAGAAGGGTTCACTGTTAGGGGAGCGTTTCTCAAAGATTACGCGTTCGATAGCAGGGATGATTTCACCCGCCTTCTCCACCACTACAGTATCACCGATACGAATGTCTTTGCGTTGAATCTCTTCTTCATTGTGAAGCGTCGCGCGCGAGACTGTCGTTCGCGATACGAAAACAGGTTCTAGTTCCGCGACGGGGGTGAGCACTCCGGTACGCCCGACTTGAATCGTGATCGCCTTGAGGATAGTTTCCTTCTGTTCGGGTAAGAACTTGTAGGCACACGCCCAGCGAGGAAAGCGCGACGTTGTGCCGAGCTCTTGGTGCCGGTCGATGGTGTTCACCTTCACGACTGCACCATCCGTTGCGTAGGGGAACTCGTGCCGATCTTTGTTGAGTTGAGAGACCGCATCTAACAGCTCTTTCTGGGTAGTGGCCTCTTTCAGCCAAGGGGTTGCACGGAATCCCCACTCTGGGAGTTTGTGGTGGAAGTCTGCCATCGTTTGGAAGTTCCTCTCTTCCACCTGCCCAAAGGAGTGAAAGATACAGTCCAACGGGCGTGCTGCTACTAGTTTGGGGTCTAGTTGTTTGAGTGTCCCCGCGGTGGCGTTGCGAGAGTTGACAAAGGCAGCTTCGCCAGCTTCGTCTCGTTGCTCATTAAGCTGGGCGAATTCACGATCGTTCATGAAGACTTCTCCCCGGATTTCGAGGAGATTAGGTGCATCGTTTGGGAGGGTGAGAGGAATAGAAGCAATGGTGCGAATGTTAGCGGTGATGTCGTCACCCGTTGCCCCATCCCCACGAGTAACGGCATGAATGAGCTGCTGGTCGCGGTAGAGAATAGAGACCGCTACGCCGTCGATTTTGGGTTCAACCGTGAGCGCTGTTCCGGGGGAGAGATTCTTTTCTAACTTATGGAACCAATCTGCTAATCGCCCTGCTGCCGCGTGAGGATCGTGATTCTGATTGGCAAAGAGATCATCGTTGTCGGGAGTGGGAGTGGCAATCTCGGCAGCTTTGAGTTCGTGGACGTCTTCGATCGAAAGCATGGGAACCAAGTGCTCGATCTGCGAAAAGTAATCGAGCGGCGTCCCGCCCACTCGTTGGGTGGGCGAATTCGCGTCTGCCAACTCCGGATGAGCGAGTTCTAGGCCTTTGAGTTCGTGAAAGAGGGTGTCGTAAGCTGTATCTGAGATTTCCGGATTGGCCTCGTTGTAGTAGAGGCGATTGTGGTGATTCAGCTGATTACGTAGCTCGGTGACGCGTTCGGCAGGACTAGGCATGGGATGAGAGTGGCCTCGTCGAAGCGAGTTTTCCAACGGCAAAATTTCTCAAAAAAGTATTCGGAGAGCTTTCTAAGATCGAAGTTCGGTTTCGAGCGCGAAAGAGGAATGTTCACTAATCGGAGCTAGGTCCTATCTCGTTAGAGTTTTGGTTGCTTATGCAAAGCGCAGTCCTCCTGAGTTGATGTTCTCTCACGCGAAAAGTTCTTTCACTACCTTCGCTTCAGCAGGTTTGGTCGATTTTTCGAGAGTTAGAGGCAATTTTCGTAAACTAACCTAGGTTAATTTATCATAAAAGAGTCTGTGCTTTTTTATTTTTCTTGAAAATTACGTTCGGATAAGGCAAGCGGTTTTTCACTTAGCTTAAGTTAACTTTCAATGAAAAATGATTTCATGTTAATTTTAATAAGTTGAAACCTGAGCTCTGTTATTTCGAAATTAGAAGTGACTGAACTTTGAAAAATTCTAAAATGAGAAATACCATTTCCTTTTTCACGCTGCTTTCGACAATTGCATTGTCTGTAAGCAGTATTAAAGCCTCTGTAACCGTTTCCTCTGAAGACCTGATGTTTACGCCTTTGGGGGGAGCAACAACGGATCAGTTTTCCCAGGCTGATGGCGAGATCACATTTTTCAACTCTGCAAATCAGGGATCCGGTGCTGTTCTTGATCTAGGGCCGAATAGTCCATTTTCGGGTTCAGGTCCTACTTTTTTTAATTTCAGCGTGCGAGTAGGCCCGACTCTAATAGAAACTTTTTTTGGACGAGTAGGTGCTACTCCCAATAGTGCCGACGGTCGAAGTGCGGACCTGACTGCATTCTCGTTAGGGATTAGTCCTGCAGGAGTTTCCACTTTTTCGAGAGGTTCAGAGTCAGCGCTCTTATCTCCGAACGCTCCGAGCACGTCTTTCGCGCCTGGAACTCGGTTAACTTTTGACGTTGTCGTCAACCCTACGGAACAGAATCCTGGTCAATTCTTATTCGATTACGATGTGACTGTGACGGTGGATGAGACTGGTCAATCTGCTACCAGAACTGGAATTCGAGCCAACCAAAACGGGCAGTCCTTGGCTACAATCGAGGATTATACTTTCAACGGAGTTGGTACTCGAAACGGTTCCGGGTCAGTGGCGGAGAATTTGATTGGACCTGTCATTGTTTCTAACAAGCCGATCTTGGTGCCAGAACCGACTGCCACCTTGTTTTCGGCGATGGCTCTCGGCTTCTGTGCTTTACGAAGACGCCGGTAAGTAGTCAATTGATCGAATGAAGCTGATGGCATGGCATTTTAATGCGATTGCGATCAGTCTCGTTTTTGGGTTAAGCTTATTTGTTTATTATTCGTCACTCTCCTATGGCTGGCTGGAAGCAGAGGATGGCGCTTACTTTCTTCGAAACCCTCTTTTAGGTGATGCTCCGCTCTCTACTCGTTTGGCCAAGGCTTGGACTTTGACTTGGGAGTCGAACTGGATTCCGGGGACGTGGACGTTCACGATTTTTTGGGAATCGTTATTCGGGCTCAGTGCGCCTGCCTTTCGGAGTGTTGCGTTATTGCTTCATTGTGCGAATGCGCTTCTCTTATTCTTTTTAGGTAAAAGGTTAGAAATTCCACGTGTAGCATCACTTTGCGGAGTTCTCGTGTTTTTGGTCCATCCCGTTGTCGTTGAGAGCGTAGTCTGGATTTCTTCGTTAAAGGGGCTTTTGAGCGTTTTTTTTGCGCTGGGGGCACTCCTCACTCTTTCTTTCCTTGCGGACAAGAAAGCGAGAGTTTTACACTGGTTGGCAATAGGGTTATTCGCAGTTGCCATTCTCTGTAAACAAGATGTGGTAACGCTCCCGCTACTCGTCTTACTACTTTTTCCGAGAACAGCACAGCCACTGAATGTTCACTTACTCATTCCGTTCACCGCTCTGTCGAGCGTGGGAATTATCGCGGCCTTGTTCGCCAATCAGAGGAATGTAAATCCTGTTACTCCGGACACTCTTGGGGAACAGCTTTCGCGTCCATTTTGCGCTTTAGGCCACTATTTGAGTAATTGGTTTTGGCCGAGTGAGCTTTACCCCGAGTATGCTGCGGCTGCCGCCTTTTCACCAGTAACGACTCCGCTGGGAATCGGTGCGCTTCTTGTCGTCTTGCTATTAGTCGGTTGCCATTTGTTTGCGAAGAGTCGTTCTGTTTCTCTGGAATTCCGCCTCTTTAGCTGTGCTGTTTTCGCTCTCGTTCCATTTCTAGGTTGGTTCCCCAATCCGTTAGAATTCGCAAGTGATCGCGTGAGCTATTTTGCAACCGCTTTCATGGGTCTCTGCTTCGCTGGTCTCGTCGCGAAGGTATTTTCGGATCGGTTAAAGGGATTCGTGATAATGATGGGAGGTGTGATTTTGCTCTTCGTATCGCTAAGTCAGAAACAAGCGCAGATCTGGCAGAACGATCGGGTGCTCTGGTCTGCTGTTAGGGAGCGAGCACCCAGTCATTACCTAGCCACAATTAACTTAGCGTTGGTCCATGCCCGAGAGAAGAACTGGGAGAGAGCGAGGCCTCTGTTGGAGAGGGTCACGACAGAGCACCCCGAGCGAGTTCTTGGCTGGATTCACTATGCTCAAGTTCTTCATGCAAGTCACAGAATAGAAGAGATGAAGCAGGCGACTCAGCATGGATTGGAGAGACACCCTCAAGATCCCCAACTCATCCAGCTCCATGAGGTCGCGCTGTCTAACTAAGCGAAATGGTATGCTCTCTGAGCCTTTTGATTGCAGAAGAGGCTTTCCGAAATGGTCATACATTTACTGACGGTGGTTTCAATTGAGATACTTCCTTTCCCGTTGATATGCCTGCAAAAGGACGTTATAGGGATACCAGCTGAAAAGTTATGGAAGCGATTTTAAACCATCCTGTCCTCGTGCTTAATCGACTGTGGCAGCCCGTGCAAACTTGTTCGGTCAAGCGTGCGCTCAAGCTCCTCTGCCTGGGTCATGCCGAAGTCGTTCAAACTGAGGGGGAGGCTAAGTATCAGACTCATAACCTCACCTCTTGGGTCGAGCATTCATTGCAGAATGTAGCTCATGTTGCGGAAGAAGTGATCCACTCGGTGCGGGTGGCAATGGTAGTTCCCAAGATTATCGTCCTTGCCGCCTACGACCGCATGCCTCGTAATGAAGTTAAGTTTACCCGCCACAATGTCTTTCTGCGGGATCAGTTCACTTGCCAGTATTGCATTAAGCAGTTCTCTGAGAAAGATTTAAACTTGGACCATGTTTACCCTCGTGACAAAGGAGGGAAAACAACGTGGGAAAACATCGTAACTTCTTGTATACGTTGTAATACGCGCAAGGCCAACAAGCTTCCTCATGAGGTAAATATGAAGCTTCTTCGTGAGCCTAAGAGACCGCGTTGGCGACCACTTTTTGGAAACAAGACAGACCAGAATCCTCACGAATGCTGGGAGCAATTTATCCGGCCTGATAAGGGGAAGGTCCAGATGGTGCACTAAGGAAGGATCGCTGAACTTACCTTCGAAAAATCAGGAACTTGCGTGCGAAGAAATTCCCCACCGCTGCCACGGCCGGGAAGCCGAGATTGGCAACATGGGTATTGAGCGATAGCGTACGAATGATGAAGTCGAGCGAATAGAGTGCGGGGAAAAAGCCGATCGCAGAGGCGATGAAGAAGAGCCCCACTTCAGTGCGGCGCTGATGCCTCCCGGATTCGAAGACGAAGCGCACATTCAAGAGGTAGGCAACCGTGTTAGAAATGAGGAAGGCACAGCTGTTGTTAAGTGCCGAACGTTCGAAGCGCAGTTGATCACCTAGCTGCTCGGCGAAAGCAGGATTGAGGGTATGGCCGAGGAGATTGACGATCACCCAATGAATAAGAAAAGCGGTGCCTCCACACAGGAGATAGCGGCTGAACTGCTGCGCCCAAGCGGGAAGCCGTTTCAATAGATCTTCTACCGCTTGCATCGGATGTGAAGCTAGCAAAAGTAGATCTTAAGACGATAGAAAAGGAAAATGGTGACCAATTCACTTGAAAGTAAAACAGGTTTTCTTTTGAACATGTAACGCCAGAGGATTGCCAGCTGCTAGGGAAGCTGAAAGAGTCTTCTCAGAACTCATGTTGTCCGTCTTACGTATTCAAAATCTCGCCCTCGTTGATCAGCTAGTCTGGGAACTAGGACAGGGTCTTGTCGGAGTCACTGGTGAGACGGGTGCTGGGAAGTCTGTTATAGTAGGAGCACTCAAGCTCGTCCTCGGCGAGCGCGCAGATAAGGGATTGATCCGGACCGGAGAGTCTTCTTGCACGGTGGAGGCCGTCTTCGACCTTGCTGACTCTAGCGCCATTGATACTGTCTTAGAGGAGGCGGGTTTGAGCAGTTGTGAGGATGGACAGCTGATTATTCGTCGCGTCGTGGGAGAGAAGGGAAATCGTCAATTTGTCAATGACTCGCCAGCGACCCTCACTCTATTGAAGAATCTCGCAGATCGTCTAGTAGACCTTCATGGGCCGGGAGAGCAGCAGAGCTTACATTCTGTGGAGCGGCAGTTAGGAATGTTAGATGCTTACGCTGGTTCGGGTAAGAAGCTCACTCAATATCGCCAAGCTTGGCGCCTCTTTACGGAAGCTCGTGAGAGTTATGAAGAATTGAAAAGCTCGGAGGAAGCCGGTGATGCTGAGCTCGAATTACTACGCCACAAGCAGGCTGAAATCGAAGGCGCAGCCATTAATCTCGACGAGGTTGCAAGCCTAGAAGAACGCTATCAACAAATCTCCAATGGCGCGCGTCTGGGAGAGTTGGCTAGCGAGGCCGCAGGTCTGCTGACGGGGGAGAGCGGGGTGGTGACCCGTCTTAGCGAAGTTCAGCGACTTGCACGTGAGCTAGAGAGATTGGATGCCGGTAACGAGGAACGCTTCGCCGGCCTAGAGGCTGCCATGGTCGAGCTCGAAGAACTAGCGAACAGCCTCCAAGACTACCTTTCGGAACTCGAAGTCGATCCCAAGGAGGCTCGCGAGTTGGAGGAAAAGGTAGACTTGTTAGAAAGCCTGAAGCGAAAATATGGGCCTACTCTTGCGGAAGTCGTCGCTACCGGAGAAGCGGCTGCGACTCGTCTCGATACCATGGAGAACCGTGGCGAACGTCTTTCCGAATTACAGGAGGCGATGGCTCAGGCAGCGACTCAAGTGCAGGAGGCTGGTAAGGAGTTGAGCCGTATCCGCAAGCGAGGCGCACCTCGCATTTCTAAGGAAGTGAAATCTCATTTACGTGATTTGGGATTCAAGCAAGCTGAATTCGAAGCTGTTTTGAGTAAGCGGAAAGAAGCGGGACCGAATGGATTAGAGGAAGTTGAGTTCCAGTTTGGTCCCAATCCCGGGGAACCTCTCAAACCGCTCCGCAAAGTCGGTTCCAGTGGTGAGTTAGCACGAGTCATGTTAGCAATCAAAAGTGCTTTGGCTGAAAAGGATCAGACTCCCTTAATGGTCTTTGATGAAATTGACGCTAACGTCGGGGGTGAAGTTGCCGCCGCAGTGGGACGCAAGATGGCCGGTCTGGGAGAGGCTCACCAAGTGGTCAGCATTACCCACTTTCCGCAAGTAGCGGCTGTAGCGGCGAATCATTACCTTGTGGGAAAGGTGGTTGAAAAGGGACGCACTTTCTCTCGCCTGCGAGAAGTCAATGGCAAGGAACGAGTAGCAGAGCTTGTCCGTATGCTTGGCGGAGGCGGGGAAGAGGCTCACTCGATGGCTCGTAAATTACTAGAAAGTAAGTAATTATCCTGCGTTCTAGAATGAGGGCTCGATTGCTGGAGTGGTGATTGAGAACCCTTTCTAGACGGAAGAAAAACTTTTCCTTGCGCTCATAGACTTACCCGTTACTTTGGTTTACCTATCCGACCGACCGGTCGGTGTAATTAAAAATGATTCTCTAAATAGATTATGAAAACAAAAATGAAACCTGCCTTTTACTTGGCTTCGTTGCTTGCTGCGGGAAGTTTGGCACCTATCACTGCCGCTCCAAAAGCTTCCGAGGTTGCCCCGGTGAGCCATAAAGTGGAAAAAATAGACGGCCTCGATATTTTCTATCGCGAAGCTGGCGACCCATCCCGTCCGGCGGTGGTCTTGCTACACGGTTTCCCGACTTCTTCGCAGATGTATCGCAAGGTCCTGCATGGTCTGAAGGACGAGTATTACCTCATTGCCCCTGATTACCCGGGTTTTGGTGAGAGTAGTGCTCCTTCGATTGATGATTTTGAATACACCTTTGATAATCTGGCGAAGTATGTGGATCAGCTTCTAGAGAAAAAAGGGATAAGCAAATACACCCTCATGGTGCAGGACTACGGAGCACCGGTTGGATTTCGCATCGCATTGAAGCATCCGGAACGGGTCACCGGCTTGGTCTTGATGAATGGGAATGCCTACGAAGAGGGATTGGGCAAAGAAGCGTGGGCTCCGATCATGGAGTTCTGGAAAGGCCGCACCCCGGAGTTGGAGGAAAAGATCAGTAGCATGGTCTTCAGTCTGGAGGGAATGCGCTGGCAATATACCTCAGGGACAAGGAATCCTGAAAACGTGAACCCAGACAACTGGAACATTGATTACCTTAAGATTTCTCGTCCAGGACAGAAGGAGATTCAGCTGAATCTCTTCTACGACTACCGTAAGAACGTCACCCTCTATCCGTCTTGGCAGGAGTATCTTCGCACCAATCAACCACCTGCTCTCGTGGTATGGGGTAAGAATGATGCCTTCTTTCCTGAGCCCGGCGCAGAAGGTTACAAACGAGATCTGAAGGATGTGGACTACAATATTCTCGATACCGGTCACTTCCCGTTAGAAGAGGAAGGAGACTTCATCGTAGCCAAGATGAGAGAGTTCATGGCTCGGATTTCTAACGAATAAGAGAAGATTTCTTTGTTCCTGAAGAAAGCACAGTGACGAGGTTGTGCTTTCTCAGGAGTTTTCTTTTGCTAACCTCGTTATCCATTCAAGGAATTTGATATTATGGCAACGGGATTTTTAGCACGACTGGTTACTCCTGCGGTAAGCCGAGCTCAGGAACGCTTTTATGGCCGGGCGCAACCTGTGGCAGAGCTGACTGATGATCCTCTTACAGAGGAGGAGATTGAGTTTATTTCCGCGAGAGACAGCTTCTACCTCGGCACGGTGAGCGAGAATAACTGGCCTTACCTCCAACATCGTGGCGGGCCAAAGGGGTTTCTTAAGGTGCTCTCTCCGAGTGAGCTTGCTTTCGTCGATATCAAAGGCAATCGTCAGATGCTTTCGGTGGGGAATATCTCCGCGAACGATAAGGTGTGTCTTTTCTTAATCGATTACGCGCATCGGCATCGCCTGAAGGTGCTTGGGCACGCCGAGATCCTAGATGTGAAGGGGAATGAGGATCTGCTTAGCCGGCTCGCTCCCGCAGAATTGTGCTCGAAAGTAGAACGGATTTTTAAAATTCGAATTGCAAGTTACGATTGGAATTGTCCGCAACACATCACTGAGCGATTCGATCGCGAAGAACTCAAAGGGCTAGTCGCACCGCTCGAAGCTCGCATTGCAGAATTAGAAGCCCAGCTAACAGAGAGAAAATAATGTAACGATGAAAGTAGTATCTTCACCATTGTCTAAGCGTGAACAACTGATCGAGATTGCCGGTTCTCTGTTCTACCGTCAGGGTTTTGGGGCGACAGGAGTGCAGCAGATTATCAATGAGGCTGGTATTGCGAAGGGTACTTTCTACTCTCATTTCACTTCCAAGGAAGATGTCGGAGTCGCTTGGTTACAGTCTCGCCATGTTCAATGGAATGAGGCCTTGCAGATTGCCGGAACAAAAGCACGCAAACCGAAAGGAAAAATTCTAGGTCTTTTTGACTTGTTGGAGAATTGGATGAACGAAAGCAACTTTCGGGGATGTGCTTTTTTAAATAGCCTCGCAGAACTACCACAATCTGAAGGGGCGATGAGGGATGAGATTACGAAGCACAAGCTCGCGATCTGCGACTACGTGATTGAGCTAGCCTGCAGTCACTTCGCAGATCGCCCCAAAGCTTACGGTGAACAGAAGGGGAAGGTGATCTTTCTCTTGTTTGAGGCAGCCCTGGTTGAGGGGCAGAACGTCCGTGCTCAGTGGCCAGTAGAAGTTGCGCGTAAGGAGGTGAAGGCGATGCTCTCCAGTTAGCTGTTAGGAGAAGTCGTGGGGGTCGATGTCGGTGACCAAGATCACATCTTCAGGGATGGGGAGCTTGGCTAACACCTGATGTATATGCCTAGTGAGGGTGCGGGGATTGCGGTGGCGTAATAGGAGCTGGAAGCGATGAAGGTCGTGGGCCTTCACGATAGGGTTAGGGTTGGGTAGTCCAATCTCTAGCCCGGGAGCTGGATCTTCAGAGAGACGGCGGTGAATCGTCTGTAGGGTGAACTCGGCCCGTTTCTCGTGTCGACTACGAGTGGAAAGGAGGGCGAGATGGCTGAAGGGAGGAAAGTGATATTTTTCTCGAAACTCGAGTTCTTGTTCAACGAAACCTTCGAAATCATGATGGCGCGCGAATTGGATGGATGGACTATGAGGGACGAACGTTTGAATAAAGACTTCACCTTCCATCTCCCCTCGTCCTGCTCGTCCTGCCACTTGAGTCAGCAGAGAGAAGGTGCGTTCCCCAGCGCGGAAGTCCGGCGCGTTCAGGGAGAGATCGGCATTGAGAACTCCAACGAGGGTGACGTTCGGGAAGTCCAGTCCCTTGGCGATCATTTGCGTGCCGAGCAGAATGTCAATTTTACGTGCTTTAAAGTCCGCGAGAGTGCGTTTAAGGACGTGTTTCTTGCGCACAGTGTCGCCGTCGAGACGTGCGAGCCGAGACTTGGGAAAAACTTTGCGGAGAATTTCTTCCACTTTTTCAGTGCCGTAACCTTGCAACCGAATGGCAGGGTCTTGGCATTTAGGGCAGGTCCGAGGCACGATGGCTTGGTAACCGCAGAGGTGACAGATGAGGCGTTCCTCCGCGCGATGGTAGGTCGTCGGGATCGAGCAGTGGGCACATTCGCAAGTGTGGCCACAGGTAGGGCAGGTTAGTGAGCGGGCGAAACCGCGGCGGTTGAGGAAGAGGATGATTTGATCCCCTGCCGCTAGCTTCTGCTCCATTGCGTGCCGTAGTCGCTGTGAGAGGATGGGAGGGCCGCCTTTTTTTGGCTCGTTACGCATGTCGACGATACGGACGAGAGGGAGAGCTTGCCCATCTGCTCTTTTGGTGAGGGGGACGAGCTGGTATTTCTCTTTCTCACGGGAGTTATGGTAGCTTTCTACTGAGGGCGTAGCAGAACCTAACACGATGGTAGCTTGCTCCAGATGAGCTCGCACGACAGCCAGATCACGGCCATGATATTTGGGGGGATTTTCTTGTTTGTAGGTGGTCTCGTGTTCTTCATCGACGAGGATGAGACCAAGGTCGGGCAAGGGAGCAAAGATTGCTGAACGTGCGCCGATGACTACGCGCGCGACTCCTTTGCGAATCCGATGCCACTCGTCAAAGCGTTCTCCCTGCGTAAGGGTGGAGTGGAGTATAGCTACCAGCTCAGGAGTCTCGCTAAAGCGGCTCTTGAAGCGTTGCACCGTTTGCGGAGTCAGGGAGATCTCGGGGAGTAAGACGATGACGGAACGACCTGTCTTTAGTGCCGCTGCAGTCGCTTGGAGATAGACTTCTGTTTTCCCCGAGCCCGTAATGCCGTGTAAGAGAATAGGGGTTCGTTCTTCAGGATGGTCGAGAGAAGCTTTGATTTGATTGAGTGCAGCGTCTTGTTCGGGGTTAAGCTTCTTAACAGGATCGTGCAAGAAGGTTTCGTCGCCCTCGGGATCACGTTGCACCGCAATGTCCTTGAGGGTGATGAGTCCCTTTTCCGCGAGAGCTTTCACAGGAGAGGCCGCTCCGTCGCCGAGTTGGGAGATGGGCATGCCTTCACTTCCGGTAGCTTGTAGGAGGGAGAGAATAGCATGTTGGCGTTTGGCTCTTTTAGCGAGTTGGGTAAGAACTTCAGGTTCAATGTTCTCAGTCGCAATCGCTTGTTTGACGGTTTTTTCAGAATGATTTTCTTGCCGAACGGCCTCGGGGAGGAGGGAACGCATGATGTGTTCTAGAGGGGTGCCATAGTAACCCGTCATCCAGTCCGCGAGCTGGAGCAATCCAGGAGTGATCAGCGGATCCGGATCGATGAGCGAGTGGAGTGGCCGGAGATCAAAGTTCAGTTCGACAGGTTCATGAACGCGCAGCACGGTCCCCGAAGCGGGCCGATTGCGGAGGGGAATCTTAACCCGGTGACCAGGCACCACTTCGACGCCTTCTGGAATCGCGTAATCGAAGACGAGTTCAGAAGGTCCGTCGATGAGGACTTGGGCGGCGAGCATCGCTAGAACGAAAGAGGCTGAAAAGTCTTGCCGGAAAGGAAAGCGAAATTGCGAAAAAGTCTTATCGAATGAGGAATTTGTCTTTTTCTGAAAGCAGTGCTAGGTGCTTGTTAAGCGGTTAGTTATTCGTTATCAGTAGTTACGTGGCTAATGATTTTCAGATTCAGGAGCTGATTGAACAGAATGAAGAAGGTGTTCTTTTTCAAGCGGTAGATAAGCAAACGGGTCATCTCGTTGCGCTACGCCGTTTTTTTCTCAAGAAAAAGCTTATCGAAAGACTTAAGGAAGAAGAACCCGATGGAGGAACTACTTTTGAGAAGGAGTTGGAATGGCTGCGTTCATTAGAGATTGCCCACCTTCAGAAGATTGTGGGCGGCGGTTTTGATTCTCTTGATGGAACCCCATTTCTAACTACGGCATGGATAGAGGGAACTACGCTAAGAGATGGTTTTAGAAATGGAGCTTTAAAGAAGGAAGATGGAGAATTTTTCGAGACTCAAGCACGTGCTGTTTTGACGGGCTTGCCTTCCATTTTTCGTAAGGCGGTCGCGTTGCAAGAAGATGAAGTACTTTTTTCACGTGATGAGGCGGGTTGTTTAAAAACGCATTTTTGGCTCTCGCCAGCGCGTTTTTTTAAGATCTCAGGAGGAGAGGAGGTAGAAGTGGAGGAGAGCGAAAGACGCCTCCAGGCCTTGATCGCAAAATTTCCCCAACGAGAACCAAAGCCTACGACAGCCGTTCTGAAGCCTACCATAGCCCCTACTCCTGTTAGCCAACAGCCGATAGTAATCAAGAGCGCTCGCAAGGAGAGTGGAAGCGGAGTGTTTTGGTGTTCTCTCATGGGTTTGATTCTTGTTTTGGGGGGCGTGGTTTGGGTCATGATGATTTCTCCGAACCTGAACCGGGAGCGAAAAGTTGTTAGAACCGAGAAAGAGCCGCGTGAAGATAGAATCGAGGTAGATGCTGTGCAGGTTGTTCCGAAAGCGGAACTCGAATTGAGTGTCGAGGAGGTGCTAGATCATGAGGAAATACCCATTCTTCGAGAAGAACTTGTGGCAGAAGTAGTAACTCCTCCTCTTTTTGAGAAAAAAGAACAAGAGGAGGAATCTGAGGAGGAAGTAGTAGAGGTTTCTCGTCCAAGGCAATTTTCCTTTCAAGAAGAAAGGCCTGTTACCCCGACGAGAACAAAGAAGGAAGAACTGAGTAGTTCTGCCAAGCGGAACGGAATTCTCGGACCTAATGATCTTGTTCAGCTGAAGGCCAAGGCAGGAACTACGATTCAATTCGTAGGAACGGTTGCCGAAGCGAGTGCTAGTGGTAGTGGCAAGACTTGGTATCTCGACTTTGGCGATCGACGCAAGCAGGCCTTTGTCTCTTTCCCGCATAGCCAGACCGTTGAGGAAGAGGAGCGGGCAGACTGGGATCGTTTTGTCGGGCAAACCGTGAAAGTGGAAGGTGTAGTGGAAATCGAAACGCGCTGGATACGCGGAAGCGGAGTCAAAATTGTTCTCGCTAACTTAGAAGACCTTACTGTTCTTGAGAATGAGAACTCAGCTATATCTTCCTCGGAGGTTTTCGATTTTGGCTCTATCGCGATAGGGGAAGAGATGAACTTCAAAGGGGTCTTTAGCAATTACATGAAGCGGGAAGACTACGTTTATCTCTTCTTTGAAGGTAAGGCGACTGTCGTGGCTCGTTTTGAAATTGGAGGGCCCCTTTCGAACCATCAATTTAAGCAAAAAATGGATTCGTTACGGGGGCTGCTGGTTCGAATTAAGGGAGTGAAAAGCGACGACCCAAACTACCCAGGTAATGTTGTGGTCCATCTCGTTGACAAAGAGGATTTTTCAAATTAGCTTGGAAAATTCCCAACAAACGACCGCTAATTGTCGTTAAAAGAGAACTCTATTCTTCTTATGAAAAAGTCCCTACTTTTCTCTGCTCTTGGTGTTTTTGTTTTGGCAATTGCCTTCTGGCTTACAAACTCCAGGACTCCTTCGGATTCTCAGTCGGGGAAAATTGGACCGGAGAAAGGTGAAGGAAGAGTTTTAGAATCATTAGAAGGTAAACAGAGTCGGGCACAAGCTAAATCGAAGACTGACCGAGATGGTGCTGCCAGTTATGAAGATATTCTAGCCTCGTTTGAGGGAGGTCCTACTAAAGAAATGACGAGGATCATGAATCAGTCTTATATTGGTCGTAATAAAGGTAAGGCCGATCGACTTGTGGCGAGTCTTGTGGAGGAGTTGAATTTATCTCCCCGACAGGCTGCCGAGTTGAAAGAATTTTATGAGAAACAACTGGCTGTTATAGGTGAACTCTTGGATGGAAAGATGGAGACTGAGTCTCTGGACGGAACTGGCTCTTCGGAACTCACGCTAGCGTTTTCTGTTTTGGAAGGTAAGGGCTTAAATGATACAATGTTAGCCTTGTTAGATGAAGATCAACAAACCTTGTGGAAGGAGAGAGAAGAGAAGAGAGTTCATCGCAGTGCGGACTCGGGTGCTCTCAAACAACTGGCAAGCTTGGGAAGTTCGATTGAAATTCGTGACGAACAACGAGACGAAATTTATGAACACTTTTATCAAAAACAAGTAGCCCAAGATAATGTGGATGTTCCTGAAAATAGCGCTGTTACCGCTATTAATGGTATGACTGAAAGTTTAGGAATTGATCTCGGCCTCGAACGTTTGGTCAACATGGACTACAGTGCCTTAGCAGAAGGAACTACTGGTGATGATGGGAAAATAGATCCTGTTAAGTTGTTTCAAAAGCAGAAGGAATTGCACGTGAATGCACAAGTTGAGGAATTGGAGCCTTTTCTAGATTCTAACCAACTCGATGAATACCGAAATCACCTCCAATCCCAAGAGAGCTTTTTGGACGGACTGATTAATAATGGAGCACTGGAGAGTCTTAATCTGCCAAACTAAGGTAGAACAGAGAACAATCGGGTAGCGATCTTTGCGGAGAAAATTGGTCGCTTAACAAGACGTAAGATTTTCAATTTTTGAGGGAACAGTCTTGGAGATTGTGGAGCATTTAGGTGCTCGGCTAGGATCAGAGCAGTGAGAGCTTCATGCGAGTCAGAGATAGAGCATATTGCGGATTTATTTGCGATTGAGGGACAGTTCGAGAGCGCCGTTGGTATTGAGACGGGCTTGATCAACTCGACTTGGCTGGTGACTTATCACTCTCAGAGTGGCGAGGCTGTTCGTTACATTTTGCAGCGTATCAACGAGTCCGTTTTCGGGCAACCTCAGGAGGTAATGCGTAATGTCGCAGCGGTCACACGACATATTAATCAGAAGGTCCTGCGCGTGAAGCGTGATGCAAGCGGGCAGACTCTCAATCTCTATCCCGGACGCACGGGGTATAGCCACGTTGAAGGACCACAGGGTGGCATTTGGCGGTGCTATAATTTTATCGAAGGCTGCCGCACTTACG
Source organism: uncultured Roseibacillus sp. (assembly GCA_937949965.1). Lineage (GTDB taxonomy): Bacteria > Verrucomicrobiota > Verrucomicrobiia > Verrucomicrobiales > Akkermansiaceae > Roseibacillus. Next base: position 21,591 of record CALFBF010000091.1, read on the forward strand.
ACGTTGTCGAGAATACGCGCCAAGCCTATCAGGCAGGACTTGCCTTCGGTGCCTTCCAAGATCTGGTGAGTGATTTACCCGCGACTCAGCTGAGCGAAGTCATCCCGGACTTCCATCACACCCCGAAGCGCTATCAGCAGCTGCAGAATGCGGTTGCGGCGGATGAATGTGGACTAGTGAGCGAAGTAAGAGATGAATTGGCCCGAATTGAGACGATGTCTGGTGAGATGGACCGCATTGTCTCCTTGGAGGAGCAGGGGGAGCTTCCTATCCGAGTCACTCACAATGATACCAAAATTAACAACGTCCTCTTCGATGTTGATTCAGACGAAGCGGTTTGCGTTATTGATCTCGATACCGTGATGCCAGGTCTTTCGCTCTATGATATCGGGGATTTGATTCGAACCTCCGTTAATCCTGCCGCAGAAGATGAGCCTGATCTCTCCCAAGTGCAGGTTAGAATGCCCATCTTTGAGGCCTTGATCGAGGGCTATCTCCAGTCAGCAGGAAAAGGGCTTTCGCCGTTGGAAATCCAACTTATCCCATTCTCGGGAAAACTGTTAGCAGTGGAACTCGGGATAAGATTTCTAACAGACTATCTTTCCAAGGATTCTTACTTCCGGGTGACTCATCCTCAGCAGAATCTTTTCCGCGCTCGGACACAGCTCAAGCTTGCAGAAGAATTAGCGAACGCTGAGCAGCAGATGAACGCCTGCATTCAGAAGCTTATTTACTAGGTATAGGCCTGTTGTTAGGTTGAGGCTAGATTTCTTGGGCAAGGAGGTCGTCGTATGTTTGGCGCTTGCGAATCACAGTAGTTTCTTCTCCATCTACGAGGATTTCAGTAGGAAGGGGGCGCGAGTTGTAAGTTGAGCCCATCACCGCTCCGTATGCTCCGGCTGACATCAGTGCGATCAGGTCTCCTTCTCGAAAATCAGGAAGCTCACGATCTTGGCAGAAGAAATCTCCGGTTTCGCAGACTGGGCCGACGACGTCGGTCTTCACCGTATTCACTGGGCCGGATTGAGTGACAGGGACAATTTCGTGATAGCCTTCGTAAAGAGCAGGACGGATGAGATCGTTCATTCCCGCATCGACGATTTTGAATGTCTTGGCGGTCCCTTTCTTTTCATAGAGGCAACGGGTGAGGAGTACGCCCGCATTTCCCACGATGTAGCGACCAGGTTCGAGGAGGATTTTGAGCCCGAGTGGCTTGAGAATAGGAATAAGCGTTTCCGCATATTCTGCAGCTGTTAGAGGGCGATCGTCTTCGTTGTGAGCATCCCACCACTCTTTGCTGCCGGACTCCAGTGCAGGATCGTAGATGATACCGATACCTCCGCCGATGGAGAAGAACTCGATCCCATACTTGGCCTTAAGATCGGCTGCGAGGGGGGCGACTTTGGTCACCGCGTCCGCAAAGGGTTGCACGGTGGTGAGCTGAGAACCGATGTGCATTTGCAGGCCCTTGAGCTCGATGTGCTCCATCTGAGCTGCTCGTTCGAAAACTCCAGAGATGAGGTCAAAGTCGATGCCAAACTTGTTCTCAGACTTTCCGGTAGAAATATACTTATGGGTTTTGGCATCCACGTTGGGATTGATGCGGATAGAGACGGGAGCTTTTTTCTCCACTTCTCCGGCCACCTTATTGATGAAGATGAGCTCCGCTTCGGATTCGACATTGAAAGCATGAATGCCCAGTTCGAGCGCATACTCGATTTCTTCGCGAGTCTTGCCCACGCCGGCGAAGGTGCATTTGGCAGGGTCTCCTCCTGCTTTCACGACTCGAAAGAGTTCTCCTCCTGAGACGATATCAAAGGACGATCCCGCTTTTGCCAAGAGGGAAAGTACTGCAATGTTAGAGTTGGCCTTCACCGCATAAGCGACTTCGTGATCGATGGGGGCGAGAGCTTGATCGAGTGATTGGTAGTGGTCGCGAATGGTGTTGGCCGAGTAGACAAAGGTAGGCGTGCCATGCTGCTCGGCAATCTTGTAAAGCGAGACTTTTTCGGCATGGAGAGAGCTATCGGAGAAGGAAAAGTAATGCATGATTTCGCGATTCGGGCGGACTATGAATTTGATGGCCCCAGACCGCAAGCGAGGAAGTGCTTTCTTTGCTCGATCTTCTCTGTTTCTTTTGTGGTTTAGCGTCGAAGGATTCGAGTGGAGGAATGGATTTTGAGAGCAGGTTCTTGCATTGTGGATGGGAGCATGACGCAATGTAGTTTTTCCTGCCCGATAAAGGATAAGGAGAGATCTTTTGGCACCGTTATGACCGTGCGGACGTTGAGTTCGGAGAAAAAGCCGCGTTGTCGGAAGTTGACTGTAATCGAGGGAGGGTTTTCGGTGAAAAGGCTCTTCGCAAAGAGGCGACTTTTAGGAGCACGGTGGCCTTCTGCAAAACAGGTGATCGTGAAGTCTTTGCCGTGTTGAAATTCGACAACTCCATGGCCATTAAAGGCGAGTGTGAGTTCGCTCACTGATAGCGGAGGAGAGAGCGTGGTTTCGATCTCTTGTTCGTAGGGGAGATAAGTTGCTGTTAGCAAGATGGCGGCGATAATGAGGGGAGAACTGACCCAGGGAATCCATCGTGGAGGGGGTTTGACGCCCGGTAGAGGTTGCCACCAAGGCGAGTGGGCAAGCTTGAGCCACTGGAAGAGAGCGAGTGAGACGAACCACATCACAGCCGCCGACCAGATCACGTCGGAGGAGAAGTGCGCTCCTTGCGCAACACGTGCGAGTCCGATCAGGGTTCCAAATAGAATGCTGAAGACGAACCAGAACCAACGCCACCGACCAGCTACTAGAGGCACGAACGCCAAAAAGAAATAGCCCACGGTGGCGTGACCACTTGGAAAAGACTCTCCTGTCGAATTGGGATTGAAAACCAATACTTTATCGAAGGACTCGGTGCCATTAAACTCGATCACTTGTTTTGGTCGTGGTCGTCCCCAGTGATCTTTGAGAATCGCATTCGTAATCAGACCGGAACCAAGCAAGAGCACTCCTACGAAGTAAGCTCCCAATTTACGATACTTGGCCAAGCGGGGATTTCCTAATCCGAGTAATAGAACCAGCAGAGAAACGGTACCGAACAAGATGGCAGGAGCAGGTCCAAACAGGTAGAAGAATTCCCAAAAGGGAGACTCCTTGAAGCGCCATTCTTTCTCAACCGGATCGTAAAGGAGGCGCTGAAGAACGAGATCAAGATCCGTGACCAGAAACGGAATGGTGAGCACCGTTAGAGTGATGAGAGAGAGGAAAACTGCGGCGCGCACCACGCCACTGTGTAGAACTTATCACGATTTGTCAGTGCCGACCTGAGTCAAGAAGTGGATCACCCCCTGCGCTTATACAAGTGAGTATGGATTGTAATATCGAGTATCGGTTTTTCCTGAGAGAATGTTTTCATGGTTCGTTATGTCCATCTTTTGTTAGCGATCGTGAGCGGATTTACTCAAGTCATACTCGCTTGGTTTGGAGGTTTGTTTTTGGTTAGCCATTTTGAGTTGCCGGGAGTTTTTGAGCTAGTGGCTTTTTACCTAGCGTTTCTGTCTTTGTGCTGGCCGATGATTCTCTATAACGCGATGAATGTGAATCGTCGTAGGTTGGCAGAGATAGTTCGCGAGCAGGGTATGAAAGAGGAGCAGGACTGTGAAAGTGTAGTCGATTGACGGGACCGTTTATGTGAGAACGGGGGCTGTGTGTCCTAAGATTTCGATTTCATCGCCGACTTGGATTTGGGCACCGGGTCCGATTGTTCCAGGTAGGGTATTAATCGCCACTCGGTAGAAATGGTCGAATCTCTCTCGGTGGGCCCATGGTGGGAGATTTTCCTGGCGTGCTTTCACAAAGGTCTTACTGAAGTTCTTAGTCTTCTCTCCCGTCGTCATATCGCGGGTAGGCACGGGGCAGCGTTGACAGGCGTTTTTGCCGAACAACTCGATATTACCCACTCGAAAGGATACGAGATCTCCTTCCTTAGGTCCATAGAGTTGATCTTCCCAAAAGGCCGGGACGCCTTCGACTTCGAGATTTGTTCGTAAGCGTTTACGGATCTCCTCAACGCTGAGGTCGTCGAACCAAGAAGCTACTGCTTCTAGAGTAGCGGTGCTGATAAGAGTAGGGCCAGTCGCAGTCCAGTCGTCTGCAAAACCAATCCGATCATCACGTTGTAGTTTAACAGGACGTTGCAAAATTTGTGAGAGCCAATTCCCAACCGCCACGCGCTCGTCTTCCAAATGGAAGGTCTCTTTTTTTCCATGAGCTTGGAAGCAAGTTTGCAGAGACTTGAGGTTTACTTTGGCTCTGAGCTGATGCAACTTCGCGCAGTCTTTAGCTTTGATGATATTACCGTTCCCCTCGAAGAGAGCATAGCAACGGTCGTTTTCTAACATTCCGTGTGGAGTAACTTTGACTTCATTAAGTTCGACTGCGTCTAGGCTCTTGATGGGATAGACTTGAATTCGAGAAAGAGTAGCCATCGTCGTAACTGTATTCGAAATTCAGGAATCAAGCAAAGTTCTTAAGCTCAGTTTGAAATCACAATGCCGATTAATTTGGCACCGTAATGCTGCAGTCTTATCTGACCACTCGCCCTGAGGAAGAACCACCCATCAGGGCTTCGACCTCAGCACGAGTGCTGAAGTTAAAGTCACCTTTGATAGAGTGCTTCAGACAAGAGGCTGCTACCGCATAGCGCACAGCAGTCTGGGGCTCACTGAGCTCTGGGGTGGTGAGGGCGAAGATGAGTCCACCGGCAAAAGAATCGCCACCACCCACTCGATCGACCATGTTCTTAATCTCGTAAGACTGGTAGTTACTTTCCGCATCAAGGGGGGCAAAGACTGCCTGTTCCGAAGCGGCATCATAGAGCATCGCACCCCAGTTGTTATGGGAGGCCGAGAGGCTTTCTCGTAGCGTGATGGCTATCTGGTTGAGGTTGGGAAACTGCGCAACCACTTGACGCGCAACTTCGGGGTAGCGGCTGGTCTCTAACGATCCGGCGTGGACGTCAGTATCACCAGCCCGGATCCCTAAGACATCGTGGCAATCTTCCTCGTTCGCAATCATGACATCTACGAAGGGAAGAATCTTGCGCATCGTGGCTTGTGCTAAGTCACGACCCGAGAGCTGGTCATCCCATTTCCAGAGTTTGCCTCGGAAGTTGAGATCGAGAGAGACTCGAGCACCTGCTTCCTGCGCTTTTTGAGCGGCGATGCGAGTCGCTTCTGCCGCGTTCTTTGAGAGCGCAGGAGTGATGCCGCTGAGGTGGAGCCAGCTAGCTCCTCGGAAAATACTATTCCAATCGTAGTTTTCGGCAGGAGTGATTGCGATGGCGGAATCCTCCCGATCGTAGATGACATTGCTCGGACGTTGATTCGCACCGGTCTCCAGGAAGTAGAGACCGAGGCGTCCGCGGTCAGTGCGCAGGATGTGGGAGGTGTCTACTCCGACCGCTCGGAGGGCATCAATGGACGCTTCCGCAAGGGCGTGCTTGGGAAGGGCGGTGACGTAGCGAGCCTGGCCTCCAAAGTTGCAAATAGAAGCCGAGACGCTGGCCTCTGCACCAGCGTAGGTGATGTCGATAGAATGTGTCTGGCGAAGACGAAAGTAATCAGGCGCAGCCATGCGACCCATGATTTCACCGAAGGTGACGATGATATTACTCATAGCAAAGGTTAGCAATTAAGAGCTTGCGTGACGGCGGTGGCGCGAGCAGTGAGGCCGCTCCAGTCACCCGATGCGACGAGGTCATTCTGGACAATCCAAGATCCACCCACGGTCGGAACGTTGGGTTCTGCGAGGTAGTCGCGCATGTTGTTAGCATTCACCCCTCCGAGTGGGAAGTACTGCAGTCCGAGGTGGTTGTAGGGAGCACTCATACTGCGAAGGTAGGAGATGCCCCCCAGGGCTTCGGCAGGAAAGAGTTTGAGGAAACGACATCCGAGTTCGAGTGCTGCTTCGATGTCCGATGGGTTGGCAATACCAGGGGCGAAGGGGAGGCTGACTTCTTGCGCGGCGCGGATCACGTTGGGGTTGGTGCCCGGAGCGACGCCGAAGTGAGCTCCTGCGTCCTTGGTAGCATGCGCCTGTTCGGGAGTTAGGATGGTTCCCACTCCGACAATCATCTCGGGCACTTCCGAGGCGATACAATGAACTGCTTCGAGACCTTGCTCCGTGCGGAGAGTGAGTTCGATGACTTCAATTCCGCCTGCGAGAAGAGCTTGTGCGAGTGGGACCGCTTTTTCGACGTCTTGAATCGAGAATCCTGCGACGATACGTGTTTTCGTTAGGCGAGAAATAAGTTCTTCAGGAAACATGGAATCAGTCGTTTTCGATGAGGACGGAGATTCGCTTGAGGGTGAGATATTCTTCCAAGCTGTATTTCGAGCAGTCCTTACCGATACCACTTTGCTTCAAGCCACCGTGAGGGAGCTGGACCGAGTAGTGGGGCTCGTTGACGCAGACGCTGCCTGCTTTGATGTCACGAGCGGCGCGTAATCCGGTGGAAATATTCGAGGTGAAAACGTAGGCGGCGAGCCCGAGCTCGGTTGCATTCGCGAGCGCTATTTCATCATCATTATCGTTGAATTTAATGATGGAGAGCACGGGGCCAAAGATTTCTTCACAGCTCAGGCGCATTGCGCGGCTGACATTGGTGAGGATCGTGGGCTCCATGTGATAGCCGGGGCCAGCGAGTTCTTTTCCTCCACAAACCAGTTCGGCACCACCAGCGACGGCATCGTTGATCGTTTTGAGAATGCGCTCTCGTTCTTTCTCGGAAATGAGCGGACCCATCTCAACTTCCGCAGTTCGTTTCTTGGCGGCGTTGAGAAATTCTTCGTAAACGTCTTCGTGGACAAAGCAACGGTTAGGGGACACGCAGACTTGTCCGCTGTTAGCATACTTTAGGTCCACTGTCTTGATAGCTGCTGCTGTGACATCGGCATCGGGGTAGATCAGCACAGGAGCATTTCCTCCGAGTTCGACCGAGAAGTGCTTCACGGTTGTGAGGGAGCTATTCATGACCTCTAGTCCACCGCGTGTCGAACCAATCATGGTGACGAGTTCAGGGATATCGCTCTCGACGAAAGTCCTAGGGACCTCATGATTGTCACAAGTCACCACGTTAAGAACTCCATCGGGAAGGCCTGCCTCTCTGGCGAGGTGAGCGATCTCTAATGAAGCGATTGGGGTCAAGGTGGCAGGCTTGAGGATGATACTGCAACCTGCGGCGAGGGCGGGGCCAATCTTGTAGCCCATATTGAGAAGAGGGAAGTTCCAGGCCAAAAAACCAACGACGACACCAAGAGGTTGGCGCTGGACGTAGTGAAGGAAGCGACCGTCGGGATCGTGAAGTACAGGTTGGTCAAGGCGTTCGGCTTCTTCCACAAAGAAGCGCAAACAGGTGGTGAGCATTCCGAAGTCGTACTCTGCATTGTCACGGGGTTTTCCGGTCTCTTTGATCAGGAGGTCAATGAGTCGTTCGCGCTGAGATTCTAACACTTCGGCGTACTTGAGGATGATGGTGCGACGCTCGGCAGGAGTCATTCCAGACCAGACTTCGAATCCTTTTTGAGCAGCAGTTAGACACTCTTGTGCTTGTTCCTCTGTAAGATCAGGAACATAGCCGAAGATTTCGCCATTAGCAGGATTGACGATCTCAATGAGAGTATCGGTGGTCACTGCTTGGCCTCCGATGAGCATGGGGAACGTTGCTAGAGGCACGATTTATTGTTGTTCAGTTTTTTGAAGGCAAAAACGAGCGAGAGCCTCGCGGTCGGGTTCGACTCCTAGACCAGGAAGGGTAGGCACAGAAGCGATACCGTTTTTGATCTCAAGTGGAGTGCTGTAAAGTTCATCTCGAAGCGGATTAGGAGTTTGATCAATCTCAAGAAGGGGAGGGGTGGTCTCTGCTCGACCAGGTTCAACGAAAGTGCTCGCCAGGAAGTGAGCGGCTGTCGCGAGATTGAGCATTGTGCCCCAGGCGTGAGGAATGACGTTCACGCCGTGGGAAGAGGCGATAGCGCGGATTTTCAGAGCTTCGCTCGGTCCGCCACAATAGGCGAGGTCAGGCTGTGCGATAGCAATCCCACCAGCACTAAGGAGATCTTGGAAGCCCCAACGTGTTTGTTCGCACTCTCCGGTAGCTAGAGGCAGGTCGAGCTTTTCGGCCAGCTTAGTAAAGAGCCTCCCATGATTAGGGGAGAGCGGCTCTTCGAACCAAGAGTAACTGCACTCGTCTAACACTCGACCGACTTTGACGGCCTCGGGGAGGTCGTAGGCATGGTTCGAGTCTGCCATTAGCGCGATATCGGGAAAGGTCGCGCGCATGGTCCGAATCTGTCTGATGTCGAAGTCGATGTTTTTTCCTACTTTGATTTTGAGAGCCTGATATCCTAGGGCGACGTAAGAGGCGGCTTCTTCGAGAATGATCTCTAACAGGTTAGACTCAGATACATTACGGAAATACATTCCGGTTGCGTAGCAATGGAGCTCATCGCAGATTCGTCCCCCCATGAGCTCGGAGGCGGAGACGCCCAGTTGCTTCCCTTTAAGGTCCAACAAAGCCATGTCGATTCCCGACATCGCACCCATCATCACACCCTTGCGAGCAAAGTCGAGAGAGGCGCGCCAGAGATGTTGCCAAGCGGCTTCGTTTTGGCAGGGGTTCCAACCAATGAGTAAGGGAGCGTAAAAAGAATGGAGGCCGCTCTGCGTGACTTCAGTGGGACCATAGCATTCTCCCCAACCGGTATTACCTTCGCTATCTTCGATCTCAACGAGGAGAGCATTTCGTTTTTCGTGCTGCCATTGCGAGAACCCAAGAGGCTCCTCAAGACTGTGTTGCAAACGATGAGTGCGAATGGCTGTGATCTTTGGATGGCAAATCATAATTTAAGGAGAACTCAGCCCGTTTTGAAGGGCTTGAAAGCTAGCGAACAGAGAGCTTTCTCGCATGGTCGATTTTCTAATTGGCATTGCAAATTCAAGAAATTTTAAAGAAGCCTTAATATTACCAGCGTTCACGCCGCCTCCCGGTAACCTGTGCTTTCGAGAAGAAATGATTCCAAGTTTTCTCGAACCAACAAAGGATTGAAGTAATAGGTGTCCATTTTCATGGAATGAGGTTATCGCAAGCGTCCTTCAGTCAGAAGGTTTTTGAACTCTCTGGATTCCTTGTTTACGAGAGAAAGAAAAGTACTGAGAAGAGCTTATCCGCGGGGAAGTTTTTCTGCGAAATTTCCACCAAGATAGGAGTTCGCCTAATGCTCTTGTTTTCGGAATTCGGCTGCTGATTTACCGATATGTTTTTTGAAGAGACGACTAAAGTGTGAGTAGTCGTTGAAGCCTACTTTGTAGCAGATTTCAGTAATATTACTTCCCGATTCCCTAAGGAGTTTGCAGGCGTTTTGGATTCGCAAATCGTTGAGATATTGCAGAAAAGTCATCCCAGTTTCGTGCTTGAAGAGCTGGCAGAAGTAAGTCGGTGAGGTGCCCGACATTGAAGCCATGTTTTTGAGCGTGAGAGTCTCGTCGGCGTGGTCGTGGATATAATTGAGCGTCTTCTGCAGCTTGGGTCGGAAGCGCGTTCTTGCTCCGGAAGTGTTAACTTGGATGTTTTCTCCGACTTGGCCAGAGGCAGTAAAATAGTCAGAGAGATAAGCGAGTAGACCTTGGAACTGGCAGCGTATTTGAGCGTTGGAGCTGGCATCAGAGTACTTGGAAAGCTCCCTGAGTTTTTCGAGGCGAGTAGTTACTTCCTCGCGCTCGGCTTCGGGAAGCTGTAGTTGGATGGCCGAGTTGTTCTCAGATGCGAGAGGCAGAAAGGGTTGAAAGAGGTGACGGTGCCCGGGGTTGGCATGCCCTGCTTCAGCCAAAGAACGAATGCTGGAATCAACCACTTCGGGGAGAAAACTACAACAATAGGCCAAAATGGGATTGTTCTGCTCCGTCGCCTCTAGGTAGTGCCGCACGTAAGGTTTCAGAATCAGGACATCGCCTGATTTGAGTTCAATCTTATCGTTTACAAAGTGATTGAGTAGAGAACCGTCGGAAACGAATAGCAGTTCGAGATACTCATGCCGGTGCAGATTATTCTGAATTTGACGTCGCTCTGTCACTGAGTCGACCGTCATCGGAATGGCTCGATTGGCAAAGAGTTCGCGTGAAGTAACGAGAGACATAAGAGATTAAGTTCTTCAATGTGCGCAAAAATGCCATCAGAAGGCAAGTGAAATTCTGCAATGAATGAATTCGTTGCTTTTTTCTCTTTTCTCAATAAGTTTTTTATTATCAAGGTTTAAGGTGAAATTATTATTATTCGAAAACAACAAAAGAGATTTCTTTTTGGGTCGTTAACCTTGCAGATTCTAAGCTGTGAGACTTAAAAGCTCTATTAATAGAGCATGAATTTTTCTCGGAAGCTTACGGAGAAAGGAGAGAGTATTCGAAGAATACAAAGAGAGTGAAATTGTTTCGAAATTGGCTCCGGCGGTAGGATTCGAACCTACGACCTAGTGGTTAACAGCCACCCGATTTAAATAATTATTGGAAAATAAAGACTTTGAGGCGGACTATGCTGAAAGTTATGCCAGAGCCGAAAAGACAGACAAGGGATAGCTAGTTAGCAATTGCGGCCATTGCCTCCGACCACGCCGCCTGCGCAGTTAAGGTCTTGGGGCCAGTCCAAAGGTAAGTCTTGAGGCTTAGCGAGTAAGTCAGGTGCTTAGGGTGGTCAGCAAGGTAAGATTGCAAATCTGCTGACGCTTGCGCGGAAGAGACCCCAAAGACATCCATCAAATCCCGCCGGCCAATACTGCCATGCTTGAGCGCGTAGCGCGGGATCCAGTCTCTACGGACCCGCGCAAACCACGTGTTACCAGAGCGATTACTCATGACCCACAAGCCTCCCAGGCTAAAATCTCTGCCTCCTCCTCACGCAAGCCGTCAATAGATCGCATGTCCTCACTTGGGGCCAAAGCCTCAACAATCCTCGCTTGGAGCTTGTGCCACGGGACGGCAGGCAGACTCACGACCCGAGCCGCTAGGCTTAACCTTTCTTGCGCTCGCCCGTTTGCTTGTCCAGCCCAGTAAGCAGCTTGGACCGCTTTTTGCTCTGCACTCAAATCCGCGCTTTCCATTTCGATAATTTCTTTGATTTTCATTTTTTTAAAAGGTTGAGGGAGGGGCAACCCCCTCCCATGCTAGCAATAATTAAGCACTAAATAGCGCGTCAAAATCGACCTCCTCAAGATCGGAGACCGAATCTCTAAATGCGTCAGTCTGAGTGCCTCGCCCCTCGGTGATAACAAGCTTGTTAGCTACGCAATCGTAATAAGCCTTAGTTGTCTTGCATCCGCGAAAAGTAACGTCGTAACCCACCAAGTTAAGGTAGACTCTAACTAAAGATTCTGACTTCTCCCAGATTGATGCAGAGTCAACCATTGGCAGAGTGAGGAGAGCTGTTTGGATTTCGGTAGTAGTCATAATGTTTGTCTTTTTTAAGGTTAAGCGGTCCGTCCCGCTGATGTTTAAAAGATACACTTAAAAAGTGAGAACGCAATATTTATTTTCACTTTTTTTGTGAGTTTTTTTCGTGCTATTTAAATGACGCCGGAAATCCTCTAATTACTATCCCTCTAGTAATTACCCCGACAGCCTCTCAGCTATCGCCCAAGCGGTTTTGACCGTCATTGCGGCGTGGCCGCTTTGCAGGTTTTGAATTCGCCCATGGGCGAAACCTAACGCCTCCGCCGCTTTGGCCGCGTTGCCGCCAAGCTGCGAAACTATAAGCTTCATCACTTCTTTTTGCGTTTCTGGAGGCATAGTTTTGATGACGGCCGCTTGAAAGTTGACCCAGCGACCGGACGGCATAAAGCACACAAGCGATCCTCCCGGACCTCCCGCCAGCGGGATAGCCCCCGCCGGGAGAGGGAAGGCCCCGGCGGTAAATGTGTGGTAGTTTTCTAGTTTGGTGATCATTGTTTTATTTTAATTCGAATTCTTCTCCATTTGAGCGAAAAGCGAGGCCGACAAGAAGAGGGTGAGTCGCAAGAAAGCCCTGCTCCATCACAGAGTCAACACCCCTCGCTCCGGCTTCGGAGTAGTAAAAGTGAGGGAAGATCTCTATGGCCTCCCGAGAAGGGTTGGCCGCAAGCACGATGACCGCTTCAGGGCCTAAGTCGTTAAGCTCTTTAAGGTCCCTTATCATTTGCGGGGCCTTAGCTCG
>CALFBF010000092.1 GCA_937949965.1 uncultured Roseibacillus sp.
GCCGAGAGAGAACCACTCGAAAGGAGAAGCCCGAATAAAACGAGGAAAAGGCGGAAAGGATTGAAGAGATTCACAGTGACTGTGGTAGCGACCGAGAATCGAATAGAACTCTTAGAAACAAGGGTCAAGACACTTTGTGAAAAATTTCACAAAGTCCGACTCCCCTCCCATTCTTCAGCCACACACATCTCGCCCCAACTCCGAGTTCATGAAGACTTTGTCAGACGATCAAACCCTGAAAAATCAAAATAACCACTACTTGTAAGCCCTCTCGTTTCATCGAGTTTTCTTATCTTCATTTAAGTCAAAGGTTCCCTCAAAATAAGGATTGCTGTTTTTCTCCCAAGTGGCGGCATCTGCCTCTTGATAAAACCAACGCGGTCGCACATGAGTCCGGGCCCATCGCTCAGCCAGACGCACAAGTTTCTTTTTTTGCGCAGGATACTGGGCACTCAAATCCTTCCTCTCCCCTCGATCCTTGTTCAGATGATAGAGGCTCCAAGTCTGATCTTTGCCCAACGAACGCACCACCTTCCAATCATTGAGACGCGCGCCAACGCCAGTGCTATTTGGTCCATGTGAAATCGCGCAGATCAGCTCATCTTGATGGGGATTGCGTCCCGCCAATAAATCGCTCCAGATATCCTTGCCATCCAGAACCTTCTCTTTCGGCAAAGAAGTCCCGGCCAGCTTTGCCAAAGTGGGGTAAAAATCCATCGTCAGCACTGGATGCTCAAATACGCCACCACTCGGGATCTTACCCGCCCAATGGAAAAACATTGGCACCCGGTACCCTCCCTCCTCAACATCTCGTTTACCACCCTTCAGAGGCATATTACTCGCACCATGCCTCGCAATGCCCCCATTATCACTCAGGAAAATAATCAGGGTATTTTCGTAGAGACCAGTTGACTTCAAAGAATCTACCACTCGCTTTACTCCATAATCGAGGCAATGAACCATCGCCCCATAGACTCGGCGCTTCTCATCGGCAATATGGGCCATCTTCTCGATATCGTCCCGCTTTGCCTCAATAGGAGCGTGGGGCGCATTGTAAGAGAGAAACAAGAAAAACGGCTGTTCCTTCTCCGAAGCTTTCTCGATGAAATCAACTGCCTCTCGCGAAAAGGCATCGGTCAAATACTCCGTCTCGCGCGCCTCCTTGCCATTTCTCAGTTGCGGCGTGGTATTGGGTGGAATCTTAGTTTCTCCCGCAGCCTTAAGCCGTTCGTAGATTGGCCAATACTTATCCGGAAAATACTTATGTCCTCCACCGAGATGGCCGTAGAACTCGTCAAAGCCGCGTTGATTTGGAAGAAAGGGCTCTCCCTCACCCAGATGCCACTTCCCAAGTAACCCTGTGAAATACCCACTCTCTTGCAGAGCCTTTGAAAGAAATTTTTCATCCAAAGAAACCCCCAGATGATGGTTGAAGTAAGGGATATTAAACTGCCCCCCAATAGCATGAGGCGAACGGCCGGTGAGGAGCGCAGCACGACTAGGACCACAAACAGGGTGAGCAACATAAGCCGAAGTGCAAATGAGTCCACCTGCAGCCAGTTCATCTAAATTCGGAGTCGGGATATCCTCACATCCATTGAAGCCGACATCCCCGTATCCGAGGTCGTCTGCCATGATAATGAGAAAATTGGGCCGTTCCGCTGCAGACAACATAGTCCCGAAAACGAAAAGAATTAATACCGTTACAAATTTCATCTAACCTAGGTCCACACTTCCAAATCCAACAAAAATCACAACCTCATAAACTGCTAACCGAGCAAGTTTCTTCCAAAGAAAACCACAACTCGACAGCAACTAATCAAGCGCGTTAATAAACTCCATCATTCCTGCAACCAAATCCTCATGGAGAGGAAGCTCTCGATCAAAGTAGGACGGCAATTGGGCTAGCCGATCACCTTGCACTTCTTTCAAAACATGATTCATCCCCTCCACCAGCATCAACTTGCTTACGCTACTACCGACTCTAACTCACGAATACGACAATAGATCGGAAGAAAATTCGAATAAATAGAACCCCGAAAACCTACAGCTTACATTTCTAATAAATTTAGAAAACTGAGTTATTTAAGTAATAGTTTTCTAAGAAGTCTGGTACAACTTCAATTTTTTCAACTTCTTCACCAGAACTATTCGCCACCCAGAATAATACTTTCTGAAGACCTACTCGCATGTGAGTAGAATATGATTCACCAGCTTTAGCTTCGAATGTCAAAAAACCTCTTGCCCGTAATTCTAAGCCCTTTTTTGTACGCAATTCACCAAGAATCGCTTCATCCGTAACTCTCTCGTATAATTCTAGAGTATGCTTTCCTGGCGCTATTCTAGCAAAAACTTGATTCCCCTTTTTTTTAGTCGTTGTTTCTCCATCAATGCGAACCAGCAAAGGTTCATTCGTTGCGTGTAAATTAGCATGAGGAGAAGTTTCCGGAGGTTCCTTGTAACTTCCTGAGATTAGGCCGCAAGAAGACAGAATAAACATCACAAATATTAATCCAAATAATTTCCAATTTTTCATTTCAAAATTCATCGATATCCTAGAAGATTACACATTGAAACATTAACTTTTTTCGCTTAGTTTTTTCAAAAGCAACTGAATCTCCAGATCCTTCTCCGAAGCTTCTTTAAGACTTTCATTTAACATAAATTCAAACTCTTTAAGTGGTTTCTGTAATCGCATTTGAACATCAGCATTTTGTTTAGAAATTTTTGAACCCTTCTCTAATTTATTCTTCTCATTGAATTCATCCACAAAATTTAGAGGCCCAACATCTGCTATTTCTCGGGGATAATCAGCAAAGTGATTGACCAATTTCTTCAAAATCTTCTTGGAAGCCTTTCTCTCCTTCTCTCCAGTGCGATCTGATTGCGTGAAAGAATAAAGCTCTGGTAGTAAATACCACATGCGATCGTTCCACATTGCCATCAAACCGATGATGTTTTCGGATTTCTCCTTTTCACGAGAGGCACAAGTCCAATAAAAATGATGACGACCTGCACTCAACCACGCTGCTTCTATTCGGCCTTGATCTATTCCTTGAGTAAACTCTTCATCATGAAAGTTTCGTTGGGGATTGTCATTAGAGTTATTGAGTAGCTTCAGAATACCAAGGTCTCTGTTAAAATGGCCTATCCGTGGCTCTTCATCCTCCAAATACACAGAAGAACCACTCTCAGTAGACAAAGTTACTTTGAGTATTTCTTCACCATTCGCTATGATCGAAACTGCATACTCAGCCTCGTGACCCACCCACCCCGTAGGACGCTTATTGTCGACTTGCCTATGAATAAAGTCACAAAGCTCCTGCGCTTTCACTCCGCTTAGGACATGACTCCTCTTGATTCGGTAGTGGAACTTCGTAAAAGGTTCCCAAACTAGCCGCATTACATCATTCGATTTAGCGTAGCTACGAATTACTTTACCGGAGCTTGTTCGATCTAACGTCGGCTTAACCAACACATCGACGAGAACAGTTACTGCGGGCTCACTCTCCTCAGTAGCACCGCAAAAATGAGCCAGTAAAAAGAGAATGAGTAATGGGAATTTCATCTTATACCCCAACAAACCACTAGCGCTTGATAGCGAAACCTTGACCATTGCTCACGGCGGCGGCTTCTTCGAAGTGGACCCAACGGATGGCGTAGCGGGCACCCCAAGAATCACTGACGGCTACTTCTTCGGTTTCCTCATTGTAACCAATAATCATGCAGACGTGATGGTTAGCTTCCACATCCTCTAACAGTTTGGCATTAGAGGATGCTTCTTCCGCAATTTTTTCGCCATAGGCTTCCCAGTCGGTGACGTCACGACGCTCTTGGCTGCGGCGGTTGGCAATTTTGTTGTAGAGATCGAGACTACACATTTGCCACATGATGGGCACTCCTTCGTCAATGTAACGTTTGACGGTTCTCATCTTGAGCGGTGTCGTTTTGATATCGTCGGGACGACGGCCTTTGCGACGGATGATGGACTTCACTTCATCATAGAGTTCTTGGGTATAAGTCCCTCCTCCTGGTTGAGTGCCTCCTGCAATGGCGAGGAGATACATATCCGCAGGGACCCCCTGATATCTCATCGCGCGTTCGAAGGTGGCGGGGACGCAGTACCCCTTGGGGCCCTGATCAACCATGGGAATATTCTTCACATAGACATCGCCATTTTCTTCGCGGACGACATTGGCGGCGAGACGTTTCTTAATTTCAGAATCTGGGATGCGGTCGGTGCGACCTCTATTCTCTGCTTCCTCAACTGAGACAATGAGAAGCCCCACATACTCATCGTCTTCTTCCGAGAGAATGAAGGCATGGCTGTTCCAATCCCAACGGACGATGCGGCGACGGTTGTTGGCTTCACCGTAATATTGGGTTTCTCCTTCCCCGAGAACAGCAGTCAAAGATTCGGTAAGAGTCTTCGCATCATACTTAATCATATCTTCGAAGTTTCTCAGAGAAATGCCATTCTCGCCTTCGCGGAAATGGTCTTCCCCAGAACCAACAGAGGAGAAAGAATCTCCCTTGTTAGAAAAGACGAGAGACATGCGTGCGAAACGTCCTTGGTCATCACCATAGGCGGCGACCGAGTACGGGCGTGCCGCTAGGAAACGGTATGAGTCGCCTGCGTAAAGGCGGAAACTGCTCGAGTAGGGAGTCTCAGATTCCTGTGGGAGTTGAAGACGTTCTGCAACAAGCTTGGACTCTTCATCCCAGAGCCTCCAAGCTGCATTAAAGACGGGATGGCCAATCGCTTCGTTCAGTTTTGCGGCGACTTCGGTGCGCTCGTCCCACCATTTCCGCCACTCGGTAACCCACTCGCGATCTTCTTTGGTGAAAACTTCTAAGGGAGTCTCGAAGCGCTGACCTGTTGAGTTCTCAATGAGGATCTTTGACTCACTCACAACGGCGACAATGCGAGCGGAAATGCCTCCACCCTTTCCGTTCGAGAGACGACGCCATTCGCTCTGGTTAGCCGAAGCGAAACCAGTCCACATAGTAACGACAAACAAAAAGATGAATGTTTTGAACATATGCGGACAGTACACACTCTCTCTGCTCTTGTCTTGGAGAATCATTTCTATTTTTTGTAACCACAAAAATGAGGTTCTGCGACACCTTTACATGGCGAGCTGGGCCAGTTCACTCAAGCGTTACTCTCTTCATCATCTTTACCAATGAAGAAGCTCACGTTCTCAAGCTCGAGGGCAAGGTCGACATTATTGACGGTCACTTTGTCCGGAACTTGGAGGACAGTGGGAGAAAAATTCAAAATACCCTGAATCCCAGAGAGGACGAGGTCATTGGCAACCTCCTGCGCATTCTCGGCGGGAACACAGAGAATGGCTAACTTGACCCCTTTTTGAGCGATGAAGGAGTCGAGCTTTTCGGGGCCATAGAGGGGAACTCCAATTTCTTTTTGAAGGACTGCTTCGGGGACGGCATCGAAGGCGCCGACGACTTCGAAGCCTTCTTTTTGAAATCCACCGTAGCGCAAGAGAGCACAGCCGAGATTACCTGCACCAACGAGGATCACGGGTTGAAGATGCTCACGACCGAGGGCTTCGCGAATCGCGATACGAAGCTCTTCCACCTGATACCCAAGACCACGGGTGCCAAACTGACCGACGTGAGAGATATCCCGCCGTAGTTGAGAGGCTCCAACACCAGCCGCTTTGGCGAGGGCTGAGGAGCTAACGGTTTCTAAACCGTTCTCGCACAACTTGGAGAGACAACGATGATAGAGCGAAAGACGGTAGATCGTCTTTTTTGGGATTCCCGTTTTTTCGCGTTCGCTTTCCACAAGATCACAATCTCTTGATTTTCAAGTCTGTCAAGGCAAGGACTTGCCTGCGAAAAGAGTTCCTTGTCCTCAAGGTATGAATTGTTTTACGGTCGTGGGCAGTACCTAGAGGTCTAGTTGGTCTTGAGATGGATACTATTTCTCAACTCGCCATCTTCCTTACGAGTGTGGAAGTGCCAAGAATGAAATTCGCTGAAAGCGGCCACGAGGGTTTTGATTTGCTCTTCGTTCTCATTGAAGAACTCGAGTGCTTCCTCGTCCTGTAAAACGGCTTCGGGGTCTTCGGCGATTAGGGCTAACCATTGCGTTAAAAAGTTCTGAAGGGGAGCTACGTTCATAGTCATCACGATACCCGACTTCTTTTCCTCTTCTTCCCGTGCTTTGACTTTTGCCAGGGCAAGGGAGCGTTCCTTGGAGGTGCCAAGAATCAGGAGTTCGTCATTGAGGGTGACCGAAGGTACGAAGTCGTCGGTCTGCATAGGGATGGGGAAAAACCAGGTTTTGAGTCCATCGTTCACAGAACTCATGGGCTTCTGCATGGGAATCTTTTGCTGCGCTAATTCACCCGCAGTTTTGAGGAGTTTGGCAGCAGAAGCGTTGATCTGTTGCCAAGATTCGGCCAACTTGGCACGATCGGTTACCGGCACGAGGTAACTCAGCCGAGGAGTAGGTCCTTTCTCAATGATGGCATCGGTCAGGCCAGGCACGGTTGGTAAACTCCCAGCCAAATCTACCTCGAGGACAACCTCGTTACTCAATCCCTCGGTAGCAATATTGATTCCCTTCCAGAGATCTGCAACATCAGCTTTCATCTTAAGATCGAAGATCGGCAGGAGAGAGGTGAACTGAGCCCACTTGGGTGGGATGGTGTCGAGGGTTCCCGCTAGTTTAGCAAAATCGTACATAATCTGAAAACTCGTTTCCAAATAATCTCGGCCCAATTTGCTGTTCTCAGGGTGAGCAATCCATTGTGTTGTTAGAAAGGTCTCATCCGCCAAGGTCCCTAGTCCAAAGGGAGTTTCCAGATCGGTCAAACCATTGCTGTAACCACCTACGCTTTCGATATGGAGGCCGTCAGCCTTCAAAAAAGCAACTGAGGCAGAAGCAGAGGTCTCACCAAGAGCGAGCACCTTTTCTTCCAAAGCAAGAGCCTTGGAAAGAGGTTCAAGTAGCTTCTGAAACTCAGAAAGGCCTTCATTGCCTTCCAGTCCAATACGAAGCCCTTCTGCGTAATCCTCTATGACCGACCGTCGATAACCAGTAGAGTTCAAAGCCTTACTATTCCACGAAACATTGAGCCACTTTTCTGCAAGATAGGAGTCTAGGAAAGAAAGAGCATCGGATGCGGCTAAACTCTCGGCAGGATCGGTGACAAGGGGAATTTGTTCGGGCTCGGAACCCAGAAAGAGATAAACTCGGTCTCCGTCTGTGCCACTGAGCAGAACGAGGTCCTTCTCTGCCAAAGCATCATAGATAACTTGTGCACTAGCAGGTCCGACAAACTCGGAAAGACTTTCCACAAGGCCGAGTTCTTTGTCTAGCTGCTCTACAAAAAGAGCGCCATCAACGGCAAGACCTGAAAACGAAATGCCAGCGACTTCAGCTTCCTTGAGAGTCAAAAAAGGAGCTTCCTCACCCACCATGGTGAGGAGAAAAGGACCGCCCGCACTCAGAGAGCTCACCACCTGCTCTCGCAAGGCTTCACCAGAAATCTGAACCCCCAATAGGATGGGTGGCATCTGTGCCGAGGAGGCGAGATTGACAAGGAAGTCCGGATCTTTGGACATTGCCGTGGTCAAGTTATCAACGAACGCAGAGTTGTCTAACAACTCGTCAGCTCCAACGCCGTCCGAAGCTAGCATCCCGACTAAAAGGGCGATCTGGTAACGATTCAGTAGACTGCTAACCGACAACAAATTGGAAAATTGCTTCTTGGTACCATCACCGAAAGCGAGGAGGACATCTTCCGCCAAAAGCTCTCCGATGAAAGGACCTGGCCCATCAGGCGAGACGATATCGATCTCCTCGTCCGCAAGGACTTGGAGGAGTATTTGTCCCAAGGCGCTCTCGTTTAACTCTTCCCAAATCAGGCGACCATTTTGGAAAGCCGTAACGGCATCAACTTTAGGACTGAGGTGAGAAATGAGGCCCAGCTTTTCTATCCTCTCTGTAGGATCGGCGGGAACCGCTTGCGCTACGGCCACCTTTTCCTCGGTAACTTCCTCCACTGGTTCAGACGCGGCCTCCTCCTCAGGCGCCTCTTCAACGGTCATCTTATTAACGCTCTCAGCAGCAGTTCTAGCCTTCTCCGCCAAGGCTTCTAGGTCAGCAGGTCCTTCAGCTAGAACCTGTTGCGAAATCCCCCCCGAGACCAGCGAAGCAGCTACCCACAGTTTTTGGCAAATTTTTGCTTTCATAAGACTCATACTGCCTAACCTCCTGGCTAAATTTCAGCAATGGGAAAGACTATCACTTGAAGGAAATCAGAGTTATTTTTAACATTCTATTCCTCAAATTTGGCTTCTGAGAAAGCTTCAAGTAAGCGTACGCTGGCCTCAGCTCTTTAGTTTACTTGAGTTAAATGATACTTTGGATAACCTTAAAAAAACCAATTAGTTAAGATTCCCTGGCTGTCTGATTGAGAACTGGAAGTAAGTAAAATCAGTTCTATTACTTTTTGTAATGACAATGTCCCAAAATTTGTGTTCTCTTGGGGTTTAGGAGGAATTAACCCATGACTCCTTCACCAAAATCACTTGGTGTGTGCGTAGCCGGTCGGCAGTTGCTTCTTAAGTTTAGCGCTGCCGGCCGCTTTTTTTAACACAAGCACAGGAACCGGAGGCACAGGACTTGGCCTTCTTCTTACGCCCTCTCTTAGCTAAGTAGGACAATGCCGCTAGCACAAGAAAGCCTACTACCCATAACTGCCAATCCCAGCCGGTTGCTTGGAGCACCACAGTCATCAGAATAAATTCACCAGTTGGAAGGTAAGTAGCGCTGCTAAATAGGCAAAAAGCGACATGCCAGCGAGTTGTCCGAGCGCCCACTTCCATGACTTCGTTTCCCGACCTACTACTGCGGTGGTAGGAAGGCATTGGAGTGCAAAGACGTAGAAAACGAGCAAGGAAAGTACCGTTGCCAAGGAGTAAGAAGAACGAAACTCATCTCGAACACTCTCGCGCGTGTGCTCCTCATCGTCGTCTTCCTCAATGGCATAAGAGATAGCCACTTGAGAGTTAAAAACTTCGCGCGCAGCGAAGGAGGCCAGCATCGCTGTGCCGAGACGATGGTCCCAACCGAGAGGCTTCACCACAGGCTCGATGGCCTGTCCGATCCGCCCCATGGCAGAATAATTGAACTGATCTTGCTCCTTACCAGAAGGCGCTTGCGGGAAGGTTGCCAATGCCCAGAGAATGATCGAAAGCGCGAGAATGACGGTTCCCGCCTTTTTCAAAAAGCTCCCTGCCCTCTCGATAAGATGGCGGAAGATGAAGCCCCAATCGGGTGCACGATAACGCGGCATCTCCATGAGAAAACTAGCCTGATGATCCTTGCTCAAGCCCACCCGCCCACGTAGCAGAAAGGCTGCCAAAAAGGCTGTCCCCGTACCTAAAAAATAAAGGGCGAACATCACCAAACCTTGCGCTAAGCCACCAGATACGAGGAGCGGAATGAGGAGAAGATAGACTGGCAGACGGGCACTACACGACATCCAAGGAAGGATGAGGATGGTGAGGAGGCGCTCCTTGGCACTGGGCACCGAGCGGGCAGCCATGACCCCAGGGACGGCGCAGGCATATCCGCTCAAAAGGGGTAAAAAGCTACGCCCACTCAAGCCCACCCTACTCATCAAGCCATCCATTAAGAAGGCAGCACGTGCCATGTAACCCGTTGACTCCAAAACCCCTAAAAAGAAGAACAAGAAAAGAATCTGCGGTAGAAAAATCACCACTCCGCCAACACCAGCAATGATACCATCGACTAAAAGATCATTCAAAAGTCCTGACGGAAGCGCCCCTGCCACGGCCTCTCCAAGAGATCCAAAAAGACCATCGATCAAGTCCATCGGAATACCAGACCAACTAAAGAGGCTCCAGAAGACGAAAAAGAAGATCCCTAAGAAGAAGATCCAGCCAAAAACGGGATGTAGCAGGATTGCGTCTAACCGATCACTGCCAGTATGATGCCCCTCCTCTCCCTCCGCGACAGTGGATTGACTCAGTTCGCGAACTTTCTCACGACGACCACGCTCCATCTCTTGCGCCAGAGTCTCCGGCTCGAGATCGGTTAGAACCTGGCGAACCGAAGCTCGCGAGTCGCTCTCATAATCCGGGTCTGCAAGCAACATCCAAGCCTGACGATGAGCTTTAGTCTCTTGTTGTGAGCTCAAGTAAGCTTCCACCTTTGCCAACGACTTTCCGACAGAGTCTGGCAACCAAGTCGCCTCCTTAACTTTGGGGAAGGGAGTGCGTAGCGCCTGCTTGAGATCCAAGATTCCCTCTCCTTGGTCAGCACGAAGAGAAACTACGGGGCAAGCCAGCTCTTCTGATAACTGCTTAGCTGCTACCCGCGTGCCATTTTTTTCAGCTAAATCGATCTTGTTGAGCACCACAAGAGTAGGCAACCCCAACTCCAGCACTTGCAAAGCGAGAGGAAGGTGGCGTTCCAGAGCAGAAGCATCAAGCACCACCACTACCAAATCAACCGCAGGATCAGCGAGAAGAACATCTCGCGTAATCGCCTCATCAACCGCATTGGAGACCAAGGATAAGCACCCGGGTAAGTCGAAGAGTTCAAGCTTCTGTCCATGAGGAGTGAAAAATTCGCCCGCAGTCAGACCGATCGTCACTCCAGAATAATTTCCCACCTTTGAGGAACCCCCAGTAAGAGCGTTGAAAAGAGTCGATTTACCCACATTGGGGTGACCTACGAGAACCAAGCGAGGACTTTGCGATTCGGCCATAAAACTTTAAGATGAAGAGATTTTGCGGACTTGGACCTGTTCAGCCAAGTGATTGGAGATTGCGAGTCGAGAACCACATACCGAACAGATGAGGTTGCGCCCACGTTTGGTGATTTTACGAACGCGAGCCTGCTCACAGAAGCCAAGATTGCGCAGTTGAGAACAGTCACTCCCAGCAACAGACTCGATCTGCAAATCACAACCCAACGCTGCTTCTCGTAGCGATGAAATGGCGTCAATTTGGCTCTCGTCCCTCCTTTTTTTCATGCGATTCTCAGCTTCCCAATGAATTCCCGATTTCTTACGAACGGAAGGGCACTTGGCGAAAGCGTCCAATATGGTCTGAAGGGAAGGTGAAAGAGAAGAGAGCTTTTTCAACTAAAATAAAAGGTAACACCTCGCAGGAGTATTCACCACTAACCTACTAACCCCCCTTAACAGGCCGATAAGACACGAGCCCAGCCGCACCCCAGCTAACTATCAAGATTCCGAAAACACATTCTCGTTTTTAAAAAACAACTGAAACTGGAAAGAATTTCTTTCCAAGAAAGGAAGCTACTTTATGTTCTAAAAAACGATATCCTGAGAACAAAATGAAAATTCACGAGTTCTTTGCTTTACTCCCAAAGTGTCATCCTCAGTATCGCCCCCTCACAAACAAACAGTCATGATTGAAAAAAACAGCAGCCGTCTTGCACGGGTCATTACTTCCGCTTCCATCATTCTTCTGGCCTCTTCTGGCAACCTCCTTGCAGCCGAGAAAACAGCTTTGAATAAGTATATCCTTGATGGTGGCCCGACCATGATTTTCATCGGGATCGCGATTCTTGCTTTGATTGCTTTGGTCGTTTTCAACTTCATCAACCTCACTAAGGCAAAGTTTGTCCCCGACGATTTAAAAGGAGCGCTTCTTGAGCACATGACCGCTTGCCGCGTCCGCTCTGCAATCGAGCTCGGTGCCTCTCATCCCTCTTACCTTGGACGGATGACTGCTTATTCTCTCCCTAACATCGATGCCACCCAGCCCGAGACTCTCGGCCGCGACTACGTCGAAGATGCAATGGCGGACTTCTCCATCAACGAAAACCGTAAAAACATGACTTGGATCAACTACATCGGACTGGTGGCACAGGCAGCTCCGATGCTCGGTCTTCTCGGAACCGTTATTGGTATGGTTAGCGCCTTTGGTGTTTTGGCAGAAACGGGACAGGCTGAGCCCGCACAGCTTGCGGGTCAGATTTCGGTCGCTCTTCTCACCACAATGTGGGGACTGATTACCGCAATTCCTTCTGTAATTTTCTACTTCTTCTTCAAGAACAAGCTCAACGGCCTCGTTGCCGACGCACATCACGCTGCCGAAGAGATGCTCAACGCTTCGCTCCAAACTGTGAATGCGGATGCTTACTTGACCAAGATTCCTGAAGGCGTGGCGTAAATTTCCTCCTTCTCACCTGATATTTGATTCGCAACTGATATGGCCTCCAAACGACTCCGTGCTGCTAACGCTGAAGAAGGCGACGCCCTCAATGTAGACATGTCGCCCATGATCGACATGGTCTTTCTTCTGCTTATCTTCTTCATCGTCACTGCTAATCTAGTAGTGGTAAAGATGGATAAGCGGGTGGAGGTCCCGGTGGCTGAGAACTCCAGTCCTCAAGAAAAGAAGACTGGACGTATCGTAATCAACGTCTACGGCGACGGCACGAATGATGATGGTGAGTCCCTCGCTCACCCTTCTGGCGCTCGTTACGCAATGGGTGACCAGGAGTTCACTCCCTTTGAAGATGACGATGCCGCCATCTTCGAATTCATTAAGGAACAGAAGGACAAAATGGAAGGCACCGTGTTACCACAACTGCATCTCCGCGGTCATCGCGGTGTTGAGTTCCAGCATATCCAACGCGTCATTAGCATCGCTGCTCAAGCTGGGGTCGATCAAGTGGTCTTCGCTAGTTACGCAAATTCCAACGAATACAAATAGACACCTCTTCCCATGGCTAGACACAAGAAAGGAAAAGCACCCGAAGCCGACGAACCCGACTTGGATATCTCGTCCCTCATCGACATCTGCTTCCTCCTCCTCATCTACTTCCTGGTAACGACCACGATCGTCCGCAGCGAGACAGACACCAATATGCAACTCCCTGCAGCGTCTGCTTCAACTGAAATTCCAGAGATTAAACCTCTCTTCATTCGTGTTGACAGCGCAGGAGTGATCTACGTGAACACTGGCCCAGCCCAAGAACGCCTTGATACTGATCCTGACTCACGCAAATTGCCAATGCTCGACGAACGGCTCGGAACCTACGCCGACGGTGCACGCGCTGCAGGTCAAGAACCTCTCGTGCAAGTCTTCGTCGACGGCGAAGCCCAACACCAGCGTGCCATCGATGTGATCGATACCTTACGCGGCAAGAACATCACCAAGGTGACTTTCACCGACTTGGTCAACTAGACCACTGCTTATCCCATTCGGGATGGCCTTTCAGCGTCCAGCGGTCTGACTCTACTAGACCGCTGGCACTTTTTTGCACATTATCGAAATCGAAGCCAACTTACCCATAATGAAACACTGGACAAACCCCGGAGCATTGATTGCGCTCCTTCTTCTCTTCGCAAGCTCAAGCGTACTCCGCGCCCAAGGAGTAGACGAAGCCCACGCTAATTCACTCGCCGCCATGACGGAGGCTCGTCGCCTCGGCTCCCCAGCAGGAGATGCCAAATGGATGGAGGCTCTCGAACTCCTCACCCAGGTGACCGACGACTTTGACGAGCGCGCTCTTAATCTCTTTGGAGGCAAATTTGGCTGGTTCTGGTACCACCGCGGATTCTGTGAATTGAGACTCAAGAAGTTCGACGAAGCGATCAGTTCCTTCAAGCACTGTTACGAAAAGTATCCTAACGAAAAGGGAGATAAGGACGGCAACGCCTACAACAAACGCTCGCTCTTAAAGTGGGGTGAAGCGGCGCAGGGTCTTGAAGACTATCAAACTGCGATCGACCAGTTTAAGAAATTCTTAGACGAACGGGATCCTCAGACCGATGATTTTCCGAAAGGCGCTTTCTACACAAACATGGCCCTTTGCCACTTCAAGGTAGGGAAGCTAGCTGGCGGTAATGAGAACTTACAGATTGCCATCAAGAACAAAGACTCCTTCCCCACCCCTCCAGCGGCTATCATGGCTGGCTTCCAGGCACTTTGCGAAGCGGCTATCGAAAAAGGAGACGAGGCCATCATGCTCGACTTCCTTAAGAAACATCGCGCCGATATTACCTTCCTCCCTTGGCAAGCTCAGCCCTATTCTCCAGTCTTCATGAGTCTTGCCGCCAAAGCGCTTGGGGCAGAGCTCAAGCGCACTGCGTTCGAGCTCTACAGCCTCGTTCCTGATACCGTAGAAGCAGAAGATAGTATCGCTGCTGCTCGCCAAGGCCTAGGCGACTTCAAGCGTCCCATACCAGATGGGGCAACTATCTACAATAAGGCTGCGCTCGACAAGCAGCTCGAAATGAGTCGCGCACGTGGCATCGACGGGAACTTGCCAGAGATTACTGCTTTAGCGGCAACGGCCTTCATTCACGAAAAGAATGGTAACGTGCGAGGAGCTTACGCTGCTTACCAAATGCTTGAAGATTACTACAGTGATGGCCCCAAGGAAAAAAGGGAAGGTTATCTCTACCACCTCGTCCGGACAGCTTCACAACTCGGTCGTGTCACCCAGACGGAACAAGATGGCAACAAGTTCCTCCGCCTCTTCCCCGACAGTAAGCACGCTGAGAGCGTTAGCAATCTCCTCCTAACTGGCCTCTTCTTCGACGGGCGCTACGAGAGCTGTCTCAAAGTAGCCGAAACAAGAGAACCTGAGTTAGAAAAATCTGCTAAAGGCTCTGAGCAACAAGACATCTGTCTACACGTACTCGGGGGAAGTTACTTCTACACGGGTCGTTTCGACAAAGCGGTTGAACCACTCGAACGCCACCGCAAAGAATTCCCCGAAAGCCAATTCAAAGTAGCAGCGCAATACTTCCAAGCCTCTAACTTTGCCCAACTCCAAATCTGGGATAAAGCCGGTGCTCACCTCGATAAGTTCCTGCAAGATCATCCCAATCCTAAGGAGAACGTTTACCTTCCCTTCGCGCTCTTTGATCGCGCAAACACTCACTTTGCCCAAGAAGAGAATGAGAAAGCACTCGAGAAACTCGACCGTATCGAGAACGAGTTCCCCGATGCGAGCAATCGCGAACTGGTCTTCAATCTCAAGGGCAACCTCCTCCAGATTGATGGTAAAAGTGAGGAAGCAAAGGTCTACTACACCAAGGCTCTTACTCTCGCAGAAGAGAAAGACAATGGCACTTCTGCGGGTGAATCTCTCTATCACCTCATCAACCTCTTCAACGAAGAAGGCGGTGAGAGCCTGAAAGAAGCCATCCCGGCCTACGAAAAATTCTGGGAAAACTACGGTGACGAATCTCCTTACAAAGGACAGGTCGCCATCGCCGGAATGCCCGCTCTCATCGAAGCTGGTCGTGCCCAAGACGGCTTAGACCGGATGAAAAAAGTCATCGCTCAACTCGCTAAGGTCCCCGGAGCTTACGGATTGGAACAAGCGATCAACTCCTACACCAAGTTCTTCCTCGAAACACCGGGTAAGGACGATGAAATGCTCAAGGACGAATATTATAACTTCGAAGGCATCACTAAAAACGACAAAACGGCTCAGGCACTCCTGCGTATTAACCTCATCGGAGTCTTCGAAGAGAAAGCCAAGGAAGCTCTTAAAGAACAGGACGACGACAAGGCCAGTCGCGCGAACGCTTCTGTGAAAGTGCTCTTCAACGACTTGAAAAAGGACTTCGACCTCAAGAACCTTTCCAACTTCATCTTGGTGAGCTTGGGCGATTATCTACGTGAGAAGACAGGCTCTCCAAAAGAGGCAATTCCTTACTACGAAGAAGTCCTCGATCGCACGAATCAACAATTCCGTTTTGAAGCTCGCTTCGGATTGGCAGATGTTTTCGGACGTTCTGCCAGCCCAGCAGAGAACTCCAAAGCAGTGGAGCAGTTGATTGCAGTTTACGCCAACTCCAAGAAAAGCGACCAGAAAGAACAAGCCCTCTACCGGGCAGTGCAAGTTCTCGGCAAGCTTGAACGCTGGGAAGATGCTAAGAAACGTGCGAAGGAATTCCTCGATCCTGATCTAAACTTCAATCGCTATGCTCCCTACGTCAGCTATGTGCTAGCACAAGCTTACGACAACACTGGCGAAGAAGACGAGGCGATCATCAGTTACTTCGGAGTCTACTCTTCCTATCGTGGACTACTCGCCGTCTCAGCTCCCTCCCTGAAGCGCTACATGGAAATCATCTGGAGCCGAAACAACCCCAAGACGGAAAAAAACGCGGGCGATCGCCAGTTTGCCTACGAGACAGGTCATAAGTTCATCAAAGCTACGGCCAACATCCTCCAAAACGACCGGGTACCCGAAGAAGAAAAGGAAATTTGGAAAGAAGTGCGTGAGCTCACCCAACTCTACGAAGCCAACCCCGACACCACGCCTATCGTGGAAGAAAAAGAGCAATAAGAACCCTTAAATAATCGACAGATATGAAAGCTATCATCCTCTCGCTGGCCTGTGTTGCCTCTCTTCCGGCTCAGACTCTTGCCCCCGCCTTTTTGCTCCAAGAAGGCCAAGGCGCTCGAGTCTGGATCGAAGCCGCCTCTGAAAAGACCGTGCGTTATCGGGCTAATCCTCAGAACCAAAACCGGACTGATGTTGCCCTACGCAAAGTCTCCATCAAGTTCTTCACCCCACCCGAATACAAGCAAGCGCTCGACCTTTTTGAAGGTAAAGATTACGAGAAAGCCCAACCAGCCTTCGCGGCTGTTCGCGAGAAGTATAAATTCACGGAAGTGATTCCCGGAAACTTCGCGACCCTCGCGGGCTACTTCGAACTTGAGTGCTCTCGTAAACTCGGAAAATACGAAGAGTTGGAGGCAAACGGCGCCAAGTTCAAAGCAGACGCTCTTCTTCGTAAGACCTACAAAGCACAACTCGAACTCAATGCGATCTACAAGAGCATCCAGGCAGAAGACTGGGAAGGTCTCCAAGCGCTCTGCGCGCAATGGGAAGACCGTAAAGTCACCGGAAGCCAACGGGCACAAATCGAATACGCCAAAGGTCTCGCCTTCCGCGGCATGGCTAAGACCGAAGAGGCTCTCGATGCGCTTAACAAGGCCATGGTAGCAGACTTTGCCGCCTCTGAAGTGCTTGTCCGCAAAGCAGCTTTGGCTTGCTTTAAAATCTACGCTGACCACCCCGAAGTGCAAGCGGCCAGTAAGCTCCACGGCACTCCAGACGAAGAACCAAACTCTCCGGGTGCGATTCTCCTCAGTGAAGCCGCCGCTCTCGTCGAGATGTGGAATGTAGCGCTAGGTCGTGGCGAAAAGTTACCCGACGACTACAAAATGTTTTCGAAATACAAGAAAGCTTAAAACCCTTAAGCGAACCAACTTTCTTAAAACTCCGTTCTGCTAACAAAATGTGGAACGGAGTTTTTTTTGAGGAAAATTCTACACAGGTTGAAGTTCGACTTTTTTCCCCACAATCCCAAAGTTATCAGCTACTTCTTCTGGAGTCTCCATCTGAGCCACACAGCAGGAGAGGTTAGGGTTCTGTAACGCCCATAGGTAGGCCTTCGCGAATGGAGAAAGCTCTTCATCAGGAAGAGTGCGATCAAGTTTCTCCTTTCGCCACTCAGGCTGGTCTTCAAAGGTAAACAACTTAGCGACCTTCATCGCAATAAGACCAATGCCAGCGTCATTGGCACGATAGACGAGAGAATCCAGCGCTGCGTGGTTGGCGATATTGTACGCAAACATCGCGACATCGATATAATCGACCTCGATCACTTTGGCCAAATTCCCCGCGACATCATTGTGGAAAGATACTCCTGCGGCACGTATCAATCCCTTGCTCTTGAAGTCCTGAATCAGTTCTGGAAGCAAATCGTCATCTAACATTTCTGGCATCGCAAGGCCATGAGGACAGTGGAGAACATCAACATAGTCGCTCTGGAGACGTTTAAGAGATTTTTCTAACAGAGTCTGTGCTCGCTCCCGAATTTTCTTTCTCCACGCAGGCTTCGTTCCGTGTTCTTTCAAAAGAAGATGCCGGTAATACGTCTTCGACACTTCGCTTGTCTGCGCACCGAAATAACTGAAATGATACCCCGCCTTGAGCACTTCTCGCTGCGCAATCATCTGATCGGCCTGGGCCCTCAGTTCTTTCTTACGCGCTCCGGTCAGCTCAGTGCTCACTTCCCGCAAGGCCTCATCAAGGTAGCGATAGTAAGAACTCAGCTTGGTAGCGAGAAAGAGCTCGTCACGGCAACCCCGCTGCTGGAGATAATGGCCGAGCGCAGTCTCCACCCTCCCCCCGCTGTAGGACGAGGCGGTATCAAGGTAATTCATGCCACGCTCTCTGCCCGCATCCAGCGATGGATAGTAGCTTTCATCGTTAAAAGGAAAGCTCCCCATGACTAGTTCCGAAACCATCATCCCGGTCCGGCCTAGCATCCGATAGCTCATCCCCTCGCGCTTATTCCGCCACTCCGGCTCAATTTCCTCGGAGGAGAAACGTGCACGCTCATTCGTGACAGACTGAGCAGCCAACCCAGAAGCAAGGGATAGATTGGCAGAAAGGAAAGCTGTTTTCTGAAAAAACGTGCGCCGGGATTCATCGGAAGAAGGCATCGTAATAAAAAGTTAAATTGAAATACTAAATTTTTCGTAGCTGGAAAAAGAAGACGTAAAATTTATCCTCATAACATTTAGAAAACGCTCTCACTTCACAATCAAAAAAGAGCCCCCTTCGTTCACCGTTTTCAGATCAGGGAGCGCTCTTGAATCTTTCCCATCCTTTGGGAAAATTGTGTCACTTCATCCCCCTTCCCTTCCGTCGCCTTTTCTGGTAAAAATATCTTCTGTATGCGGAGTAAATGGTTCCATCATTGCCAATCTTTCATGGTGGGCCTTCTCCTGCTGGCTGTAGTGATAGGTAGCATCCTGCTCTGGCGAGCCAACCAAGCAGGCTTCCGTGGGGAATGGAGTACTCGCCTGCGAGATCAGCTGGAAGCGCAAGGGCTCCATGCCGACTTCTCCAGCGCCCGTCTTTCTTTTTCACAAGGACTCATTGCGCGCGATCTGAAAATCTATACCGATGAGAAACGAACAGAACTACTCGCCTCTACCGATCAGCTCTTCCTAGATATCGATCGAGCAAGTGCCCTCCGAGGGAATTGGCAGGTGCGTTCTGCTCGCTTCGAAAACGCCTTCATCCGCTTACCAAAACAGAGCGCCCCTCACCATCTCTCGCAACTCACGGGAACAGCTACCATCTGTCGAGAGAATTGTCTCAAAATCACACCAGCTAGTGGACTCCTCGGCCAGCTGGCTATCGAAATCGAAACCGACCTCACCGACTTCGTAATCCCGAAAGCAAACGAAGACGAACTGAAGGAAGCTCCCCCTTGGGAAGAATTCCTCGTTTCCCTCCACCAAGAAGTCGAACAATGGTCTTGTGAAGAGGAAGCTCCTCCAAAGCTCACCCTTTCGCTAACAGGCAACCTCTCCCAACCCAGCACCTTGCGTGGAGAGTTCACCTTTCAGGCACCTCGTATCACTCGTCGCCAATACACGATGGACGATCTCATTTTGGCAGGGCGCGTAACTCGTTCTTCAGTGCAATTGGATGAGATCAGCTTTCAGGATATGAAGGGTCGATTCGAAGGAAATGGTCACTACGACTTTATTAGCAGGATTTCGCGCTTCGAAGCAGAATCCAAGGCGAGCTTGGAACGTCTCCTTCGAGACGGACTCGCCATTAACAAATTAGAAGGAATCACCTTCCACGAGTCTCCTCTCCTGCGAGCGAAGGGGACACTCCACTTACCCAAAGGGCAGGTTCCCAAACTCAGTCTAACTGGTGAACTCGAAGTGGCCAACTTTCACTTCTTGAAAAGTGATTGGTCGCGATTGACTTCTCATTTCTCGTGGCAGAGCGGTAATCTCTTCTTACGTGATCTAGTGCTCACTCACCCTGAAGGAAGCCTCCAAGGCAAGCTTCTCTTCCAAGACGATAACGTGCGCTACGAGGCGCGTTCAACTCTTCCCGTGCAACTCTTCGACCCCTTTATCAAACCAACCAGCAAGCTTCGCAAGACCTTCAATCTCATGGAATTCACCGAGGAATCCCAGATCACGCTCGACCTTGCGGGAACGCTGCGACCCAGTAACTTAAAGGATTGGACTGCTGCGGGTCACCTGAAGGTAGAGAACTTCTCTTACAACAAGGTGGCGCTCCACTACGGGTCAACGACTTTCAGCCTCACTCCTCTCCAGGCCACCTTTACCCAACCTGAGATTGAGATTGATCTCCGAGAGAATGCGACTCGCAAAAAATTTGGTGGCCCGGAGAGTGCAATCGTACGAGCGGCCTCGGTGCAGTATGATCGTGCCGAGCAGCTGACCCACATCAACCACATCCATGGCATCTGCTGGCCAGCCTCGGTTCTTCGCCTCTTCTTGCCCAAAACGGCTGATTATCTGGAGCGCACTTACCAGATGAGCGAACCACCTGCATTTTCCTCCTCGGGAGTGGTCGATCACGTTAAGGAACGCAAGGGCACCTCTTTTCATACACGGATGCAGACGGCGGCTCCGCTCTACTACCGCTTTCTGGGACAAGACGTGGAGCTCCGGGAAACTTCAGTTCTCGTTCACACCCACCATCGTCAAGTCGATATCACTGATCTCTCGTCCTATGTCTTCTCAGGGCCCATCCAAGGAGAACTGACCATTCTACTACCTAATCAGCCGGGGCTGCCCTCCAACTTCCGTGGAGAGATTCTTTGGACTCGGCTAAGAATGGCCGATATTGGCGACACTTATGGATTCGAAAAAATCGAAAAAGGGTTAGTCACCGGACGTCTCGATTTCTCTGGCACTGCAGGCAAGATTGAATCCTTGGAAGGCACTGGAAACATCGGCCTCGAAAAGGGCGAACTATTCAAAGCACCCGTCTTTGGCCCTCTCTCTCCCTTCATAGCCTCCATTCAAGGTCATCAAAAAGCATCTCACGAAACCGCTCGTGATGCCTCCGCCAATTTTTTGATTCGTAAGGGTGTTCTCTATACCGACGACTTCATCACCTCGACCGACTCCCTCACCGTGCAGGCGGAAGGGTCTATCGATCTGGTGCACAAGAATCTAAATATGACTGCTCGTGCAGACACCGAAGGAATCCTCAAACTGGTGACCCTGCCCCTGAACTTAACAGGTTTTAGCGGGCTTCTCCAATTCCAAGGAACAGGTCCCCTCTCGGATCCAAAATGGGTCAACACACCCTTCACGCGCCCAAAGAAAGTAAAGAAAACCCCTCTCTTCGCCCCTCCACCAAAGGGTCGGGTGGTACCGGAATAGAAACTATCCGTAGCTCCCTCATTCGTATTTCCTTTTTTTTGACGAATCGGAAAAACTTGGCCTGCGCGTGAAAGGGCTCTACCAGTTGCCCCATGCTTCGCACGGTCGACTTTAACTACGAACTCCCCGCCGAGCTCATTGCTTCTCATCCCCTAGAAGACCGCTCGGGTTCGCGTATGCTCGTGGTCCATCGTGAGAGCGGTACCATCGAGCACAAGCACTTCCTCGATCTTCCCCAATACATCCAACCCGACGACCTTCTCATTCTGAACGACACCAAAGTCGTCCCCGCACGCTTCTTCTCTAATGATGGCAAAGTGGAGCTGCTCCGCGTGGAGGAAATCTCGCACACTTGTTGGCGCTCACTGGTGAGGCCCGGCAAAAAGATGAAAATTGGTCGTACCGTCCAGATCGGAGAGGCTACCGGAACTGTCCGCGAAATTGACGCTGACGGAAACCGTATCATCGACTGGGACCAGATGCCCGATCCTGAGAAAGGATCGCTCGCTCTCCCCCACTATATGGAACGCACGCCAGAGCGCATTGACGATAATCGCTACCAGACCACCTACGCACGGGAAGAAGGAGCGATTGCAGCTCCGACAGCTGGCCTTCACTTTACTCCTGAACTCTTAGCAGAACTACCTCACAGTTTTCTCACCCTTCATGTCGGGGTTGGAACCTTCCGCCCTGTGAAGAGCGAGCTGGTGAGCGACCACCACATGCATTGCGAGAACTTCTCCCTCTCGGAAAAAACCGCTCAAAAAATTCGCTCAAAAAAAGGCCGCGCTATCGCAGTGGGCACAACCGTCACCCGCGTACTCGAACATCTCGCGGAAGTGCAGGCAGACTATCCTCAAGAGGCTACCGGTGCGACTGACATCTTCATCCATCCTCCGCGCACCCTGCGTGCAGTAGACGCCCTCCTCACGAATTTCCACCTTCCCGAATCCACCCTCATCATGCTGGTCTCTGCAATGGCAGGCAAGGAACTCACCATGGAAGCCTATCGCCAAGCAGTCGCTGAGCGTTATCGCTTTTTCTCCTACGGAGACTGTATGTTGATTCTCTAACAGAGAATACTCTCAGAGACTCGCCTTACTATGTTTCTCGTTCTTCTTTTTTTCATCATCGCCTTGGTCTACTCCTCAGTAGGCTTTGGGGGGGGCTCTTCCTACACTGCGGTGCTGGCTTGGCGCGGGGAAGAGTCAGACACCATTCGTCTTCTTTCTCTTTCCTGCAATCTCGCAGTCGTCCTCATTGGAGGAGGCGCCAGCATCTTGGCCAAACGGGTCCGGCTCAAACTTCTAACACCCCTGCTGCTTACCTCCATCCCTGGAGTCTGGTTCGGTGCCCGTTGGCAAGTGGCAGAGAACACCTTCCTTCTCATTCTTGGCCTCGCGCTCACGGTAGCGGGTATTCTCCTTTTTCTACAAGTCGAGCAGAAGGAAGAGAAAAAACTCCCTCTCCCCGCGCTGCTTATTCTAGGTCTTGCGCTCGGCCTCTTAGCTGGGGTCACTGGCATAGGAGGCGGGATATACCTCGTGCCTGTTCTCCACCTGCTAGGAGCCGGGCCAGCGCGCGAAGTCGCGGCGGTAGGCACATGGTTCATCCTCATCAACTCTGCAGTAGGCTTAGCGGTGCTCGCCCCCGAAGCCAATTGGTCTCAGCTCGGTTGGCTCCCAGTCACCGTCACCCTGGGAGGAATCATCGGAGCACGCTTACTACAAGGCGTCTTTGACGAAACCTTCATTCGCCGCTGGACGGGAGCCCTCATTCTCGTCGTAGCAGGACGGCTTCTCTTCTTCTAAAAAATACTTATTTTCTAGTAGATAAAAAGAATCCTCGATTTTCCTGCATCAAACGAGAGTGACTTGCCCCCTTCTTAAAAACATTTTACGCTCACCCCGTGCCTACTCTCGTTGTTGTTTTTCTCTTAATCACGAGCTGTTTTTTCTGTTCTGCCCATGAGGTAGAACAACATTTTATTCGTGTCACTCTCGAGAAAGAAGTGCTCTCTATCCGGCTCGAAATGGATGCTGGCTACGCCTTACCTGAGATGCGGTCGAACGAAGATGACTCGCGTCCCACCGGGGAATGGTTTGCACAACTCTCTCATTCCGAGAAGGAACGTATCCTTGTCGAGGGTGAGCGTTATCTGACAGATGTGCTGCATCTGCTTTTCGATGGTCAGTCGATCGCGCTAGATTTTGTCTTCGCAAAGTGGGGTACAGATTGGGGTGAATTCTTCGAACAACGACCCGATACCTTTCAGCGCATGGTGTGGTCAGCTCACTGGCCCTACCCTACCGAAAAAGGAGAACTAGAACTCTTTTGGCAAGAAAGCGAAGACGGCCCTTCCCTTGCCTTACTCACTGCTTCTGACGGGCGCGAGCAAGATCTCGTCACCGTTTCGCAGGGCGAAGTCTACTCCCTTGCAACGGTAGGAGGTTCTCGTGACAAAGGTCCGCAACTGAGCCAGCACGCCCCCTCTTTTTGGAACTGGATTCGGGAAGGATTCGAGCATGTCATTCCCAAGGGCCTCGATCACATCCTTTTCATCATCGGGCTTTTTCTACTCACTCCCAAGCTCCGGCCTCTCTTAACACAAAGTCTCCTCTTCACCTTGGCCCACTCCATCACCCTCGGGCTCACTGTGGCCCAAGTTATCCCGATCAACCCTGCCGTAATCGAGCCCCTCATTGCTCTCAGCATCGCCTACGTCGCGATTGAGAACCTCTTCCTTAAGGAGCTAAAACCCTGGCGACTGGGCCTCATCTTTGCCCTCGGCCTCCTGCACGGGATGGGGTTTGGGAGCGTGATGAGCGAACTGCCCGTCGACCCACAAGCGCTCATCACTCCCATTCTCGGCTTCAATGTCGGAGTGGAACTTGCACAAATCAGTATTCTGTTAGGAGCTTTAGCTCTCACTGGGTGGTGGCAGGACAAAAAAGGATATTCCTACTTTCGCCTCACCCTCTCCCTCGCGATCGCTCTAACAGGCCTCTTCTGGACCATCGAAAGAGTGATTTAGAAAAGTTGATCTTTTCAGAATTCGCACTCGCCATTTTATTCGGAAAATCTTATAAATTTTTTGCGATTTAGTCTTATTAAGCATCTAATCGCATCAAAAAGAAGTTCCCCGCTTCTCTATTTATCTCTTTTATGAAAACCGCGATTGTAACTGGCTCCAGTGGCCTCATTGGCTCTGAGACTGTCAAAACTCTCCTCAAAAATGGTCATCGTGTTGTCGGTATTGATAACAATATGCGCGCCTATTTCTTCGGAGACGAAGCTTCTACTGCAGGCACGACCTCCGAGCTCCAAGAGCTTTCTGAGAACTTCGTTCACGAGCCTGCGGACATTCGCGACTTCGAAGCGGTTTCGAAAATTTTTCAAAAATATGGCAGCGACATCGACCTCGTCGTCCATACCGCAGCACAACCTTCTCATGACTGGGCCGCGAAGGAGCCTCTCACTGATTTCGGCGTCAATGCTACCGGCACTCTACACATGTTAGAGGCCAATCGACTCCACTCCCCCGATGCGGTCTTCATTTTCACCTCAACGAACAAAGTCTACGGAGACCGCCCCAACGAGCTTCCCCTCGTCGAGCAAGAGTTGCGCTGGGAGATTGACGAATCTCACCCTTACACCATCGGAATCGACGAAGAGATGTCGATCGACAACTGTAAGCACTCCGTCTTTGGCGCCAGTAAG
>CALFBF010000093.1 GCA_937949965.1 uncultured Roseibacillus sp.
GGGATTCGAGATTGAGGGACGCACACCAGCTCTTGCCGCGAGATGGACGACGCTATCGAATTGCCCAGCCACAAAGGCTCGTTCTACGGCCACGGCATCACGGATGTCAGCTCGAACAAGGCGCACTTCTTTCGGTAATCCGGCGATATTCCGCTCCTTAATAGCGGGAGAGTAGTAATCATTAAAATCATCGAAAACAGTGACGAGGTGACCTTCGCTAGCCAATTGTTCGGCCAAGTGAGAACCAATGAAGCCTGCTCCTCCTGTGATCAGTATCTTTTTCTCCTTCAACGGAGCTAGCCTCACGAGAGCTAGCAGAAGAAGCAAGAGTGCTTTTTTATTTCAAAGTGACTGAATTACGAAATTGATTTTGATAGTCAATTATGCATAATAGTCATCTCATATGAGGTCTTTCATCGTGCTGTTTTTCTCTGGTTTGGTGGTCATGGTCTGTGGCCAGTTTTTTGGGTGGTGGAATTTGAACCTTCCTGGAATGGAGCATATTCCTTCTTATCAAGAGAAGAGAGAGACAGCAGAAGCTAGGAGAAGCGCTCTACGGCGTGCCTCGGGGGTTGAAGATGAGCATGGGAATCTAACCGAGAGTGCTAATAACGATATCGAGCGGCGCGCTCGTGCTCTTGAAGAAGCCCGTGAAACGAATGAAGGACGCTAAGTCTTCGGGAAGAATCAATCTGCTTTTTTCTGAAGAGAGCGTTTCGAAGAGAGCGCAGGTAGTGAGGTGATTTCCTTACTGTTACCGGTGAATTTAGAGTGCCAAGGAAGGCTTAGGGACTCGAGTTCTAATGCTCATTATTGTCGCGCGTGTCGTTGTCGCGCATGTCGTGCTCGTTTCCAGCCAATTCCCCAACCGAGTTTGCGAAGAGCACTCACCAGTTGACCCTGATCGTGGTGAAAGGGTCACTTGGTGTAGTAGATAGTGTCCAGTTCTCTCACCATCAATTCGTCTTCTGTTATCACTCTGGTGCACTGATGCGGCAGTCGGTTTTGATTCACTTGGAGGGACCAAGTGGTGATGCTGTCCTGTTGCTCAGTTATCGAGAACCCATCGCGACTTGGTTCGAACTACTTTAATTTGGAAAGGGAACGTCTTTTTTTCAAGCTTTCGTCGAGAGGAGTCTTGGGGCTTTTGTTTTTCGTTGGCCCACTGATGGTTTCCACGGTTTCGACTCGTTCTTGGGGCACATGTTCGGCTAGTTTAGCAATGTCTTTCGCATGCTTTGGAGTAGAGATGAGATTGGTGAATTCCATCGGATCCTGCTTGAGATCGTAGAACTCCTTGGCTCCGGTTTGGTATTCGATGTAGTGATAATCTTCACTCAGAACGGATGTGCCTTGTGGAGCGATCGTAATAGCAGGATGAGGCCACGCAGCTTGGGAATCGAGCAAAAGGGGGGAAATGTCGCGGCCCGAGAGTTTTTTCTCAGGGAGGTTACAAAGTTGGATTAGAGTTGGATATAGGTCGATGAGGCTTACCGGACGTTCACAAACGTGTAAGGAATCCATCTTTGGTAAGCGAATCATGAGTGGAGTTCGGACCGCCTCTCGCCAGAGGGTATTCTTTTTGTAACGAAGTTTCTCTCCCAAATGATAACCGTGATCTCCCCAGATAATGACGATGGTGTTGTCGTAATGTGGGCTTTTCTCTAGGGCATCGAACAAGACACCTAGACAAGCATCGGCGTAGCTTACAGATGCGAGGTAGGCTTGGGTTGCCTCTTTTTCGAGCTTGTTAGCTTTTACCCAAAGGTAGTCATTTTGCGGTTTAGCATTGGAGGAACCATTAGCTCCAAGAGTGTCGTCGAGATCGTCTTCGCGAATCTCTGGCGTCTCAAGAGTTTCGAGATCATAGAGGTCAAAAAATTCTTGAGGTACGATCCAAGGGAGATGAGGACGACTAATGCCAATCGCCATGAAGAAAGGTTTTTCCCATTCTTTACCAAGCTGTTCGGCGCCCCAGGATACAGAGAGATGGTCTAGGGTTTCTTCTAAGGGCTCAACGGTAGGCCCCCAACTGAGTGCTCCCCAGCTCTGAGCTGGAGCTGGTCCGGTCGATTTCTTTCCTTGGACGATTCCCAGTTTTTGACTGGTGAATTTATCTTTCTGAGGAGTTAGTCCACCGTCTGCTCGGCGAAAGCTGTCAAAGGCCCAGTGGCCCCAGTCTGCTCCTGTTAGAGTGGCGTGTTTATGGAAAATTTTTCCAGTAGAAAGAGAGTGGTAGCCATTTTTAGAAAAGTATTCTGGTAATGTTGCATGCTCTTTCACGTAGTCAGTATCTAGCATGTTATCTCCGTTACTATAGGCGCCGGTTTCGTGAGCCAATGCACCGGAAAGCAAAGCGGAACGCGATGGACCGCAGACAGGAGAAGGACAAACTGCATTTTGAAAAACAACGGCTCCTTTTTGATGAAATTGATCGATGTGCGGAGTCTTTGCTTGTGAATGTCCTCCCATCGGCTGAATCCAATCGTTGAGATCATCAATGGCGATGAAGAGAACGTTAGGACGGTTTTCTACTGGAATTTTTTCGGCCCAGATCGGGAGATGGGAATTTATGCAAAGTAAGAAGAGTAATTGTTTCATTAGTAGAGCAGAAGATACTGGCTCATTCTGTCGAGCAAAGGAAATAGCACCGGATTCTGGATAAGAAGGAGAGCAGATACCTCACGTCTTGTTAGCTCGTGTTGCCGTCACGCCTAATCGTGCCTTTGCGCGAAAAATTATCGGCAGGAAATTGCCTAATCATTTTAGACAGCGATTGAGGGGGCCAATATGGTAGACCGTCATTTTCGAGCCTTACTCGCAAGGAGAAAAGTTAGACTATGTTGTGTCGCGTCGACCCCTGTGACAATGCTTGGACAGAGTCTCTAATTATAAACTGAATAGCAGATCCTCTTACTCCCCGTAGCCGTTTTCTTCTGCGTATTGGCGGACGTCACCGGTGATCTTCATGGAGCAGAAGGTGGGACCGCACATGGAGCAGAAGTGAGCGGTTTTGGCTCCTTCGGCTGGAAGGGTTTCGTCGTGGAAGGCGATCGCTCGTGCGGGGTCGAGTCCGAGGGCGAATTGATCGCGCCAACGGAATTCGAAACGGGCTTTCGAGATGGCGTTGTCACGCTCTTGGGCAGCGGGATGGCCTTTGGCCAAGTCGGCAGCGTGAGCGGCAATCTTGTAAGTGATCACCCCTTCGCGAACGTCGTCGCGATTCGGGAGGCCGAGGTGCTCCTTGGGAGTGACGTAGCAGAGCATCGCACAGCCATGCCAACCGATGTGGGCGGCACCGATACCACTGGTGATGTGATCGTAACCGGGCGCAATGTCGGTAGTCAGTGGTCCAAGGGTGTAGAAGGGGGCTTCGTGGCACCACTCGATCTGCTTCTGCATGTTCTCCTGCACGAGGTGGAGAGGCACGTGACCGGGGCCTTCGTTCATGACCTGGCAGCCCTTTTCCCAGGCGCGAGTGGTGAGTTCTCCTTGCACTTCGAGCTCTGCTAGTTGGGCATAGTCGTTAGCATCAGCAATGGAACCAGGACGGAGTCCATCGCCGATCGAGAAGGAGACATCATAGGCGGCACAGATGTCGCAGATGTCATCCCAATGGGTGTAGAGGAAGTTCTCCTTACCGTGATGGATGGACCACTTGGCCATGATGGAACCACCACGGGAGACGATCCCAGTCATGCGCTTGGCAGTCGGTGCGACAAAGCGCAGCAGAACCGCAGCGTGAATAGTGAAGTAGTCCACCCCTTGTTCTGCTTGTTCGATGAGAGTGTCGCGGAAGAGTTCCCACGTGAGGTCCTCGATGCGGCCATTCACTTTCTCAAGTGCTTGGTAAATCGGGACGGTACCGATGGGGACGGGGGAGTTGCGGATGATCCATTCGCGGGTGGCGTGAATGTTTTTCCCGGTGGAGAGATCCATCACGGTGTCGGCACCCCACTTGGTGGACCACCGCATTTTTTCGACTTCCTCGTCGATGGTCGATGCTACCGCCGAGTTGCCGATGTTTGCGTTGATTTTGACCAAGAAGTTCCGCCCGATAGCCATGGGCTCATTCTCGGGGTGATTGATGTTCACCGGAATGATGGCTCGACCGCGTGCGACCTCAGAGCGGACGAATTCAGGTGTGATCAGTTCTGGCAGAGAAGCTCCGAAAGACTGTCCCGGATGCTGGTGATCCATGCGATTGCGAGCGACCTGCTTCTGGGGATCGATATCGCTGGGGCGGGGCATGAGGTAGCCCTCTGGAGTGCCCGATGGATTCTGTAGCTTTTCCTTCGCAATCACTAATTCGGATTCGAGTTGCGCAATCTTTTCTTCGAGAGAAGCGGAGCTGTTAGCAGGAGTTGAACTCTCTGGCTGGGGGTAGCTATCAGCAACCGTCTTGAAGGCTTCCAAGCGACCGAGATTTTCTCGAATCGCGACAAACTCCATCTCGGGAGTGATCACGCCTTGTTCGGCATACCACTTCTGAGTCACGGGGTGGCCGGCGGAAGCACGGAGAGGCTTGCGGCGCAGGCCGGGGTATTCCTTGAGCTTATTCTTGGCCGCTTTGCTCGAATTATAGGTTTCGGCATGCTTGTCAGAGAGATATCCATTGTCCTCGGGCTTGACGTCACGGCCTTCATATTCCTCGACATCTTCACGAGCGAGAATCCAGTCGCGGCGAAGAGCAGGGAGACCTTGGGTGACGTCGCCTTCGAAGCAAGGGTCACCCCACGGTCCGGCACAATCGTAGACTCGAATTGGCGCGTTTTCCTCCACCACTCCGTTAGCGTGGGTGGTTTTGTCTTGGCGAATCTCACGCATCGGGACGCGCACGTCTTTGTGAATTTGTCCTTGGATGTAGACTCGCGTGGAGTTGGGGAACTGAGTGGGATCCTTTTCGATGGCTTCGATTTCATCACTGTTGTCGATGTCTTCGACAAAGTTGCCCGTGTAGTCGGAGCGTTGGTGCGCAGTTTCAGGATTGAGGATCTGTTCTTGTTCGTCGAAGTTGGCCATAGGATAGATTCGGTTAGTGGTGCTAACAGAGGGTCACTCGGGGAGAGAGAAGCAGTGAGAGCGGGATAAAAAAACGAAATGCTCTCAAAGGACTCCCTACGCCGGTTTACCCCGTGTCAGGTTCAAAGGGTTTCGGGCTTAGTAGCCTGTTCTCAGCCTCGAAAGGCTCCCCCGTCTTTTTCGTGAGGAGACTAGGCGCGAGTCGGGTTCTGGCAAAGGAATTTTTCGAGATAAGGAGGCATCGTCGTCGCAGCCTCCTCTCAAAGAATTCTTAGGGACCGTCAAAGAATTCCACTTCTCCAGTTTTGAGCGAGTATTCAGCTCCCACTACTTGGAGGCCATCGTTCGCGATGAGGTCCTTGAGTATGGGTGAGGTTTGTCGCAGTTTCTCCGCTGTCGCACTGACGTTCGCTCGAATGGCTTGGGTGAGGAGGTCTTCCGGTTGCTCTTGGTTAGCTAGGCGAGCGATTGGCTCTACCCCAGCGCGGATTTGATCCACAATGGCAGTGATATTTGGAGAAAGTCCGCCGGAGGGTTTCTCGATCTCGCCGAGAGTCGCTTTAACGGCCCCACATTGGCTGTGTCCGAGCACGACCACGAGCCGGGTGCCAAACTGAGCAGCTGCGAATTCCACTGAACCAATAAGGGCTGGGTTGGCGATGTTGCCCGCAACCCGCACCACGAAGAGGTCGCCCAGATTTTGATCAAAGAGGAGTTCCACTGATGCTCGCGAATCAGAACAGCCGAGAATAATGGCGAAAGGGGTTTGGCCGCCTTCGAGCTGTTGGCGTTGCTCGGCACTGGTTTGCGTGACTCGCGTGGGAGCCTCGTTAACGAAGCGAGTGTTGCCTTCCTTCAGTAATTGCAGTGCTTCTTGTGCATTCATTTGTGGTGTGCACTTTTAAAAAAGAAATTGAAGGGGAAAGTCGAATCCTTTTCGAAAGGAAAGGCAGAATGTGATGCCCTCCAAGCTTGCTAAAGAGCGGGGAGGGGATTTCTATCGAGCGAGATGGCATTCAAGCAGATAGCTGTTCTCGGTCCTGGTTTGTTGGGAGGCTCGATAGGCCTTGCCGTTCAGCAACGAGGTCTGGGCGAAGTCCGGTTCTGGGGGCGCTCAGAGGAGCGTTTAGTGCCCGTGCGGGCTGCGGGTTTTCAGGCGAGCCAATCTTTAGCCGAGGTCGTGACTGGTGCTGATCTCGTGATCCTAGCCACTCCGGTTGCTTTTTACGAAGACTTGGCCGTTCAGCTCATGGCGATCGGAGGTGATTTTTTGGTGACTGATGTCGGGAGCGTGAAGGGAGCCGTTGAGCGCGGAGCAGGGCAATTGCTTCGCCAAGCTGGGCACTCCTTTATTGGCAGTCATCCCATGGCGGGCTCCGAGCAGGGTGGTTTTGCGGCAGCACGGGCCAATTTGTTTGAAGAGGCCTCCTGCTTTGTCTGTCCCGAGGCATCGAACGAAGAAGCCCGTGCTTTAACTCAATTCTGGGAAAGCCTCGGTTGCCGTGTTCGCGAGATTGATGCCGAGGAGCACGATCAGGTCGTTGCTCGCATCAGCCACCTCCCGCACGCTCTTGCCGCCGTGGCCGCGCGGGTGTCGCTACGGAATCTTGCCGAAGGAACTAATGGAGGGGGTGGCTTGCGCGACACCACTCGCGTCGCTGCCGGTAATCCCGAGATGTGGACGGGTATTTTTTTGGAAAATAAAGAGGCTGTTCTCGCCGAACTCCAGCGTGCTTCTAATGAAATGATGACTCTTCGTGAACTGCTCGGAAATGAGGATGAAGCCGGGTTGGTCAGTTGGTTGGCGGAGAGCAAACGGCTGCGCGATCGCTTATCTTAGGCGGTTAGATGTGAGATGCTGGGCGTGGCTTACTTGCGACGCTTTGCCCGATCAAAGCGAGAGCTCCGTGGTGCCGGCTGATTAAGGTTCGTCGGCGGACCGGTGTCTTTGGGTGTTTCGACTTGTTTGGGTGACGGTGGCTGCGGGGGAGCTGGCGGAGGTTGTTTTACTGTCGTTTTTGAGGAAGCCGTTTTGGCTGCTGGTAAGGCGAAGTTTGGCATCGAGAAGACGGGGAGTCGCCAACCCATTCGCGTGACGAGCGCGTCTAACAGCATGAGCAGAAGGGCGACGATGATCAGTGGCAACCGGAGGTTACTAGTAAAAGTAGTCGGGGGGCGCAGCCAAGCTTGCGAGAGATCGACCAGTTCGCGACCACCTGTAGC
Source organism: uncultured Roseibacillus sp. (assembly GCA_937949965.1). GTDB lineage: Bacteria > Verrucomicrobiota > Verrucomicrobiia > Verrucomicrobiales > Akkermansiaceae > Roseibacillus. The sequence continues at coordinate 7,246 of CALFBF010000093.1, forward strand.
TGCTGAGGTCGCGCGGAGTTCGGCTAATCGATCGGCGTCGAAGTTCCACTCCGTTGAGGAACCGACCGCGATAGGGCCGAAAGGGAGGGCGTGGCTACCAGCCTGCACCGAGCCCCGCACCACCGAACCTTCTTCCAGTTCTCGGGTGAGAGTGAAGTGCCCCGGAGACAATCGCTTCCACGTTAGCTCGTATGGCTTTCCACCCGCTTGTCCGTCCAGCATCTTGATCGTGGGAGGATTGAGCGAGAAGGTTTCGGTCCAGTCTTCGAGGTCGTAGAGGAGTTCCAGCGTCAGTGTTGTCCCTTCCAAGCGATGGCGGAGGCCGAGACCGGGTGGGATGCTATCACCGGCAATCCAGTTGCTAATCGATTGGAGAACATTTCCGTAGTCCTCCCACTCGCGAGTGCGCTCCGAATATTCTCCCCCTAGTGGAAAGGAGATCGCGAGTGTGCGCCCGAGTCCGCGCCGAGCATGGGAGACCAGAGGGGAAAGGTATTCATCCTGAGCTACGAGAGAGGTAGTGGCATCGAGGCGAGGGTAGGAGAGATTGTAACCATCCACTCCCGGTAACCAGTTGATTTGGCGTTGGAAGATTTCGCCTCCATTTCCTGTCGCTTGCGTTTTGGCTGGATCAGTTAGGAAAACGGAACGAGCGATCGTGACGGTTTCTTGAGCAAAGAGCTTGGGGATATCCAGCGGTTGATCGGTGAAGAACATGCGCCCATTGCCGAGGGTTGCGATCTCTTCTAACAACGCGGCATCAGGGTCGGCGGGGGTGCCCAGTCCGATCACGGAGATGGTCGCTCCTTCTTTGGTCATCTCGGCAATGAGTTTTCGGTAGTCACCCGGTTCTTCGGAGTCTGCTGCGTCGGAGAAGAGGATGATATGCTTAGTTCCGTTCTTGGATTTTTTGAGCTGATCCCAAGCAGACTTGAGCCCTCGGTAGACGTAGATGCCGCCGCCCTGCGATTGCATCCTACGGGCTCTGTTCATGATGCTCTGCTTCTTGTTTCCTATCTTGGCTAGCTTGACGATGTTGTGGGGCTCCGAATCGACCGCGAGGATACCGACTTCATCCATGGTGCCCAACAGCCGGACCGCTTCGGCGGCACCATTGTTAGCGAGCTGCATTTTGGTGATCGTTTTTCCTCCTCCATTCACCGTGGCAGACATCGAGCCCGAGCGATCAATGACGATGGCTAGC